>WJIQ01000126.1 GCA_014730255.1 bacterium | reverse complement strand
TTCCACTCGCAGGTCGTCTGGTCGACGGCCATCGCGCGGACCGTTCCCGGGGTGAGCTGCACGGTCGACAGGCGCCAGGCGGCGTACGCCCTCTGTACCGACGGTTCGGCCTGCCAGGCCAGGATCTCGTCCTCGCCGCCGCCCTCGGGGAACGGCGGACAGTCGAGGAATCCCGGCTGGCGCAGCATCTGCCAGTAGGCCTCCGCTCCCCCCAGCACGAGCACGGCGGGCACGGCGACCGCGACCACGTTGCCCCAGACGCCGGTGTCCTCGTCGATGTAGAGGTCGCTGAGCAAGGGGCTGCCCGCGTTCTCGGCGATCGGCAGGCCGGTCAACAGATCGATGTCGTCGCGACCGCCGCCGTCGTCGAGGCGGTTCTCCGGGTCGCCGGCGTAGTCGACCTGGTAGCGCCAGGCCTTCACGCGCTCCTCCACGTGCCCGTCGCGCCAGGGCTCCTGAGGGTGATCCTTGCCGTGCATGGCGATCACCATGGAGCGGCCGAGGGCCGGGATCGCGACCCAGCCTTCCCCGAAAGGCTGCTCGTGACGGATCCCGCCCAGCTCGGGATGCACCCAGAGGGTCGCCGTACCCGCGCCCGGTCGGGCGATCAGGTGCGTGGGATCATCGACGTCCAGGCGCGGGTCCGACTCGAGGTAGAACCTCAGCGTGGCCTCGGTCGCCAGGCAGGCCGCGTCGTTGCAGTTGTCGGCCTCGATGTCCGCGTAAGCCGCGTCCGGCTCCAGGTGGAGGTTGCCCAGCTCCAGGCACTGGACGCACGGCGGGTGGTTGCCCGAGAACGACAGCTCGGCCGGCGTCTGGTCGCGGTCGACGATCTCGCCGTCCTGGTAGAGGACGCCGCGCATGCCCACGGTGTAGTCGAACGGCCCGACCTCGAAGCTGATCGTGTCGGCGGCCACGGCCCCCTCGCGCGAGAACCAGCCCGGCAGGAGCTCGGCGGTGCTGTACGTCGTCCCGAACTGGAAGAGGGGTCCGTCGCCGCGGATGCGCCCCTCGGCGTCGAAGCGGCCCTGCAGGTAGAGCTTCTGCGGCGCCGGCTCGTCGGATGTCGCGATGGCCTTGAAGACCACCGTCGCGCCATCGGGCACACGGTCGCCGCTCTGGAACGGGTAGCGGCCGGCCTGCGGCCCCCGGTGGACGATGTAGTAGGGATAGGTCCGGTCGTCCTCGGGGTAGTGCGGATCGGTCTCGCCGTCGAGGATCCGGGTGCCGACCAGCTCGCCCGGCTCGAAGCCCGGGGCGAGGACGGCCTTGTCGGGATCGATCACCGCGGCGTCATCGTCGGTGCCACAGCCGGTGATCACGAGGCTCAGCAGGAGGCCGAGCGAGATGGATGGAACGATGGATCGGCATGCCATCACGAATCCCCCTCCGTCGATGGTCCGGTGCCGAGTGTGGGGCCTTGCCGCATCACGATACGGAGATGGTCGGCGCGCCGTCAATCGTCCCCGCGATCACCGGAAGACGTCGTAGATCGCCGCGAAATCCTCGTCGCGACGGCCGTCCTTGATCAGCCGGGCGAACTGCTCCTTGACCACGCCGGCCAGGTGCTGCGGCCGCTCGAGCTCGCGCGCGAGATCCTGCAGGCAGTGCAGGTCCTTGTGGATCATGCCGACGGAGAAGTGGGGCGACCAGTCCTCGTCCAGGAGCTTCTGACGCTTGGCATCGAGAACCAGCGACTTGCCGCCCCCCTCGGCCAGCACGTCGATCGCCTGCGCGCGCGGGATGCCCACGGCCTCGGCCGTGGCCACTGCTTCGCCGATCACGGCCATGATCGTGCCGAGGCAGAGGTTGTTGACCAGCTTCATGCGGGTGGCGAGCCCCGGCGCCCCCAGCTCGTGGATGGACACCGCGAGATGCTCGAGGTACGGCCGCGCGTCGGCGATGGCCCGGGCCTCGCCGCTGACCATGGCCACCAGCGCCCCGCGCGAGGCGGGTACGACGCTGCCGGCGACGGGCGCCTCGACGTACCGGGCGCCCTTCTGTCGGCACAGCTCGTGGAACAGGTGCACCGGCGCCGGATGGTTGGTGGTGGTGTCGATGATCAGCTTGCCGGCGCAGTCGCCGGCCAGCAGCCCGCGATCGCCGCGCAGGACCACCTCGACGGCGTTGCTGTCGGCCAGGCAGAGCACCACCGCCGGCGTGTCGCCGATCAGAGCCGCCGGGTCCTCGGCCACGGGTACGCCCAGCTCCCGCGCCCGGGCGGCCGTGCGGTTCCAGACGGTGAGGTCGACGCCGCGCTCGACGAGCCGGGCCGCCATGGCCCGCCCGAGGTTGCCGAGTCCGATGAATCCTGCGCGCATGGCACGGTCCCTTCGTCGCTACAGATCCCAGGTCAGGAGCACCCGCAGTCCGTGATGGCGACCGGTCGGGTGCAGGAGGATGGCAGGCTCGTCGTCGCCGAACTCGAAGCTCGTCCGCTCGAAGCGGACGCGGGTCTGGCGGTAGCTCGCCGTCAGGCCGAACGGTCCGAGCAGCGCGGCCCGGGCGGTGAGCCCCAGGCCGGCCTCCGCGCCGATGATCGACTCCTCGTCGGGCAGCCCGTCGTACACCAGGACGTGCGAGCCCAGGCTGAACGAGGCCTCCAGGCTCAACCGCCGCGACTCGACGATCACCAGGTGCAGCTCGGCCAGGGCCCGGCCGAGCACCGGGGTGACGCCCTCGCGGTCGACGGCGACCTCGCCACCGCCGACGACCAGGTCCAGCCGCAGGGGGCGATGGAAGACCCAGCCGACCCCCAGCATGGCCATCGTGTCGACCCCACGGGGGTCGAGACCCGCGTCCGTGAAAGCGGTGGCGCCGCGCGGGTCGAGATGGTAAGTGACGTCCTCGACGCCGGCGAAGACGTGGAAGTTGCTGCCATCGTCGGGCCCGGGACGCGCCGGCAGGCTGGCCAGGCCGGCCAGCGGCATGGTCAGACACGCGAGGCCGAGCAGGATCGCACCTCCGGATCGCATGTCACGCCTCCTCGTCGTCGCGCAGGCCGAGCGCGCGGATGCGCTTGTGCAGGTTGGTGCGCTCCAGGCCCAGGTCGCGGGCGGCCCGCGTGACGTTGCCCCGGTGACGCGCCAGCGCCGCGGTCACCAGGTCGCGCTCGAGCGCCTCCTTGGCCTCCTTCAGCGGGAGGTCGGCGTAGGGCATGGTCCCGTCGCCGGCCGGGCGCCCTCGCTCACCGGTGGCCCCGGCGTCCCGCACCTCGGCCGGCAGATCCTCGCGGGTGACCTCCAGGCCGTGCCGCAGGATCACGAGCCGCTCGGCGAGGTTCATCAGCTCGCGCACGTTCCCCGGCCAGGCGTACCCCTCCAGCAGCTTGGCCGCCGCCGGGTGGATCGAGGGCGCGGTCACGCCGTGCTGGTCGGCGAAGCTCTGCAGGAAGAACCGCAGCAGGTGCTCGACATCGCCGGGACGGACACGCAGCGGCGGCACCACCAGCGGGACCACCTCGAGGCGGTAATAGAGGTCCTCCCGGAACCAGCCCTCGGCCACGCCCTCGCGCAGGTCCTTGTGCGTGGCCGCGAGCACGCGCACGTCCACGCGCTCGGTGCTCGTCGCGCCCACCGGCTCGTATTCGCCCTCCTGCAGGACGCGCAGGACCTTGGCCTGGGCGGCGAGGCTCATGTCGCCGATCTCGTCGAGGAAGAGCGTGCCCCGGTCGGCCGCCTTGAAGCGGCCCTCGCGCGCCACGGTGGCGCCGGTGTACGCCCCCTTGACCGCGCCGAACAGCTCGGCCTCGATCAGCTCGTGCGGGATCGCCGCGCAGTTGAGCTTGATGAACGGCCGGTCCCGCCGCGGGCCGAGCTCGTGCAGGCCGCGCGCCACCAGCTCCTTGCCCGTGCCGCTCTCGCCGTGGATCAGCACCCGGGCGTCGGTCGGCCCCACCCTGGCGATCTCCTGGCGCAGCTTCTCCATGGGCGCGCTGCGGCCGAGGATGCGCGCGAGGGGGTCGCCCTTGAGCCGCGCGTTCTCCTGGCGCAGGTGCACCACCTCCATGGCATTGCGCACGTTCAGGAGCACGCGGTCGCGAGAGAAGGGCTTCTCCATGAAATCCAGCGCGCCCAGGCGCGTGGCCTCCACCGCGCGCTCGATCGTGGCGTGGCCGGAGACCATGATCACCGGCAGCCGGGGCCACTCGGCGCGCAGCTCGCGCAGCGTCTCCAGACCGTCGGCGCCGGGCAGGTTGATGTCCAGCAGGACGGCGTCGAACCGCTCCTCGCGCAGGCGGGCGAGCGCCTCCTCGCCCGACCCGGCCCCCTCGACCACCATGCCCTCGCCGCGCAGGATGATGGCGATGCTCTTGATGATGTTGACCTCGTCGTCGACGACGAGGATGCGATCAGGCATGGTCGTCCTCCGGTCCGGCCGCGGGATCTCGCGGCAAGCTGATGGTGAAACGCGCCCCCTGCCAGCGTCCCCGGCCGACGGTGATGCTCCCACCATGGGCCAGGACGATGCCCTTGACCAGCGCGAGTCCGAGGCCGAGCCCGCCGGCCTTGCCGCTGCGGTAGGGCTCGAACACGCGATCGTGCTCGTCGTCGGCGATGCCGGGGCCGTTGTCCTCGACCTCGACCACCACGGTGTCCGGCTCCGCGCGCACCGTCATCGCCAGGCGCGGGTCATCGCGATCACGGGTGGCCTCGCGCGCGTTGGCCGCCAGGTTCATCAGCACCTGGCGCAGGCGGTCGGCGTCGACCCGCACGGGGTCGAGGTCGCGCGCGATCTCGGTCTCCACTTTCAGGTCGCGCTGCAGGGTGGCCACGTCCCGCACCAGCCCGCCCACGTCGGTCGGCTCGGCCGTCAGCTCCACCGGCCGCGAGAACTCGCGGAACCGTGCCACCACCGACCGCAGGCTCTCGACCTCCTCGACCACGATGCGGGTGCAGTCGGCGAGCAGGGCGGCGTACTGCTCGTCGCCGCCGGGGTAACGCGCGCGCATCTCCTCGACCGTCAGCTGGATCGGGGTCAGCGGGTTCTTGACCTCGTGGGCGAGCGCGCGCGCCATCTCCCGCCATCCCTCCATCTTCTCCAGGTCGACCAGCCGGCGGCTCTGCACCTCGAGGGTGCGCACCATGGAGTTGAACCGCTCGGTCAGGCGGCCCAGCTCGTCGTCGCTCTCCGTCGCGACCTGCACGTCCCAGTGCCCGTCGGCCACCGCCTCGGTGCCCGAGACCAGCCGGCGGACCGGCTCGGTGATGCCCTGCCCCAGGTGCCAGGCCGCGCCCAGGCCCACGGCGAGCGCGAGCAGGAAGATCGCCAGGAACGGCAGCCAGTACATGCGCTCGAGCTGACTCTGCTGCAGGCGCAGTCCCCGGACGACCTGCAGGGTCTCGGCGATGAGCGCCGCGTCCTCGCGCCACGCGTCGGGCATCGGGCGGCGCAGCTCGAGATGCCAGCCATCGCCGAGGGCGACCATCGTCGCGACGGCCTCCGGGGGCGCCCCCTGCCGACGCTCCGGCGCCGCCGTCGTCCGGCCACCGTCGCGCAGCGTGAACGACCGGCCGTCGGGCCCGGTCAGCTGCGCGTGGTCGACGGACGCGAGCAGCGGGTCGACCGCCGCGGCGAACACCTCCCGATCGGCCTCCTCGCCGGAGGTCCAGCGTCCGGCGAGACGGTCGGCGAGCCGCTCGAGGTCGGCGCGCTCGCCCCGGTAGGTCTCGCGGGCCTGCCGGACGCCGGCCTCCAGGGCGGCGTCGAGCTGCGGGCTGAGCCCCACGTCGAGCACCTCGCGCACGAGCTGCCGGGTCACCAGGACGCCGGTGATCACGGGCACGCCGGTGGCGAAGATGATCAGCAGGGCGAGTCGCCAGCGCAGGGTCATGGCCGCAGCTCCAGGGACCGCGGACGGAAGGGCCGGCCGACGTGCACGAGCGAGCTCCGGCCGGCGTCGCCGCCGGTGAACAGGCCCCCGAACAGGGAGCCGAGGTCGACGTCGACGTCCCGGCGACCGGTGTCTCCTCGCCGGCTGATGTACCGCGAGAGGCGGTCGCGGGCCTCCGCCCCGAGCGGCAGCACCTCGACCACGATCGCCAGCCGGTACTCGGTGTCCGGCTGCAGGCGGTCCATCGGCGCCAGGCGCAGGTCGTCGATGGTCGAGCAGAGCGAGTCCATCGCCGCCAGGCCGGGCACGACCGCGTCGCGCTCCGGCCCGGACACCGTGTAGCGATCCTCCCAGAGATCGTAGGTCAGGCGCCGGGTCCAGACGCGGCGGCCGACCACCTCGTCGCCCGGGCCGAGCAGGGAGACCTCGTAGGCGCAGACGCCGCTCAGGCCGCTCTCGATGGTGCTGGCCGTGCGATCGTCGATCAGGTCGCCCAGCCGCGCCGTGACGTGCAGCCAGCCGTCGTGCGCGTGGACGTCCGCCTGCAGGACCGCCGGCACCTCGGCGCGCGCGCCGACGACGACGCCGGCGAGGGCGAGGATGACGGGGGCGATGCCAGGACGGACGACACGCATGGTCAGTACGACCATCCCAGGGCCACGTTGACGACGAACGGCGATAGGTCGCCGGTGTCGACGAGCGGATACCCGACCTCCACCCCGACGAGCCGCACCCATGGCAGCCGCAGGCGGAAGCCGACGCCGGCGCCGGCCACCCAGCCGAGCGAGCGCCCGTGGCGGTCCCACGACTGGCCGGTGTCGACGAACACCAGCCCGGTCACCTTCGGCGTCGGCGCCTCGCGATCGAGCAGCGCGGCCCGGTACTCCAGGTTCGCCTGCAGGAACTGGCTCGCGCCGAGCGGCCCGCTGAGGTGCGAGAAATCGTATCCGCGCACGGAGTAGACGCCACCGAACCGGAACCGGTCGTGGTACGGCGTGTCCGGGCCGGCGTATCCGGCCCGCAGCCGGCCGGCCAGCGCCGCCGCGTCGCCGACGGGCACGGTGCGGCGCGCGTCGACCTCGAACGTGGGGAAGACGCGGCGGTCGAGATCGGTGCCCAGCCGCAGACGCGTGCCGAGCCAGGCCCCTCGCCGCCAGGGCCGGACCGGATCGCGGCCATCCCACTCGCCCTCGAGCCACACGTCGAGGTAGTCGCGGGTCGCGAGGTCGGCATCGATCAGGTCGCTCGCCGGCCGCTCCTGCTCGTCGTTCTCGAAGTGGGTCTCGAGCGTCGCGCCGGGGTCGACGCCGCGATAGCCGAGCCAGCCGGTCCAGTGCGAGCGCCCGCCCGTGGCGACCCGACGGCCGAGGCGCACCGACGCCGTCTGGATCATCTGCCGCCAGCCCTCGCGCCCCTCGTAGGCGAACCAGATCTCGCTGCGCGCGTGCAGATCCACGAGCCAGGCGTCCTGGCCGCGGCGGCCGGTGTTCAGGCGCCCCTCGAGATAGAGGCCGTCGATGAAGTAGCCGTCCCTCACCGCGAGGCGCCACTCGGCGCCGGGCCGCGGCCGGTTCAGGAGCCTGGCGCCGATCAGGTTGAGGTACCAGCCGTCGAGCGGTTCGTACCCGAATCCGGTCAGGAACCGCAGCTTGCGATCGAGGGCGACCTCGACGTGCAGGATCACGCGGCCCGGTTCGTGGCCGCGCGCGGTGTAGAGATCGACCTCGCGGAAGTACCCCGACCCCTCCAGGTCGGCGCGCACCTCGGCCAGGACGGCGGTGTCGACGGGATCGCCCGGCATGACGGACACGTGACGGCGCGCCAGCGCGACGACGTCCGGGTCGTCCGGCGCGACGACGATGTCCTCGAGCACGAGCACGCGGCCGGAATCGGCCCCGGCGACCCCGACCAGACTCACGGCGAGCCAGGCGACCGCCAGGAGCGCGTGGCGTCCCGGGCGGCGGCCGGTGATGGGATGCAGCTTCATGGCTCCGCATTCTAGCCCCTGGCCCGCGCGGTGCAAGCCAGGAACCCGAGGCGCCGGGGCGGGGTCAGGACCCCGGCTTGCCGAGTCGTCGGAACATCTCGCGCTTGTAGGCCTCCACGCCCGGCTGGTCGAACGGGTTGACGCCGAGCAGCCGGCCGCTGACCGCGACCGCCTTCTCGAACAGGTAGATCAACCCGCCCACCGCCGCGGCGTCGAGGCGGTCGAGCGCGAAGGTCAGGCAGGGCACGCCGCCGTCGACGTGGGCCTGCCGGGTGCCGGCGAACGCCTGCCAGTTGATGTCGTCGAGGCGACGGCCGACGAGGTAGTCGAGGCCGTCGCCGCCGTCGCCGACGTCGGCCGGGACGGTGACCGGCGGGCCGTCCTCGCGCACGACGAGGAACGACTCCAGCAGGTCGCGCCGGCCATCCTGGAGGTACTGGCCGAGGCTGTGCAGATCGGTGGTGTACAGGGTCGAGGTCGGGAAGATGCCCTTGCCGTCCTTGCCCTCGCTCTCGCCGAAGAGCTGCTTCCACCACTCGCCGAGGGTCGCCAGGCCGGTGTGGAAGGTGGCCTGCACCTCGGTCATGAAGCCGGCACGGTAGAGGGCGGCGCGGACCGCGGCGTACAGGTGGGCCGGGTTCTCGTGCAGCGCCGTGTCCCGGCAGGCCGCGCGCATGGTCGCCGCGCCCCCGACCAGCGCGCGCACGTCCACGCCCGCGACCGCCAGCGGCCAGAGGCCCACCGGGGTCAGGACGGAGAAGCGCCCGCCGACGTCGCCGGGGATCACGTGCGATTCCCAGCCGGCGGCGTCGGCCTGCGCCCGCAGGGCGCCCTGCTCGGCGTCGGTGATGGCGGTGATGCGGCGGGCGGCGCCATCGGCCCCGTAACGCTCCTCGAGCAGCCCGCGCAGGATACGGAAGCTGAGGGCCGGCTCGAGCGTGGTCCCGGACTTCGAGATCACGCACACGCGGAAATCCCGGTCCTCGAGCGTCGACAGCACGCCGCGCAGCTGGGTCGCACACAGGCCGGTGCCGGCGTAGAGGATCCAGGGCGCGCCGGGGCCGGGGCCGAGCGCGTCGAGGACGGCGCGGGCGCCCAGATAGCTGCCGCCGATGCCGACGACGACCACCGCCTCGCTGTCGTCGCGGGCCCTGGCGGCCGCCGCGTCGTAACGCTCGAACGTCTCGTCGGTGGTCGCCGTGGGCAGGTCGAGCCAGCCCAGGAACTCGTGGCCGGGACCCTGGCGGGCCTCGAGCTCGTCCGCGACCCGCGCGATCTCGGGCGCCAGGGCCTGGACCGCCCCGCCCTCGAGGAACGATTCGGCCAGATCCGTGCTCAGCTCGATCCCGCAGACCTTCTGCATGCCGTCTCCTCCGCGATCATCGCCGCCCACGCGGTCGTCCGGTCGATGCGCCTTGCGCCCTGACCGCGGCCGCGTTTCGTTTACCCTGCTCGGACAGAGCCCATCGGCCGCGCGGTCCCCAGCATACACGACCCGCCCGGACGAGCAAGCCCGCGCGCCGACGGCCGCGGAGAGAGGCGACGCGTTGACGTTCACGCCATCGGTCCTGGTCTGCGCCTATTCCGAGATCGCCCTGAAGGGCAAGAACCGCCCGGTGTTCCAGCGGCGCCTGCTGAACGCCATGCGAAGCGCGCTCGCCGGCGAGCCGGTGGCCACCATCAATCACGTCGAGAGCCGCTACCTCGTGCGCCTGGAGGACCCCTCCCGCGCCGACGCGTGCGCCGAGAAGCTGAGCCGGGTGTTCGGCCTGCGCTGGTTCTCGCCCGCCATCGCCGTCGGCCGCACCGATCCCGGGGCCGATCTAGCCCGTGCCGGCGACGAGGCCGTCCGCCTCGCGATCCGCGACGTGGGCGACGCCGCCAGCTTCAAGGTCGACACGCGGCGCAGCGACCGCTCCTACCCCGTCGACTCGCAGGAGATCAGCCGCCGGATCGGGACCGCGGTCGGCGCGGCGATCGGTCTGCCCGCGCGTATGACCAATCCCGACTTCACCGTGCACGTGCTGGTCCTGCGCGAGGCGATCCTCGTGTTCACCGCCCGCCGGGACGGCGCCGGCGGCCTGCCGCCCAGCTCGAGCGGCCGCATCTGCTGCCTGCTCTCCGGTGGCATCGACTCGCCGGTGGCCGCCTGGATGCTCATGCGCCGGGGCTGCCGACCGGTCCTGGTCCACGTCCACGGCGGCCGCTCGTTCGCCGAGGCGGACACGGGCAAGGTCGTCGAGCTGGCCCGGATCCTGGCCACCTGGTCGCCCGTCCCGCTGACGCTCTGGATGGTGCCGGTCGTGCCGTACGAGGAGCGGGCGATGGATCACGTCGACGATTCCCACGACATGATCATGTTCCGCCGGTTCATGGTGAAGACCGGTCAGGTCCTCGCCAGGCGCGAGAGCTGCATGGGCCTGGTGACCGGGGACAGCCTCGGCCAGGTGGCCAGCCAGACCCTGCCGAACCTCGCGGCGATCGGTCCGGACCTCGAGTTGCCGGTCCTGCGTCCGCTCGTCGGCCTGGACAAGGAGACGATCACGGAGTACTCCCGGCGGATCGGCGCCTACGAGACATCCGTGCAGCCCTACCGGGACTGCTGTTCCCTTCGCTCGCCCCATCCCGTCCTCCACGCCCGCCCCGATCGCCTCCTGGAGCTGTCCTCGCTCATGGATCTGGACGGCGCGGTGGCCGACGCGACGGCCTCCGCCACCAAGCTGGTCGTCGACGCCGACGGCCTGCAGAAGACGATGTTACCGGATCCCTCGCGAACGTCGTCCGGCTGACCCCTCCCCATTCGAATCGAGGATCGCACCGGTGTCGCGCGGCGTGGCGCGGGCCGGTGCAGAATTTGCTCAATGGGGGGCGATCGAGGTCGATGCAAGACCACAGACGATCGAACCGGTCGCCGGGGTGGGCGATCGACGAGCTCGCGCAAGCGAAACCGTACACGGAGGACCACGACATGAAGATCCTCGTCGTCGACGACAGCCGCGCCATGCGCCGCATCGTGTCGCGCACCATCCGGCAGGCTGGCTACGAAGGTCACGACATCGTCGAGGCCGAGAACGGTCGGCAGGCCCTCGAGGTCACCAAGGCCGAACAGCCGGACCTCATCCTCTCGGACTGGCACATGCCGGAGATGACCGGCATCGAGTTCCTGAAGGCTCTGAACAGCGAGGGCATCGAGATCCCGTTCGGCTTCGTCACCTCCGAGAGCACCGCGGAGATGGTCGAGGCCGCCACCGAGGCGGGGGCGCTCTTCCTGCTCGCCAAGCCCTTCACGGCCGAGGACATGGGTCAGGTGCTGGGAGCGTTCGTCTAGTGACTGCCGCCACGTGCACCATCACGCCGGACCAGCAGGCTGACCTGGCGGTGAAGCTGGACGCACTCGGCGACGCGGTGAGCGCGGCCCAGGCGACGTTCGAGCGTCAGCTCGGACAGTCGTTCGCGATCGAGGGCACGCCCGGCTCGCCGGACTGCGACGCCGTGACCTTCGGCAGCACGGTCGCCCTGACCGGCGACGACGCGAACTTCACCTTCGCCATCGTCTGCGACGACGAGGCCGCGTCCCAGGTCGCGCGTTGGATGTTCGAGATCCCGCGCGAGGACGAGCCTGGACTCGCCGATACGGCCGACGCCCTGAACGAGATACCCAACGTGGCCGCGGGCATGTGGAAGGCCCGGCGGGATGAGAAGGGTGAACGATATCAGCTGGGCCTGCCGATGTTCCTGCGTGGCAGCACCTGGCTACGATTCTTTTCCAAGGGAGTCAACGCCATCTCCCAGCGCATGGTCGGTCCGGAGGGCATCGCCCTGCAGATCGTCCTCATCTGGCAGACTGGCGTCAAACCGGGAGGCATCCAGTCCATGTCCACGGAGATCACCCAGACCGCCGACGCCTCGGCCCACCTGCCGGTGAACGTCCTGCAGGAGGCCACGCAGGCCGTCGTGAACACCTGCGACGTGCAGATGGGCTTGCCGCTCGAGATCGAGGACAACCCCGCCGATCCCCGGGAAGCAGCCGTCGATTATGGCAGCAACATCGCCCTGACCACCCCCGAGGGTGGCGGCTGGAACCTGGCCGTCATGGGCGACAGGAGCAGCTGCGAGAAGCTCACCCGCGTCCTGTTCGCCATGGAGGACGACGAGACTCCCGAGATGGAGGACCTCGCCGACGGCATCGGCGAGATCGCCAACGTCGCCGCCGGTGTCTTCAAGGCCAGCCGCCTCGAGGCCGGCCAGTCGGTGCAGATCGGCCTGCCGCTGTTCATGGAGGGCCGCGGCTGCATCGATTTCTTCGCGTCCGGCCTGCATGGCCTGTCGCAGAGCCTCAACGGTCCGGACGGGATCGTTGTCCACGTGATCATCATCTGGCAGGAAGGTTAGCCGTGACTCTGACGCTACCCGAACCCAAGGCCGTGCTCGACCTGCTCGCCATGTTCATCGGCGACCGGCCGCCGCTGGCCCCGGGCCAGGCCCCGGATCTCGCGCGCACCAGCTATGGGACGTATGTCTGCTGGCTGCAGGGTGCCGACGGGAACGTCGAGGGAGCGTTCCTCGTCGACCTCGCCGCCGCGCTCTACATCGGCGGCGGATTGATCATGATGCCCGAGGCGTCGCTGGTCGAGCAGTTCAAGACCGGCCAGGTGTCCGAGGCGGTGCTCGACGGTCTGAGCGAGATCTTCAACAACCTGCGGGGTCAGCTCAACCGCATCGACCTGAACCCGCACGTGACGCCGACCGACGCGGTGCCGTACCAGCCGCCGGCCGAGGGCGCATCCGAGGCGTGGGTCTACGAGCCCCGCGGTCGGATCGACCTGACCGGCATGACCGCGTTCGGCATCGGCACCCTGACGCTGCTGGCGCGCTGAGCCGCCGGGCGGTCCCGCCGGCGCGACTCCTGCCGGGCGACCGCGCGACGCCGACCGGTCGACCATGACGAGATCCGGCCCCGTTTCCGCCCGGGAAACGGGGCCGATCGCTCGCGCCGGGGCAGATCGTCAGGCCGTCGGCTGAGGGCGCCTGGCCACCGCCTGCACCAGATGTCGGGGAATGTCGTCCAGGCTGACGACCTCGTCGACGCCACCGGCCGCCACCGCCTCGCGAGGCATGCCGTAGACCACGCAGCTGGCCTCGTCCTGGGCGATGGTCCAGGCACCGGCCTGGTGCATGCCGAGCATGCCGCGCGCGCCGTCACCGCCCATGCCGGTGAGCATGATCCCGACCGCGTCGGCCCCGGCGGCCCGGGCCACCGAGCTGAACAGCACCTCGACGGCCGGCCGGTGCAGCCCCACCTTCGGGCCGTCCCGCAGCTCGACCCGATAATGGCCAGGACGTCCCTGGACCAGGAGGTGGCGATCCCCGGGCGCGACCAGGGCGACCCCGTCGGTGATGACGTCGCCGTCCCGGGCCTCGCGCACCTCGAGCTGGCCGAGACGGTCGAGCCGCTCGGCGAGCGACGCGGTGAACATCGGCGGCATGTGCTGGACGATGACGATGCCCGGCGTGGCGGCCGGCAGCGGACCGAGCACGCGGGATAGCGCCTCGGGACCGCCGGTGCTCGAACCGATGGCGATCAGGCCGCGGGCCCGACGCCCGGCCGCCGTGACGACCGCCGGAGCGGGCTGCCGCGGCGCCACCGCCGGCGCCGGCCGGCGACCGACCCTCGCGGCGGACGCCGCCTTCACCTTGCGCACGAGCTCGGCCACCATCGACCTCCCCGCTGCCTGGTTCTTGCTGACGACCTCGACCGCCTGCAGCGAGAGCGCCTCGATGGCCTTCTGACTGCCCTCGGAGGTCAGCGTCGAGCAGACGACCACCGGCAGCGGGAAGTGCTTCATGAGCTTGCGCAGGAAGGTCAGGCCATCCATGCGCGGCATCTCGATGTCGAGGGTCAGGACGTCCGGCTTCAGCTCGACGATCAGGTCGCGCGCCTGGTACGGATCCGGCGCCTCGCCGACCACCTCGATGTCCGGGTCGCTGTCGAGACCCTCGCGAAAGAGCGCACGCACCACCGGCGAATCATCGACGATCAGGACGCGGATCATGTCAGCTCCGCTCGAACTTGAGGTTCATCAGCACCGGCTCGTCGTCGAGCAGGTAGGCCGTCGTGTCCGGGTCGGCCATCAGGGTCTTCAGCTCGTCGTCGTCCAGCTCGACGTTGACGGGCGTGATGAGATCGAAACGACTGCTCGGCCCGGCGATCGCGCGGATGACGTGCCCGCAGATGACGTTGAGCATCTCGCGGAGCGCGTCGTCGAGGACCTCCGGCTTCTGCATCGCCTCGGCGCCGATGCCGAGGATGTTCGCGGCGATGTCCGGCTGCAGCTCCTGCGGCACGATCACCGCCAGGCTGCCCTGGACGTCGCCGGTGAACGACATGCGCGCCTCGACCCACGGATCGGTCCCGGGCGCCACGTCGTCGATGGACACCTGCTCGCCGAACATGAAGGTCAGCTTCTCGACGACGTCGACGAACGTGTTCGCCACCGCCTCACGGGTACGCTCAGTCATGGCTGGTCACCCCCATCACCGTGTCCACGACCTCGCGGATCTGCTCGGGCGTGAAAGGCTTGTGGATGTAGTCCCGGATCCCCAGCTCCTTCAGGCGCTGGATCTTCGGCTCGCTCCCCGCCGAGGACACGATCACCACGGGCAGGTCCTCGATGGTGCCGCTCTCGTGCAGCCGCTCGACGAATTCCTCACCCGTCATCACCGGCATCGAGATGTCGGCGAACACGAGATCGACCCATTCCTGATCGAGCACCTCGAGCGCCTCGGCCCCGTTGCCGGCCTCGTACAGGTTGCCGATGTCCACCCCGGCGAGCTGCAGGGCCTTCGCGATCACCGCTCTTACGGTCAGCGAATCGTCAACGAGCAGGATGTTGAACGCCATCGCGCTCTCCCTCCATGTTCGGAGTCAGGACCGTGAGCAATTCCTCCAGTCCGATCATCACCTGGGCGGCGGCTTCCTGAGCGTCGCCCGACTTGAGCTTCAGCCTCGATGCGGCGTCCTCGTCGAGGCGGTACTGCAGGCCGTCGCGGCCGAGCCCCCAGCCGCAGTTCATGCAGATCACGTCGGTGACGTGGATCACGTCGACGAGGTCGCGCCAGTCGACGTCGGCGCGTTCGGGCTCGTGATGCCAGCGGGTGGATGCCGCGACGTCCGCCGGCAGGTTCCAGTGTTCGAGCAGATGCGCGCCGACCTCCGCATGGTCGACGCCGAGCACCATGCGTTCGGCCTCGTTGAAGGTCAGGCCGTCGGACTCGACCAGCTCCTTGATGGGCTCGTCGTCGATCTCGACGAACGTCCCGAGCACCACCTTGCCGACGTCGTGCAGCAGCCCGGCCGTGAACGCCGAGGACTGCACCTTGGGACGCCGACGGGCGGCGATCTTCTCGGCGCCGATGGCGACGGCCACGCAGTGCTCCCAGAGCTTCTCGGCCTCCAGCTCGTAGCCGCGGATCGGTTTGCGGACCAGGGGCGCCACCGACATGCAGAGCACCATCTGGAAGATCCGCTTGGTGCCCAGCCGGCTGATCGCGTCCCGCACCGAGGCGATGCCGCCCTGCCAGCCGAAGTACGCGGAATTCGCCAGCTGCAGGACGTTGGCCGTCAGGCCGGGATCGCACTCGATCACGCGGGCGAGCTTGCTGAAGTTGACCTCGGGATCGTCCAGATACTGTTGCAGCTGGCAAACCACGGCGGGCAACGAGGGAACGGATGAGACTTGACTGAGGATCTCGTCGCGGCGGCTCACAGCGGCACCTCCTTGCCCTCACTCTTGACGGTGACCAGACCGTCATGCATGTACAGGTACATCGTGCGAGCCTTCGACCCGCCGGTATCCTCGGCCTCGATCAGGATGTTGTTCTTCCAGAGCAGCTTGCGGAGGATCGTGTAGTTGCGCTGACCGATGCGGAAGGTCTCCTCCTTGCCGAGCGGCGAGGCGGCGCCGGCGACCTTCGCGACCAGGTTCTGACGCTGGGCGCCGAGCTTGAACAGCTCGGTCAGCAGGATCGTCACGCCGGTGTCGACGAACATGTACGGCTTCACCGCCGCCTTCTCCGGATCGATCTTCGACAGCGGCAGCATGCAATGAATCATCCCCCCCACGCCCACCTGCTTGTCGTAGATGGTCAGGCCGACGCACGACCCGAGCGAGTACGTGACCAGGACGTCGTCCTCGCTCCGGGACAGTTTCATGTCCGAGATGTCGACGGTGACCGTCTTGACGCTGGGTCTCGCCTGTCGCCTCTGCAGCAACATGTTGGACACGTGGCTCTCCGTTCGAGGTGCCGCGCCGTCCAGGCGCGACAGGACCGGTCGCTAGAGGATCGCCTTGGCCATGGCCTCGAGCTCGTCGCCCTTGAGCACGCGGTCGACATCCAGGAGGATGACGACCTTCTTGCCGAGCTTGCCCATCCCGGTGATGTACTC
>WJIQ01000125.1 GCA_014730255.1 bacterium | reverse complement strand
GACCTCGTCGGCGCGACCGGCGCCGGCGAGCGCCTCGACCAGCAGCGGATGCCGCGCCCGGCAAAGGCGGGGCGCCGCGCCGGCGGCGATCTCGGGCCGCCGGCCACCGACCTCGTCCGACCAGACCATGGACGCGCGGACGCGATCGCAGAGCAGCATGAGCTCGATCTGGTCGAGCAGATCGGCGGCGACCCGGTCGACCCGCTGGTTCAGGTCCAGGAGGATGCGGGTCTCCTCGGCGCTCATGGCCAGGCGCGACTCGGCCAGGTCGTTGGCCAGGTGCACGGTCGCCGCCGGCTCGACGTAGACGGTCTGCCCGGTGTGGCTGCGATCATGGACGATGCCGTCGACCTTGCGCCGGTCGCCCGAGCGCAGCGGCAGGCAGTAGCGATCGCCGCGCAGGGTGACCTCGCCGCCGGTGGTCCAGCCGCGACGCTCGGCCTCGCTCATCGCTCGTTGCACCGAATCGCGCACCTGCTGCTCGCGCTCGCGGACGGTGCGGCGCAGACGGCCGAGCAGCGGGCTGGCGTGATCGGTGAGCTGGCCGTCGGCGTCCAGGCAGCGCCGCAACTCGCTGGCCACGGCCGAGCACTCGGCCATGGCGCGGGCGGCCTCGCTCCAGACCGGCAGCGCGTCCTCGCGCCCGAGGAACCAGTCGCGGAGCCGCACGAGGTCGGTGATCGAGGCGGCCACGGCCAGCAGGTCGCCGCCCTCGAGGCGGCGTGGCGGCGGGGCCTCGAGCAGGTCGGCGGCGGTGGAGACCTCGGCCACGGGGGGCCACTCGTCCTGGTCGGCGAGCGGGCGCAGCTCGTCGGCGAGCGCACGCACGATCGCGATGGTCTCGAGATCGTCGTAGGGGATCTGCTGGTGCAGACGGGCGACGGCGCGGGCGTTCCGCGCGTGGCGGGCGACCTGGGCGAGCACCCGCGGCCAGCCCAGCAGGTCACGGGCGCGCGGCGCAGCGAGCGGACGGTGCTGCATCCGCTCGTCGGCAGCGGCCAGTCGCGCGACGAGCCCGATCATCGGTCGGCGGATTCGGCGGCCTCGGCGGCGACCCCGCGGCCGACCTCGACCGCGCGCTCCCAGAGCTCGTCCACCCTGCCGCCGAACAGCCGGTGGGCGCCCTGGTACATCGCGGGCGCGGCGTGGTAGATGGCGCGGCCGGCCCAGTTGCGGTCGTACGCCTCGCGCACCTGCTCGCCGCCGGGCGCCTGGCTGACGGCGATCAGACCGACGCTGGCGATCAGCGCCCCGAGGAGGATGCCGCAGACGGCGCCGCCGACGCGGTCGAGCCAGCCCAGCGGGGTCCAGCGCACGAAGCGGGCCACCGCGTTGGCCAGCAGGCGCACCAGCACCAGCGCGATCACGAACAGGAAGACGTGGGCCATGACCAGGACGGTGGTGTCGTCGAGGTCGACCTGGCGGCCGAGCCACGGCGCGACGCCGGCGGCGAAGCGCGCGGTCAGCAGCACGGCGGCGACCACGCCGGCGAGCTCGACCAGTCGTCGGATCACGCCCGCGCGCCAGCCGAGCACACCGAAGACGCCGAGCACCAGGACGGTGAGCCAGACGACGGTCATCAGCCGACCAGCTTGGACTTGACCATGGCGCTGACCCGCGAGCCGTCGGCCCGTCCGGTCACCCTCGGCATGATCGCCTTCATCACCGCGCCCATGTCCCTGGGGCCGGACGCGCCGGTCTCGGCGATGGTCTCGTCGACGATGGCGGCGAGTTCGGTGTCGTCCAGCTCGGCCGGCAGATACTCCTTGACGATGGCGAGCTCGGCCTCGGCCTCGGCCACCGCCTCGTCGCGGCCGGCCTTCTCGGCGCTCTCGAGCGAGTCGCGCACCTGCTTGGCGTATTTCTGCAGGATCGCCAGCACGCCGGCGTCGTCGAGCTCACGGCGCTCGTCGATCTCGACCTGCTTGATCGCGGCCGACACCTGGCGCAGGATGCCGAGCCGCGCCTTGTCCTTGGCCTTCATGGCCGCGACGGTGTCCTGCTTGATGCGGGCGAGGATCTCGCTGGGCATGATCCGGTCCTTTCGCCGGTGGAAAGCCTCGGGAGTCTACGTCCGGCCCGCGGGCCGGTCAAGCCGGCCCGCGCCGCCATGCCTGGCGGACCTCCTGCAGGGCGGCGAGGGTGATCGCAGCCGCCGTCTCGGTGCGCAGGACGTGAGGCCCGAGCACGAGCGGTACGGCGCCGGCCTGGGCCAGCCCCTGCAGCTCGGCCGCGGTCCAGCCGCCCTCGGGTCCGACCAGCCCCACCAGGTCGTCCGGCGGCGCGTGCCCCTCGAGTCGGCGGCGCTGGGCCTGGGCCGCGAGCTGCGTGACCGCCTGCGGCCGCTCGCCCACCAGGTCGCCGGGCGCGGCCCCGAAGTGCACCGGCCCCGGCGCGTCGCGCAGCACCGCGTCCAGCGGCTGCTGGGTCGTCAGCTCCGGCAGATGGCAGCGGCCGCACTGCTTGAGCGCGGCCACCAGCAGGCCGCGCCAGCGGTCCTGCTTGCCCGCGCGGGCGTCGACCACCCCGCGCTCGCAGACCAGTGGGGTGATGGTGTGCGCGCCCAGCTCGACCGCCTTCTCCAGCGCGTACTCGAACCGTCGGCCCTTGACCACCGCGCAGGCCAGGTGCAGCCGCGGCGGCGCGACCTCGTCGTCGGCCATCGCCACGGCCGTGACCGCGACCGTGGCCGCCTGCTTGCCCACCTCCAGCAGCTCGCCCTCGAGGGCGTGGCCCCGGCCGTCGGTGAGCTGGACGGTCGCCCCCGCCTCCAGGCGCAGGACCGTGCGCAGATGCCGCGCCTCGTCCGCGTCGAGGGTCGCGCGGTCGCCGGGGCGCGGCTCGCGACCGGCCGGGAGATCGACTAAGAACCGGCGCACCACGCCCCCTCAGTCGAACAGGTGGCGGCCGGGATCGGGGACCTGGTCCTCGAGCTCGCCCTGCAGCTCCTTGAGCCGGCGGATATGCTCGGTGCTCAGGTCCAGCGGCGTCCAGGCGATCACCCGCACCAGCTGGTCGCCGGCCCCGGGCCGGTTGAGGTTGGGCACGCCCTTGCCCCGCAGCCGGAAGATCTTGTGGGTCTGGGTGCCGGCGGGCACCTTCAGCGCCACCTTGCCGTCGAGGGTGGGCACGGTGAGCCTGGTGCCGAGCATCAGGTCGAACGGCGAGACCGGCACGTCGAGCAGGACGTCGTTGCCGTGGCGCTCGAAGAGATCGTCGTCCTCGACCTCCATGACCACGCGGAGGTTGCCGGGCGGTCCCCCCTGCTCGCCCATATCGCCCTTGCCCTTCAGTTCCATGTAGTTGCCCGTGGTCACGCCGGCGGGGACCTTGATCTCCAGCGTCTCCTCGCCGCGGACCGTGCCGGTGCCACGGCAGTTGTCGCACGGGTCGTTGATCGTCTGGCCGCGGCCACCGCAGGCGGGGCAGACCGCCTCGGTCACCATCTGGCCCAGCAGCGACTGCCGCACCTGGCGCACGCGCCCGGCGCCACGGCACGTGCCGCAGGTCTGCGGCCGGCTCCCGGCCGCCGCGCCCGACCCCTCGCAGCTGGGGCACCGCACCTGCTTCTGCACCTTGATCTTCTTGGTCACGCCCGCAGCGGCCTCCCGCAGGCCCAGCTTGAGCGTGACCTGCAGGTTGCGACCCTGGCGGCGGCCGACCTCCTCGCCCATGCCGCCGCCACCGCCGAAGATGTCCCCCATGCCGAAGTCCTGCATGAACCGGCGCAGGGCCTCGTTGAGGTCCATCTCGACGCCACCGGCGCCGAAACCGCCGGCGCCGAAGCCCGGCCCGGCGCCCTGCTCCTCGGCGGCGTGGCCGAAACGGTCGTACGCCGCCCGGCGCTCGGCGTCCTTGAGCACCTCGTACGCCTCGGTGGCCTCGCGGAACTTCTCGGCCGCCGACGGATCTTCCTTGTTGCGGTCGGGGTGGTACTTCACCGCGAGCTTGCGGTACGCCTTCTTGATCTCCGATTCGGAGGCGTCACGGGACAGCCCGAGGACCTCGTAGTAGTCGCGCTTGGTCGCCATGCTGCCTCGCTTACTGCGCCACGATCACGCGGCTGGCCCGGAGTACCAGATCGTCGAGGGTGTAGCCCTCCTGCACGACGCTGACCACCGTGCCGGACGGGGTCTCGTCGCTGGCCGGCGCCTGGCCGACCGCCTCGTGCAGGCTGGGGTCGAACTCGCGACCGGCGGCCTCGATGGGGCGCACGCCGCGGTCGATCAGCGCCTGGCGGAAACTCTGCGCGATCATCTCGACGCCCTGCTGGAACGTCTCGGCCGTGGCCTCCTCGTCCTCGCCCGGAGCATGGGCGAGGGCGCGATCGAAGTTGTCGAGGATCTCGAGCAAGGGCCGCAGCAGCTCCGCCTGCGCGAAGCGGCGGCTCTCGGTTACCTCGCGGCGTGTCCGCTTGCGCAGGTTCTCCATCTCCGCCATCAGGCGGAGCCGCCGGTCACGTTCCTCGGTCAGCTCGGCCTCGAGCCGGGCGACCTGATCGTCGGTGGCGTCGGTGGCGTCGACGTCCTCGGTCGGCTCGATCTCCTCGGCGCCGTCGGCGGTGGGCTCGAGCTCCTCGGCGTGGTCGGGCCGGGGCTTCTCCGTCATGGATTCGTCACTCCTCAGCTGAAACTGGTCAGGCCGCTGCAGACGGCGTCGATGCCGCTCAGGGCGCGGCGATACGGCATGCGGCGCGGCCCGAGCACGGCAAGGATGCCCTCGCGCTCGGCGAGCCGGAACCGTCGGGAGACGACCGCGAACTCGTGCAGGTCGCTGACGGGATTCTCGCCGCCGATCCAGACGTTGAGCCCCCCGTCGGCCTGCCGATCGAGCGTGGCCAGGGCCTCGCGGATGCTGCGCGGCGACTCGAGGAAACGCACCAGGTTGCGCAGGGTTCCGGGCTCGGCCAGCTCGGGCTCGCCGAGGACGTTGGTCACGCCCTCGAGCTCGAGCTCGCCCAGCTCGAAGTCCATGAACAGGTCGCGCCCCTGGTCGGCCAGCTGGCTCGCGCAGCGGCTGGCGGCGGTCACGCCCGGCCGCACGGTGTCGAGCACGGCGTCGCGCACCTCGGCCACGGTCCGGCCGGCGATGCGCTCGGAGAGGATGCGGCTGGCCTCGGCCACGGTCTGCGGCGCGACGTCCTCGCCGGGGTCGGCCACGGTCGTGCGGACCATCGCGTTCTCCAGCACCAGGACCATCAGCAGCCGCCGCTCGCCCTGCAGGTAGAGCTCGACCCGCTGGCAGCGCACCTGCTGCCAGCTCGGGCCCAGGATGATGCTCACCCCCAGGGTGACGCGGCTGAGCAGGCCGGCCAGCGTCTTGACCATGGCATGGCCGCTCGGACGGTTGGTCAGGCCCTGCTCGACCTCCCGCGCCAGCGACCGCGGCAGCTCCCAGCGGCCCAGCGGCCAGCCGGAGAGCATGCGGTCGACGTGTCGGCGGAAGCCCGCATCGGTGGGCCGTCGCCCGGCCGAGGTGTGCGGCTGCTCGAGGTAGCCCTCGGCCTCCAGCACCTTCATCACGTTGCGCACGGTGGCCGCGCTGCAGCCGACGTCCAGCGACCGCGCGACCAGGGCGGAGCTCACCGGACGGCCGGTCTCGATGTTGAGCCGGACCACCGCGTCGAGAATCTCGTCCGCACGTTCGCGATTCTTCACCATCGTCGCCCAGGTCTGATTTTGCCGGATGTTCGCGGCCGAACAAGTTAATGACGCGCGCTCGCGGGTGTCAACCGAGCGCACGGGCGACCTGCGCCTCGATGGCGTCGATGCGCAGGAATCCCCGCGCCGTCAGCCGCAGAAGCCCGTCCGACGTCGTCCACCAGCCACGGTCGCGACCGGCCGCGAGGTCGAGGGCGTGGTCGGGGAGCCGTTCCAGGGGCACGCCCGCGACCGTTCGCAGCGGCAGGATCACGGCCTCGAGCCGCCGGGCGCCGCGATCGAGCCGGTCGACCTCGGCCTCGGGCAGCTCGTCCCGTTCGACGCGCTCGAGGTACCGGGCCAGGTGCCGCTCGTTGGTGTAGCGCCGGCGCCCCCAGAAGCCGCTGGCCGACGGCCCCAGTCCCAGGTAGGGCCGGCCGAGCCAGTAGGCCTGGTTGTGGCGCGACTCGGCCCCGGGGCGCGCGAAGTTGCTGACCTCGTACTGGCGCAGACCCCGACGGTCGAGATGCTCGACGCAGCCGAGGTACAGGCGCTCGACCTCCTCGTCGGCCGGCAGGACGAGCTCGCCGGCCACCACGGCCCGGGCCAGGGGCGTGCCCTCGTGCAGCTCGAGGATGTAGAGCGAGACGTGCTCGACGCCGGTGCCGATGGCCTCGTCGAGCTCGGCGCAGACCGTCGCGAGGGTCAGGCCCGGCCCGAGGATCCAGTCCGCCGAGACGCGGTCGAACCGGCGACACGCGAGGGCGAGCGCACGCCGGGCGGTCGCCGGATCGCAGCGCCGGCCGAGCAAGGCGAGCACGCCCTGGTCCAGGCTCTGCACGCCGAGGCTGACGCGGCCGACGCCGGCGTCGCGCCAGGCGTCGGCGACCGGGTCGTCGAACGACTCGGGATTGGCCTCGACGGTGATCTCGGCTGCGTCGTCGCGCGGCAGGCGATCGATCACGCGGCTCATCACGCGCTGGAAGAGCGCCGGTTCGAGGACCGACGGCGTGCCTCCGCCGACGTAGACGGTGGCGAGCTCGGCGCCGAGGTCGGCGAGCGCCGGGCAGGCGCGGCGGCGCAGGTCGAACTCGCGGATCACCGCCTGCGCCCAGCGGCGGCGCAGGTCGGCATCGTGCCGGTCGGTGCGGGCGAAGTGGCAGTAGCTGCAGAGTGCGCTG
>WJIQ01000015.1 GCA_014730255.1 bacterium | reverse complement strand
GTCGTAGAGCTCCGGCGGCGCGACCCCCGCGACCGGCGCGAATCCCGCCGCGGCCAGGTGCTCGCAGACCGCGTCCACGTCCGGTCGCTCGACCAGCAGGTCGACGTCCAGGAACCAGCGCTCCTCGGGCCGTTCGTAGGCCGTCAGCGCGAGCGCGGCGCCCTTGAGGACCACCGGCGGCCCGCCCACCGCCGACAGCCGGGGCAGCAGGCGCTCGAGCTCCAGGAGCATCGACCCGCTGCGACGGGCGATCTGGCGAGTTAGCTGCCGGTGGACCTCCGCCGCGTCGGCGGGCAGGGCGCCGGCATCGATCACGGGCAGGAGCGTGGCGAGGTACGGCAGGGGCGCGAGATCCTCGAGGAAGCGGCGGGCGTCGACCCCGGCGGGCGGCGGCCACGAGCCGCGGCGGCCGCAGGCCCAGGCGCGCGCCAGATCGCGCACGCCACGCTGGTGATCGCCGAGTCCGGTCACGCCGCGAGAACCTCCTTGTGCCGGGCCCCATGGTCGCGGATCCTGACCGACAACGCCAGCGCGAACCGGTGGCCACGACCGCCACTCCGAAAGCGACCCAGGCATGCGCCCACCCGAGACGCCCGAAGCCATCGAGGCCCAGTGGCAGCTGCTGCACCGGCGCCTGGCCCCGGGCGAGCGCGTCGCCCTGCCGATGCGCACCGGGAGCATGGCGCCGCTGATCCCGGCCGGCAGCGAGATCGAGATCACCGGCCTGCGGGATGCCGCACGCCTGGAGGTGGGCGACGTGGTCGTCTTCCGCCGCGGCGAACGCCTGGTGGCCCACCGCTTGCTTTTCGGCTGGGGACTGGGCGCGCGGCGCTGGTTCGTCGAGCGCGGCGACGGCACGAGCCCGGCCGGGCGCATCCGGGCCGGCGACGTGCTGGGCGTCGTGGTCGCCGTCCGGCGTCCCGATGGCCAGCACGAGGACCTGACGACGGCCGGGGCGCGACGCCGCGGCCGCGCGGCGGTGCGGCGCAGCCTCCGGCGCTGGCTCGCCGGCATCGTGAGAGGGCGAGGACGATGACCCGCGACGAGAGGACCTGCCGCATCGAGCTGGGCGAGGTGGTGATCGACCTGGTCTGCGAGGACCCCGCGTTCGCCGCCTCCATGCGGCAGTATTTCGACCAGGGGCCGATCACCCGGCCGGCGACGGTCACGTTCGACCTGCACCTGGTCAATCACGCCGAGAATCCGCCGGTGCCGAACTCGCTCCTGCTCGGCAAGGTGGTCGCGGGCGGGTCGTTCGACCTGGCCGACGGCCTGGTCCATGGCACCTTCGATCCCGGGACCGGGCACGGCGAGCTGCACGTCAAGACCATCCTGACCAACGGTCCGATGACCAGGGTCTTCGAGCAGATCCTCTACCAGGTCTTCCATTCCGCGGCCCGCCGCATCGGCTACGACGCGTGCCTGGTGCACAGCGCCGGCGTGATCGGAGGCGACCGCGGGTTCCTGTTCGTCGGCCCGTCCGCGGCGGGCAAGTCGACCATCGCCTCCCTGAGCGGCGACCACGCCGTGGTCAACGACGAGATGAACCTGGTCCAGTTCACCGGCTCGGGTCCCCGGCTGCTCGCCTCGCCGTTCAATGGCTTCTATCGTGACAAGCAGGCGGCGACCGCACCCCTGACGGCCGTCATCCTGCTGGCCCAGGGCGACGAGCACCGGCTGGACACGATCGGGTCGGGCCAGGCCGCCGCGGCGATCGCGGCCCAGGTCGCCCCCCCGGTCGGCCTGCTGGATCCGCCGGAGCCGTCGACCACCGAGGCGATGCTCGAGACCGCGCTGCGGCTGGTCGGGACGGTGCCGGTGCGGCGGCTGACCTTTCGCAAGGACCCCGGCTTCTGGCCGGTGGTCCTCTCGGAGTTCCCCTCAACGACGTGAGGATGCGATGACCGACTGGCGAGCCATCCCGACTCCCTCGCGAGAGCACTGCGTGCGGCAGGTCGGCGACGAGACGCTGATCCTGACCGAGTCGGGCGACGAGATCCTGACCCTGAACGAGGTGGGCTCGTTCATCTGGGAGCAGCTGAACGGCCAGCACACCCTGAGCGACGTGCTGGACATCCTGTGCGCGGAGTACGAGGTCTCGCGCGAGGAGGCCGAGGCCGACCTGGCCGCGTTCATGGGCGAGCTCGCCGAGCACGGGCTGATCGACCTCGGCGGTGGCGACGCGTGAGCGACCTGCTGCGCCACGTCGAACGCCAGTACTGGGAGCGCAACCAGCTCCACGCGCTGATCCTCGAGCTGACCCATCGCTGCCCCTGCCGGTGCCGGCACTGCTACGTCGTGCCCTCCGGCCAGACCGACGAGCTCTCCACCGACGAGGTCACCGACCTCCTGGATCAGGCGCGCGACGAGGGCGTGTTCCACCTGGTGCTGACCGGGGGCGAGGTGTTCCTGCGGGACGATCTCGAACCGATCCTGGCCCACGCCCGGTCGCACCGGTTCCTGGTCTCGGTGCTCACCAGCGGCCTGACGGTCGACGCGTCCGGGGCCGCCATGCTCGCCCGCCACCGGGTCGCCGCGGTCGAGCTGAGCCTGCTGGGGGCCACCGAGCCGGTCAACGACGACCTCATGCGGCGCCCCGGCGCCCTGGCCCGGATCCGGACCGCGACCGCGCACCTGGTGCGCGCCGGATTGCGCGTGACGCTCAAGGCGACGGTCATGGCGCCCAACCGGCACGAGCTCGCCGCCATGGCCGATCTCGCGCGCGGCCTCGGCGCGGCGTTCCATGCCTCGCCCCTGCTCGCGCCCCGCCGCGAGGAGGGCGACCCGCTCGACGAGCTGGCGCTCCCGGAACGGGAGATCGCCGCCCTCGATCCGGCGTTGCTCGGCGGCGGGCTCATCCCCGGCGAGGATGCCGGCGGCGGCGCGGTCCTGGTCTGCAAGGCGGGACGCACCGTGGCCGGCGTCTCGGCCGCCGGCGACGTCTACCCGTGCATCATGTGGCCACGGACGGTGGGCAACGTGAGGGAGCGCTCGCTGAAGGACATCTGGCACGACGCCCCCGACCCGTTCCTGACCGGGCTGCGGGCCGTCGGCGAGCACGATCTCACCGCCTGTGCCGGCTGCGAGCACCGCCTGGAGTGCCGGCGCTGCCCGGGCATGGCCTGGCAGGAGACGGGGTCGCACACCGCGCCGGGGGAGCGGTTCTGCGCCGCGGCGGGGGCGCGGGCGGAGGTCGATATCCGACCCTTG
>WJIQ01000124.1 GCA_014730255.1 bacterium | reverse complement strand
GAACACGCCTTCTCGGTCTGGCTCGGTCAACGTACCGCATCGGGTACGCCTCCCTCGCCAGCCCTAGCGAGGTCGTGTTCTGGCAGCCGTTTTCCTCGGCCTCGCGACGGCCCTTCGTGAATGATCCGGGCTAGGAGCCTGCGCCGTAGGACGCCGAGCCCCGTCTAGCTTTGAGTGCGGCGCGGCCACCCTTTTCCGCGGTAGCGATCGGCACTCCGTTATTTGTCTCCGTGGATTCCCGCTACGGAATCAGCCCAGCCGCGCGGAGACGTAGAGCCGGCCGCCACGCGGGCTCTATTCCCAGACCATCTGCCCGGCCATCCGACGCAGGTTCAACGCCAAGGTCACCAGATTCCACTCACCGCCGACTCTGTCCAGGCCTCGTAAGCTGAAGGATCGAAAACCAAGCACCGATTTGAGCCACCCGAACGGTGGCTCGCCGATGTGCTTGCGTTTCCGATACGCGCGCTGCCCGCGCCTCGTCTTCAGCTTGTCCGCCATCTTCGCCCGCAGCGGCTTCGTCGTCGCTCCAGCGTTCTTGCCCTCTCGCCCCTGCGCCACGTAGCCGTCGATCCCCCTGTCGGCAAGCCAGGCCAGATTGTCTTCACTGCCGTACCCAGCATCGGCCAGGACCTGCCGGGGCAATCGTTCGGTGTTCCGCTCCACCTGCTCGAGCATCGGGATCAGTTGGCCATCGTCCGACGCCGATGGCGTGACCCCGGCCGCCACCGCCAGACGCGATTCCCCATCGACGACGAGTTGGCCGTTGTAACACTGGCTGAAAACGCCCTGCGTCTTCATGA
Organism: bacterium; assembly: GCA_014730255.1. Lineage (GTDB taxonomy): Bacteria > Krumholzibacteriota > Krumholzibacteriia > LZORAL124-64-63 > LZORAL124-64-63 > Glo-17. The sequence continues at coordinate 6,815 of WJIQ01000124.1, read as the reverse complement.
TCCGGCTGTCAGGGTCGGTGAAGTTCTCCTGAGTCTTCTCATCCGGCTCACCGAAAGGATGCTTGTACCGACGCCCGCGGCCTGTCGGGGGTCGCTGGTCATCATCCTCGTGACGACCTCGCTCGCGATCAGACGCTCGCTGACGCGATTCCAGGCGCTCCTTCGCAGCCCGGATCACGGCCAAGCGCGACTCTCGCCGAGACACCTCCGCAGGCAACTCGTCGCCTGTGAATTCCGCACCGAATCGCTGATCCTCCCGGGCGTCCGCCTTCTCCGCCTGTTTCGTCAGCGACCGGATCTCCTTGCGGAGCCGGGCTTCCTCCTGCTGCATCCGGCCATAGCTCATCGCCTTGCGCTTGCTCGCATTCGCCTTGACCTTCGAGCCGTCAAGCGCCACCGAGCCAAGCTTGATCAAACCTACCTCCCGAGCGATCCTAACCACCTGCACGAAGATCCCCTCGAAATCTGCCAGGTGACGTTTGCGGAACTCGCAAAGGGTCCGGTGCGCCGGATAGTTGCCGGCAGCGAGGACACGGAACGCGATGTCCTCACGGAGCTTCCGCGCCAGCCGACGGGACGAGAACACGCCGGTCGCATAGCCGTAGATCAGAACCTTCAGCATCATCGCAGGCTCGTAGGGCTGCTTGCGGCGGCCGTCGCCCTCGTACGGGGCGTAGAATGCTGAAAGGTCCAGCGCATCCACGGTGTCGGACACGAAATACGCCAGGTGATCCTCTGCGAGCCACTCCCGAGGGTCAGGCGGCAAGAGGTACGGCTGGTCGGGATGGTAGGGGCGGTATGAAGTACTCATACCGCCAATCTATCGTAGTGCTCGCCGGATTTCTACGGCGCAGGCTCCTAGCGGCCGGGAATCGGCACTTCATCCGCCAGGATCCAGCGTCCGCGGTCGCTCGCGGCCCCGTGGCCGGCACGGTGGCGTCCACGCGCGGGCCCGGATCTGCGGATGTCTTTAGTGATATTTTATTACATATTGTGCTATGATGATGTCCACGGTTGACGACCAGGAGGACATCATGCGTGCCATCGGTCACTTCCTCATCTTCGTCGCGTTCTTCCTCGTCTTCGCGGGCACCCTCGGCCTGCTGATCCTCGGGGCGACGGTGCTGCGTTCGACCGTGGCGCTGCTCCTGATCCTGCCGGCGATGCCAGGGCTCTACGTGCTCTACACCTGGAGCTACCGGCATGTCCAGGGGCGCCTGCGTCAGAAATCGGCCAGGACTCTTGCCCGGGGCTCGCACGGCTGGTAACTTGCCGCCGTCCTCGCGAGATCCACGCCCGGGACGGAGTCGACCATGCGCCGCAGCCACGCCGCTCTTCTCGCCGTCCTGGTGGTCGTCGCGATGCCGACCGCCGGGTCGGCCCAGTCCAGCCCCGAGACCATCGCCTGCTTCACCCACTTCTTCGAGTACGTCGGGGCCGTCGGACGGGGCGACCTCGAGGCCGCCGAGACGTTCTGGAGGCCGGCCGATCGCCGGGCCGCTCACCGCCTGGGCATCACGCATCCGCACGAGATGCTGCTGAAGATCGACAGCGACTCCCCGCTGTGGCGGATCCAGCCCGGCCTGGCCGACTCGACCGCCGACGTCAAGTACGGTCCGGCCATGCGCACCGAGGCCGGACCGCTCGCCGGCACCTACACCCTGATGCTGCGCGTCTACGAGGGCGCCCGACGGCTTCGCAAGCAGTACCTGTTCCTGCCCGACGACCAGGGCGGCTATCGGCTCGCCAGCCGCGCCCGGTACGTGGCCGAGCAGGGACCGGCGACCTCCGGTCGCCACGTGACCGTGTTCGAGCGCCGCCCGGGCCGGCCGTGGACGCTGCCGCCGCACCTGCTGGAGAACCTCGATGCGGCCGTGGCCGGGATGGCCGATCACCTCGGAATGAGCCCAGAACGGCGGGCGACGCTCGAGAAGGAGAAGCTGCACTACCTCCTGGCCGCGCCCGGGGTGGTCGAGTACCTGGCCGGCGCGCCGACCGTGGGCGTGGCCGACCTGCAGGTCGACATGGTGATCACGCACCACCCGTACCACGTCCACGAACTGGCGCACCTGTTGATCAACGTCTGGCTCGAGGAGGTGCCCCTGTACACGCTGCCGCTGCTGCAGGAGGGCCTGGCGACCCACCTCGGCGGCCGCTGGGGCCGCGCGCCCCGGGTGCTGGCCAGGGTGGGCCGGACGAGCCTCCGGACCGGCGTGGTGACCCTCGACGAGCTGCTCACGCGCCGAGACTTCCACGGCGCCTCGGCCGATCTGACCTACGCGCCGGCCGGTGTCTTCGCGGGCTACCTGCTCGACGCGTTCGGAGCCGACGGTCTGCGACGGGCGTACCTGGCGTGCTCGGGCTCGCTGGACGAGGTCGACGCCTGGTCGGCCGACGAGGTCGCGGCGCGGATCGCGGGCGCCGTGGGCGAGGACTGGACGGAGCTCGTGGCCGGGTTCGAGCGGCGCCTCGAGGTCGATGCAGCCGCGCGCACGCTCGCGCCGACGCCCGCGGAGGCCGCGCTGGAGGGCCCGATCACGACGCTCGCCATGCAGCATCTGCAGCTCGAGGCAGCCGAGGGTCGGGATCGCGTCCGGCTGCGCCTGCACGCGGAGGACGGACCGGCGCGGGCGGCGGTGCTGTTCGGCGGAGGCGACGGGCCCGGGGGCGAGAATCCGCTCCTCGCCGAGCAGGTGCCGGGGCGGCCGTACCGGGGCGAGACGCACGTGCTGATCCTCACGCCGCAGGAGGCCAAGCTCTACGACCTGCGGACCCGGACCCTGATCGGCCTGCACAGCGAGGGGTTCTGGCCGGGCGACGAGTATGCCGTGGACGCCGGGGCGACGCTGCGGCTCGATGTCGCGCCGGGGGTCCTGCCGCCGCTGGAGGCGGCGATCCTGCTGCCGCTGTCCCGTTGACCTCCAGGATCCGGCATCCCGTGCCCCGCCGAGCCGCACCCATCCCATGGCGCGACAATTAATGTTTTAACAAATATTTTTGTGGCGGGCCGCATGCACTGCGGCTAGACCTGTAATCCAGATCAGATCCGCCCGACTCACGGGCGCTGACGATACGCGCCGGATTCGGAGAGGGACCGGCGCCCGAACGGACACGGATTGAACCGGAGGACAGCGATCATGACCACCCGTCGATTCGCCCTCGCCGCCCTGACCACGGTCGCCCTCGTGACCGTCGCCGTGGCCGGCGGCCAGACGTTCCACGTCAACGACCCCGCGGGCCGCAACGTCGTGACCTTCACGAGCGAGGCTCCCCTGGAGGATATCGTCGGCACCACCAACCAGATCACCGGCTGGGTCGAGTTCGACCCCATGAACCCCGACAACGGCGGCAAGGCCATGCTGTCGGTGCCGGTCGCGAGTCTGGACACGGGCATCCCGCTGCGCGACGAGCACCTGCGCAGCGCCGCCTGGCTGAACGCCGAGGCGAACCCGGAGATCCAGCTGAACGTCGTCGAGATCAAGGACGTCGAGAAGGTCAAGTCGGGCGACGGCTTCCACACCTTCGACGTCACGGTCGCGGCCGACTTCATGCTCAACGGCAAGACCAAGCGCATGGAGGTGCCGGGACGCGTGACCTACCTCGCCGAGAGCGATCAGACCAAGGCGCTCATGCCGGGCGACCTGCTGGCCGTGCGCGCCGAGTTCCCCGTGACCCTGGCCGACTTCGGCGTGACCGGTCCGGAGGGCAAGGAGATCGTCGGCTCGAAGGTCGGTGAGACGGTGACGGTCGACGTCAGCTTCCGCGCGACCAACGCGGAGGGCTAGCATGGTGCGCGGGCTCCTGATCGCAAGCCTGGTGGTGACGGCGGCCGCGATCGTGCTGTGGCTCGCGACCGGGGGCGACGCGTACACCAAGTACCGGGTCGTCGAGACCGTGGCGCGCGAGGTCGATCCGGACGATCCCCTGGCCGCCGCCGGCTTCTACGACGAGGACGCGACCGAGACCACCAGCCGCGACGAGTTCCGCTTCGGGCTGCTGCCCACCCCGCAGGGGTTGTTCGACCGGCACGTGGTCTCGGTGGCGACGTTCGCCGGACCCATGTGGGCGGTGACCATCGCGGCGTTCATCTGGTCGCGGCGTCGGGCATCCGGCTAGCCGCGTCAGCCGTACTTCTTGAGCCGGTACACCAGCACGTGCCGCGGGATCCTCAGGTATTCCGCGGCGCGTGTCTTGTTGCCCTCGAAGCGGGCGAGCGCATGCTCGATGACGCGGCGCTCGAGGTCGCCGAGGTCCAGACCGTCTTCGGGCAGGCCGGCCAGCCACTGATCGGCGGTGGCGATCTCCGGACTGACCGGATCCGGGCCGCTGGCCTGACGCTCGACCCGCTCGAGGTCGTCCCGATCGAGCCGGTCGCCCCGCCGCAGCACGACCAGGCGCTGGTTCAGGTTGCGCAGCTCGCGCACGTTGCCCGGCCACGGGCGCGTGCGCAGCGTCTCGCGGAGCGCGTCCGTGGTGACCACGTCGTCGCCGCCGTGCAGGCGCGTGAAGTGGTCCCACAGCGGATCGATGTCGTCGGGACGCTCGCGCAGGGGAGGAACGCGCAGCACGACCACCGCCACGCGGTAATACAGGTCGTCGCGGAACTCGCCCGCGCGGGCGGCCTCGCCGAGGTCGCGGTTCGTCGCGCAGACCAGGCGGAAGTCCGCCGGCACCGGGGCGGTGGCCCCGACCGGGTCGACCTGGCCGGTCTCGAGCGCACGCAGCAGCTTGGGCTGCAGCGCCAGCGGCAACTCGCCGATCTCGTCGAGGAAGAGCGTCCCGCCGTCGGCCGCGCGGATCCGGCCCTGGTGGTCGCGATCGGCGCCGGTGAACGCGCCACGGACGTGGCCGAAGAGTTCCGACTCGGCCAGCTCGCCGCTGATCGCCCCGCAGTTGACGGCCACGAACGGTCTCTCCCAGCGATCGCTGTCGCGATGCAGCAGGCGGGCGATCAGCTCCTTGCCGGTGCCGCTCTCGCCGGTGACGAGGGCGGGCGCGTCGCTCGCGGCGAGCTGGCGGGCCTGCTCGACCAGCGAGGCCATGGCCGCCGAGCGGTAGACCAGCCCGTGGTCGGCGCGGCGGCGCCGGAGCAGGTCGCGCAGTGCCGCGTTGTCCCGTCGCAGGGCGCCCTCGGTCAGGGCCTTGTCCACGGTCACCAGCAGCTCGTCGCGTTCGAAGGGCTTGAGCAGGTACGAGGACGCGCCGGCACGCATGGCGGCCACCGCCTGGCTGACGGTGCCGTGGGCGGTGAGCATGATCACCGGCGTCCCGCCCGGCACGACCTCGGCGAGCACCTCCATGCCGTCGCGGCCGGGCATGCGCACGTCGGAGATCACCAGGTCGGCGCCCTCGCGCTCCAGGCGCGCGAGCCCCTCGTCGGCCGTGCCGGCGGTGAGGACCTCATGGCCGGCCTCGGTCAGCATGAAACCGACCACCTCGCGCAGGTTGCGGTCGTCGTCGATGAGCAGCACGCGCGCCATCATCCGGCCTCCGGGTCGAGGGGCAGGCAGACTCGCACGCGGGCTCCGTCGTCACGGGCCTCGTCGACCGAGACGTCGCCGCCGTGATCGCGGGCGATGCGCACGCTCGTGGCCAGTCCCAGGCCCGTGCCCTGGTCCCGCGTGGTGAAGAAGGGGTTGCCGAGGTTCTCGCGGGCCTCGTCGGTGAACCCGGGGCCGTTGTCGGTGATGGTCACCACGGCACGCCCCCGGTCGCGGCGAGCGTCGATCCGGACCTCGCCGTCGGGCGCGGCGCCGGCCGCCTGCGCCGCGTTCACCCCCACGTTGAGCAGGAGCTGGCGGATCTGGTCGATGTCGCCGAGCACGAGCAGGGGATCGCTCGCGACGGTGACCACGATCCGTGGCGCCTCGTCGCGGTGCTCGAGGAGATCGCCGAGGCGAGCCGCCTCGTCGCGGACGTCCAGGCGTCGGGGATCCGCCGGTCTCGGCCGGGCGAAGGCGAGGAAGCGGCCGAGCACGTCGTTCAGGCGCGCGGCCTCCTCGCGGATGATCGCCACCATCCGGCCGCGCGGCGAATCGGCCTCGCCGGTGTCGCCGAGCACGTCGGCCGCGCCCTTGATGCTCGCCAGCGGGTTGCGGATCTCGTGGGCCAGGCCGGCCGACAGCTGGCCGACGGCCGCCAGGCGTTCGCGGCTGACCAGCTCGCGCTCGAGCCGCTCCCGCTCGTCCAGCGATTCCTGCAGGCGTCGCCGTGTCCGCCGCTCGCGGTCCTCGAGCACGCCGGCGACCAGGCCGATCGCCACGTAGAGCACCATCTCCAGCACCTTCTCGAGCGTGGCGCCGGGATCGTGGCCGATCAGCCCGAAGGCGTGGGGAAGGTAGACGGCGCAGACGACCAGGGCGGTTCCCAGTCCGCCGGACCGGCCGCCCCGGAAGGCGGCGATGATGATGGGAAAGTAGTAGAGCCGCCGGTAGATCCCGTGGGCGGCGTGGATGTGCATGGCCGTGTTGTAGTGCATCAGCGTGACGATCAGCACCATGAGGGCGACGATCGCGTACCGGCGGAACCAGGGTTTCACGGCGCATCCTCCACTGGTCTGGAGAATATTCTACAACCCCGCCGGCCTCAAGATAGAGAATATTCTCCAGCCTGCGACCGCCGGTGTCGTAACGTGTTGTCGTTGAATGACTTGAAAACTGGTCCATCCCTTGCGTCAGGCCCCGTGGAACCAACGAAGGGCCTGACCATGGTGATCGCGCTCAACATCCTCGCCGTGCTCGCACTGGCCGTCCTGGTCGGGGTCGCCGTCCGACGACCGGACGACGATCCCCCGGACGAGGATTCCCGATGATGCT
>WJIQ01000123.1 GCA_014730255.1 bacterium | reverse complement strand
GGCGTGACAGGCTCGCCGATGTGGGTCAAGATCCGCTCGATGACCGGCGGGTCGAGAATGAAGGCGATAAGCCGCATGGGCTCGCCGCAGCGCGGGCACAGCAGCGGCAGGCACTCGTAGATCCTCGCCAGGAGCAGGGCCCAGCAGCGGGCGGCGAGGCGGCCGGCGGTGCTGCGCGGTTCACCTTCGTCTGCCGAGAGCGGGCGCGACGCAGTGTCGTCCACTTCAGACAGCCCCATCTTCTGGCGCGCCTGCTCGATCACCTGCAGCGTCGCACCCGCCGGACCGGCGGTCGCGGTGGCGCAGGTGCTGGAGAAGGCGCGAGAGAAGATGGGACTGCCGGGAGCCGCCCGGCGTCCTGGCACGGCATGATCACCCGGGTAAGGTCGGCAGGACCCCGTCAGCGCCGCCCAGGACGTCGCCGGCTCAGCCCTGCCACCGGGCCAGGTTCTCCTGGATGAAGCTCACGATCGCCTGGTGCTCGGCTCGCCCGGGGCCCTCGATGGCCATGGGTGCGCCGAAGCGCATGTGGATGGGCTGCGAGCGATCGAGGGGCCCCAGGTCCTTGACCAGACGGCCGGCCCTCCAGAAGTCGGTCTTGATGGCCACCGGCAGCACCTTCACGCCGGCACGCCGGGCCAGCTTGACGCCCAGGGAGTTGAAGTGCTCGGGGTCGAGGTCCACCCGGCGGGTGGACTGGGGGAACAGGATCACCGAGACGCCATCCTCGAGCCGGCGCTGTCCCTCGCCGAGCACCGTCTGCATGTCCTCCCGCGGATTCTCCCGACCGACGGTCACCGGGTCGCGCGAGCGCATGATGGGTCCGAAGAGGGGCATGGTGGTGAGGTCCTTCTTCACGACGAAGGTCACGGGCCGGAAGGGCACGATGAGGCAGGGGAACACCATGGTCTCGACGGTGCTCATGTGGTTGCTCACGAAGACCACCGGCTCCTCGAGGCGACGGATGTGGTCGATGCCCTCGATGTGGAAGCGTGCGCCACAGCGCTCGAGGGCGCGCATGACGGCGATCGAGCTCTCGACCCAGGCCTCGTCATCGTAGGAACCGCCGAGCGCCCTGGCCCGCGAGGTGAGCACGATCCTCAGGAGCAGGGTGTAGAACCAGGCCGAGCTCCCGAGGCCCAGGCGATCGAGGAGGTCGCGGCCCCGGTCGTCGGGGGTCTCGTAGCGGTCGCCCGCGAAGCAGGGATTGGTGCGCACGCTCACCTTGCTGGATTCTCCTCTCATGATCCAGCGGATCCTCCTTCTCTTCCCCCGCGACTGGCGAGATGGTAATGCCGGACATGCACGGTCGTCCACGATGATCCGCTGGTCGATGGGGGCGAGCGGCGGATCGACGGGGCACGGGGGCTTACGAGGCGGGTTCTGGTCAACCGCGCCAACCTTGCCCCTCGCCTAGCTGATCGTCTAGTATCAGGCGCACCGCCACGCCGCTCTCCCGACCCTCGTCCGAACGGGAGCAGCATGATCGGCCAGACGATTGCCCACTATCGCATCACCCGCGAGCTCGGCGCTGGCGGGATGGGCCTCGTCTACGAGGCGGTCGACACGAAGATCGACAGGACCGTCGCGATCAAACTCCTCCCTCCCGATCTGGTCCGCGATCGCGAGGCCAAGGCCCGTTTCATCCACGAGGCCAAGGCGGCCTCGTCGCTGGATCATCCCAACGTCTGCACCGTGTACGAGATCGACGAGACCGAGGACGGACAGCTCTTCCTGGTGATGGCGCGTTACGAGGGCGAGACCTTGCAGGAGCGGATCGCGAGGGGGCCGCTGCCGCAGGACGAGGCGATCGACATCGCGAAGCAGGTGGCCGAGGGGCTGCACGAGGCCCACGCGCGGGACATCGTGCATCGTGACATCAAGCCGGCGAACATCTTCGTCACCGTCTCGGGTATGGTGAAGATCCTGGACTTCGGACTCGCGAAGCTCGCGGGGCAGACGCAGATCACCCAGCCGGGGACCAGACTCGGTACCGTGGCGTACATGTCGCCGGAGCAAGTTCGGGGCGAGGAGGCGACCGCCGCCGCGGATGTCTGGGCCCTGGGTGTCGTCATGCATGAGATGATCACGGGCCGTCCCGTCTTCGCCGGGGAGCACGCCCATGCCATCCTGTACGCGATCCAGCACTCAGCACCGTCATCCCGTGCCGCGGACCTGCCCGGGCTAGAACCGCACTTCCGTGTCGTGATGGAGCGATGCCTCGACAAGGACGTCCGTCGACGGTATCGCGACGCCGCCGAGCTAGCGTCCGCCCTCGAAGAGATGCCCGGGAGATCGCGACCCCGGACGAGGCGCGGCTCGCGTTCTCGAGCAGCTCGGGCGATGGGATGAAGCTGGCGAGCGATATGCTGAATTCGTCGATGTCTTCTCCACACCCGACCCGGAATGGGCCCATCTCGTCGAGTGGGCGACGTCGTTTCCAGAGCGAGTGAATCAGGGTCTGGATTCGTCACTGGGTCCGTCGTCCGGGTGATGGTAGGGCTGGTTGCATCGGTTGGGTTATGCCGCGAGAAATGTTGCAGCCCCTTCTCGCAGTCCGTTCTTGGCAAAAAAATGCCATTTTTTGGTGCCGAACGTCCGCTCAGGGGTCGTTCGTGGCGCTCTGATCGGGGCTGCAACATTCCTCGCGGCATAACCCTCACCCTGGGCTGGAGAAGGATTGTCCGGAGCCGCGAGAGGTCGAGCCTCCGGATAGTGGCGCAGTCAGGTGTCGACCGATCCTCGGCGGTCTGCATCACCGGTACTTCCGCGACGCAGTTCAGGGGCTATCCGGTCACTGGATTGGGTCAGCTTCGGGCGGCGGAGTCTGCTCGGTTGCACCGTCTGTTGGGCGATAGCCCGGTCGTGCGCTTGATCTCTTCTGCAAATGACCGCCACCGGCCCCGCTCACGAATCGATTCCGGCTCTCTATCCCTCAACTAGCAGCCGGATGGAATGAATAGAAGGGACAGGGATCGCGGCGGCTTCGAAAGTCTACGGGCGACTGCGGTCCGCTTGCCCGCGACACTCAGCGCCCGTAGGCTGTGTGTCCACGAGCCTCGAGGCATCCGACCACGACCGTCGACGCCGCCCGAAGGAGAGAACGATGGCCCGGACCGCGATGATCTTCGGCGTCCTCCTGATCCTGCTGGGCCTGCTCGCCTACCTCGGCACCGGCCGGGACAGCGCCACGGCCCTCATCCCCGCGTTCTTCGGCTTGCCCCTGCTGCTGCTGGGCTGGCTGGGCCGTGCCGAGTCGCGGCGCAAGCACGCCCTGCACGCGGCCGCGGTGCTGGCGGCCCTGGGCCTGGCGGGCTCCGCGCGCGGCGTGCCCCAGGCCTGGCAGGTGCTGGCCGGCGACGAGGTGGCGCGCCCCATGGCGGCGGTGGTGCAGGCCGTCATGGCGCTCCTCTGCCTGATCTTCGTGGTGCTGGCGGTGCGGTCGTTCGTGGCGGCACGGCGGGCGCGGTCGGCGTAGCGGGGCGATGCGTCGCCCGGACGTGGCGGGCGGCCCCCGCCCCTCGCGCGTCCAGTGAGCGCCGTCCTCGATCCAGGAACACCCCGTCCTCGGCCGCCAGTACCTGCTCGATTGTGAACCCGTCCCACGACGCACCCAGCCTCGGGTGTTCCAGCACCGCTTTCGTGGTGTTCAGCCCGAGCAACTGGCGCAGGATCCCGCTGTCGGGGACGTAGATCTTCGGTAGGCGCACCTGCCGCTCACGCATATCGGCATGCCAGGGCTGGAGCTGGCGAACGGCCAGCGCGTCGGTCAAGAGGTCTAGGTATCGCCGGCAGGTGGACCCGCTCACGCCGACGAGCGGTCACCGCCCCTCGTTCGTAGCGTGACCGGTAACGCCGCCATTCCCCCACCGAGGAGCCGACCGTGAACGTCCTGGT
>WJIQ01000122.1 GCA_014730255.1 bacterium | reverse complement strand
GTCCGCGCGTCCATGGTCTGGTCGGACGAGGTCGGTGGCCGGCGGCCCGAGATCGCCGCCGGCGCGGCGCCCCGCCTTTGCCGGGCGCGGCATCCGCTGCTGGTCGAGGCGCTCGCCGGCGCCGGTCGCGCCGACGAGGTCGTCCCCCTCGACCTCGAGCTTCCCGACACCGCGCGCGCCCTGGTGATCTCCGGCCCCAACGCCGGCGGCAAGACGGTCGCCATGAAGACGATCGGCGTGCTGGTCATGCTGGCCCAGTGCGGCTGGGACGTTCCCGCACGCGAGGACACGCGCCTGCCGCTGGTCGACCAGGTGTTCGTCGACCTGGGCGACGAGCAGTCCATCGAGGACTCGCTGTCGAGCTTCTCGGCGCACCTGACCCACCTGCAGCACTTCCTGACCCACGCCGGGCCGTCGAGCCTGCTGCTCTGCGACGAGATCGGCTCGGGCACCGATCCGCAGGAGGGCACGGCGCTGGCCCTGACCGTGCTCGAGCGGCTGATCGATCGAGGGGCCCTGGTCGTCGCCTCGACCCACTACGGGCTGCTCAAGGCGGCGGTGCACGACCACCCGGCGATGATCAACGCGGCCATGGACTTCGACGAGGCCTCGCTCGCCCCCCTGTTCACCCTGCGGCTGGGCGACCCCGGTGCGAGCCACGCCTTCGACATCGCCGCGCGCGTGGGCCTGGACCGCGGCCTGCTCGACCAGGCCCGGGCGCTGGTCGGCGAGGAACGGTACCAGCTCGAGCAGCTACTGGCCGACCTGGCGCGGCGCGCGACCGCGCTGGAGCGTCGCGAGGAGGCGGCCCGCGAGCTGGAGACCGCGAACCGGCGCCGCGAGCGCGAGCTCGCCGAGCGCCTGCGCGGCCTGGACAGCGAGCTCGCTGCCGCCCGCAAGAAGGCGCGGCAGGAGGGCGAGGAACTCGTCCGGCAGTGGCGACGTCGACTGGAACAGGCGGTGCGCGAGGTGCGTAGTGAAGGGGCCGCCAGGACCGTGGTCCAGCGGGCGCACCGGCAGCTCGCCGAGGTGCGCGACGCCCTGCCCGAGACGGGACCGGAGGCGGCCGGCGCGCCGTCCGATCTCGCCGCGGGCGACCGGGTGCGCGTGCCGCACCTGGGTCTGACCGGGCGCGTCACCGAGGTGCGCGGCGACAAGGTCGGGGTCACCGCCGACGGCCTGCGCGTGAGCGTGGACCGCGGTAGCGTCGAACGCGTCGACCGCGGCGACGAGGCGCCGGCTCCGGCGACGCCGACCGCCACGGCGGGCGCCTGGACCTGGGACCAGGACGATCCGGGCATCCCGCCGGAGCTCGACCTGCGCGGGTTGACCGCCGAGGAGGCGTGGCTGCGCCTGGACCGGATGATCGATCGCGCCGTGCCGGTCGGGCTCGATCAGATCACGGTCGTGCACGGGATGGGCACCGGCCGGCTGCGCGACCAGCTGCTGGCCCGCCTCGCGCGCGACGCGCGGGTCGCGTCGTTCCATCCGGGGGGAGAGCGTCAGAACAACTTCGGCGCGACGGTCGTCCACCTCGTGTGACCGAATCGCAACGAACTTGACGATTCCATTGGACTCGCGTTACCTTGACAGACCGCCAGGCGTTGCGCGCAAAGGGTTGCCGTGGCTGTACTTCCGCCCGAGATCATCGCCAGGGTCAAGGACGAGACCGACATCGTCGAGCTCGTGGGCCGGTATGTCCGCCTGCAAGCGGCCGGCGCGAGCTACAAGGGACTCTGCCCCTTCCACCAGGAGAAGACCCCGAGCTTCCACGTCAACCCGACGCGGCAGTCGTACAAGTGCTTCGGCTGCGGGGCCGGCGGCGACGCCATCAGCTTCCTCATGGAGCTCGAGAGCCTGACCTTTCCCGAGGCCATGGAGACCCTCGCCCGCGCCCTCGACATCGACCTGGCCAGCTACCTGCAGCCCGGAGAGGACGAGGGCGAGAAGCGCGCCTACCACCGGGCCATGGCCGCGGCGAGCGAGGCGTTCTGTGCCGCCTGGCAGGACCCGCGGCTCGGACGCGCGGCCCGCGACTACCTGACCGACCGGGGCTTCACCCTCGAGGTGCTCGACCGCTTCGACGTGGGCTGGGCGCCGGCGGGCGACTGGCTCCGACAGGAACTCGAACGCCGGGGCGTCGGGGTCGACCTCGCCATCCAGGCCGATCTGCTGCGCCGGGGCGAATCCGGATCGCCGTTTGCCTATTTCCGCGATCGGATTATGTTTCCCATCCGTAACGTCGCTCGCCAGGTCACTGGCTTCGGGGGCCGCCTGATCGGTCCCGGAGAACCGAAGTATCTGAACTCCGCCGACAGCCCGCACTTCAACAAGAGTCGCCTGCTCTATGCGTTCGACTCGGCGCGCATGCAGATCGCGCGGGCCAAGGTGGCGTTGCTGGTCGAGGGATACCTCGACGTGATCGCCCTCGCGCAGGCCGGCATCGGCAACGCGGTCGCCACCTGCGGCACCGCCTTCACGACCGAGCAGGCACGCCTGTTGAGGCGCGGGGCGCAGAGGGTGATCATCCTGTTCGATGGCGACGCGGCCGGTCGCAAGGCCGCGGTCAAGACCGCGCACGCCTGCCTCGCGGCGGGCCTCGAGGCCGAGATCGCCACGCCGCCGGCGGGGCAGGATCCGGCCGACCTGGTCATGAGTGGCGACACGGATGCCATGCACGAGGTGCTCGACCACCCCGTGCCCTATCTGCGCTACGTGCGCGAGGCCGTCGCCCGGGCCGGTGACGAGCGGAGTGCCCTGGAGAAAGGAGTTCACCAGGTGCTGACCACCATCGCCCAGGTGCCCGACGCGATCCGGCGGGAATACATGCTCCAGGAGACCTCCGAACTCTTCGCGCTCGACACGGCCGTGCTGCGCGAGACCCTGACCGAGATCGTCCGTGGCGAGCGGCGGGCGCCGGCCGCCGCCCCCGAGCCGCCCGATGACGCCGCCGACGCGGCCCCGGCCCCGCCACCACGCCCGCGATTCCGCAAGTTCACCGGCGTGAACATCGACCACGTGGCAACGGCGCTGCTGGCCCAGGTCCTGCAAGACCGTTCCGGGGCCGCCGCGCGGCGTCTGCTGGACGAGGGCGGCGACCTGACCTGGACCCGACCGGCCGCACGCACCCTGATCGACGAGCTCGTGCTCTGGCGCGACACCGCCGACACCGAGGCCCCGGCCCGGTTCGTCGAGGCGCGCTGGCACGCGCAGGACGCCGAGTACCGGGCCTACGTCACCGACCTGCTGGAACACGACATCCCCGAAGGAGGCGATACGGAGCGGGCCGTCCGCGAGGCGATCGAGCGCTTGCGGCTGGCCCAGCGCGTTCATCATGGTTAACGACCGTTCACCTTGGCGATAGAGGGAGCCGAACTCCGATGGAGAAGGAACGCTTCGACAAGCTCATCGAGTCCGTCCGCCGCAAGGCCAGCGACCGCGGGGGATGGGTCCTGACCGACGACATCAACGACCTGATCGGTGACCATGAGGTCGATGTCGACACGCTCGATCGCGTCTACGACAAGCTCCACGAACTGCAGATCGACTATTTCGACGACATGGGCGAGGCCGATCGTCGCCTCGCGACGCGCCACCGCAAGGAGAAGAAGAAGGCCGCCTCGGCCAAGAAGGCCGTGCGGTCGAACATCAAGTACGACGACCCGGTGCGCATGTACCTGCGGGAGATGGGCAAGGTGCCGCTGCTGACCCGCCAGGGCGAGGTCAAGCTGGCGCGGCGCATGGAGGATGGCCGCACGCGCGTGATCCGCGCCACGCTCCGCTCGCAGCACGCGGTCGCCGAGCTGCGCCATTGCGCGCTGCAGCTGACCGGCGACGCCATGGCCCTCGAGAAGGTCGTCCAGCTCGACAACAGCGCCTGGAACACCGGCCAGTCGGCGCGCCGCGAGGGCAAACGCATCCTGCGGACCCTCGATCGCATCGACAAGTGGCGCCAGGAGGTGGCCGAGCAGAAGGCCGAGCTCGCCGAGTGCACGAACGCCACCCGGGTGGCCACGCTCACGCGCATGATCGCCGCGCGCGAGAAGAAGGTGCTCGACGCCTTCCTGGAGCTGAACCTCGCCACCGACCTGGTGGAGTCGCTGGCCAGCAAGGTCCTGCTGGTCGAGAACAAGGTGGCCGGGCTCGAGGCGCGCATCGCCGAGGCCGAGGACGAGGCCGGCGTGGAATTCGCCGACATGGCGGCGAGCCTGAAGGACCAGAAGCTATCGGCCGAGCGACGCGAGACCATCCAGGACTGCTACCGGCAGATCAAGAACTACCGCAAGCGCGTCCAGGAGGTCGAGCGCGAGATCGGCTTCGGTCGCGAGGAGCTCGTGCAGCTGGCCTCGGAGATCACCGCCGGCAAGGCCGAGGTGCAGGCCGCCCAGCGCGAGATGATCGAGGCCAACGTGCGTCTGGTGATCTCCATCGCCAAGCGCTACACCAACCGCGGCCTGGAATTCCTGGATCTCATCCAGGAGGGCAACAGCGGCCTGATGCGCGCGGTCGAGAAGTTCGACTACCGCAAGGGCTACAAGTTCTCGACCTACGCCACCTGGTGGATCCGCCAGGCGATCACCCGTGCAATCGCCGACCAGGCGCGCACCATCCGCGTGCCGGTCCACATGATCGAGGCCATCAGCAAGGTCACCAAGACCAGCCGCCAGATGCTGCAGGAACTCGGGCGCGATCCGACGCCCGACGAGATCTCCCAGCGCCTGGACATGCCGCTGGACAAGGTGCAGGCGGTGATGAAGGCGTCCATGGAGCCGGTCTCCATCGATCGACCGCTGGGCGAGGACGAGGACTCGACCCTGAGCGATTTCATCCAGGACGACACCGCGCCCTCGCCGGCGCGCGAGGCCGTGCAGAGCATGCTCAAGGTGCAGATGACCAAGGTCCTCTCGACGCTCACGCGCCGCGAGGAGAAGGTCATCCGCCTGCGGTTCGGCCTGGGGGATGGCACGCCGCGCACCCTCGAGGAGGTCGGTACGATCTTCAAGGTCACCCGCGAGCGCGTCCGGCAGATCGAGGCCAAGGCGCTGCGCAAGCTGCGCCACCCGAGCCGGTCGCGGAAGCTCAAGGGCTACGGCGAGATGATGTAGGTGGTTGACCGTGAACGCGCAGCGGGTTATCTTGCGCGTCCTGGATTCTGGGCCCATAGCTCAGTGGTCAGAGCAGCCGGCTCATAACCGGTCGGTCCCAGGTTCAAATCCTGGTGGGCCCACCACGGTCTGCCAGGTCCGGGTGCGATGGGCGATTAGCTCAGCTGGCTAGAGCGCTCGCCTCACACGCGAGAGGTCACTGGTTCGAGTCCAGTATCGCCCACCATCGACCCACCAGGAGACGGAGACGGGGTGCCTCGGGCACCCTTTCTCGTTCATGCCGGGGGCATCGTGGCACAGGAACTCGCCATCACGCTGGCCCACCTGAGGGACGCCGCCGAGCTGTACCGTCAGCTCGCCAGAGCGCGTCGCGACGCCGACGAGGGTCACCGGCGCGAGGCCGACCTCGTGGCGCTCGACGCCGAGTACGCCGACGATCAGGCCCGCCTGGCCGAGCAGCGCCGCGAGCGCTCGGTCGAGGCCGCGCGGCTCGAGGACGAGCTGCAGACCCTCGAGGCCCGCCTGCGCGATCGCCGCGCCTGCCGTCCGGCCGACCCGGCGACCCAGGAGGCCGTCATCCGCGACGTCGAGGCCATGCGCCGCCGACGCGACGACATCGAGGGAAAGCTGCTCGACCTCTGGCAGGAGCCCGACGACGGTCCGGCCACGGCCGCCCGGCAGGACATCGCGACCCGGCAGGGTGAGCAGACCGCCCGCTGGCAGCGCGCCGAACGCGCCCGACCGGAGATCGAGCGCGACCTCCAGTATCTGCTCGAGCGGCTCCCGACCCGCATCGCGCGCCAGCTGCAGCGGGCCGCCGGCCGGCTCGATCAGCCCATCGCCGATCTCGTCGAGGGCGCCTGCGATGCCTG
>WJIQ01000121.1 GCA_014730255.1 bacterium | reverse complement strand
TCTAACGTGGCATTGTCGACGGTTTGGTGCTAGTATCGGCGACCATCGACCGTAGCCACCCGACCCACTCCCGGAAGGAAGCTCCATGAAGACCTTGCTCACGACCCTCGTCATCACCCTGATCGCCGGCACCGCCCTCGGCCAGCTGGTCATCACCGGCGTCGTCGACGGCCCGCTGCCCGGCGGCATCCCCAAGGCCGTCGAGCTGTGCGCGGTGCAGGACATCGCCGACCTGTCGGCCTACGGCCTCGGCAGCGCCAACAACGGCGGCGGCTCCGACGGCGTCGAGTTCACGTTCCCGGCCGACGCGGTCGTCGAGGGCCAGTTCATCTACGTCGCGACCGAGGACATCGAGTTCGCGAACTTCTTCGGCTTCGCGCCCGACTACACCAGCAACGCCGTCAGCATCAACGGCGACGACGCCATCGAGCTGTTCCTCGGCGACGTCGTGGTCGACGTGTTCGGCGACATCGACGTCGACGGCTCCGGCGAGCCCTGGGAGTACGCCGACGGCTGGGCCTACCGCGTCGACAACACCAGCGACAGCGACATGTTCGACCTCGCGGACTGGTTCTTCTCCGGCCCCAACGCGCTCGACGACGAGACGAGCAACGACACGGCCGCCAACCCGTTCCCCATCGGCACCTGGGAGTTCGAGTCGGGCGTGGCCAACGAGGCCCAGAGCCTGAGCCAGATCAAGGCGCTGTTCTAGCGACCCGGGTTCCGGTTTCGCCGCGTCCGGAGACGACACCACGACCGACGGCGGAGACGCGACCACCACGAAGGCCCCGTTGCCATCAGGCAGCGGGGCCTTCGTCCACGGGCCGGGCTGGTGGCCGCGGCGTCCCTACGGCGCCGGCGAGATGTAGAAGCCCAGGGAATCGACCGACGAGGAGCCGAACAGCCCGACCCCGCCGTCGATCCAGTAGATCGGCCGGTCGAAGTCGTCGCCCGGATTGCCGCCGAAGCCGAAGCCGTCGCCCTCCTCCGGGCTCGTCCGGATCAGGTCGTACGCATTGCGGTCGAGCGCGTGGATCTTCCAGACGTGGCGGCCCTCGAAGTAGATGCTGAACCACGGCAGCTGCACGGCGTCGTCCTCGACCTCGACCGGCGGCGACGAGCCGGAGCGCTCGATCTCGGCGAGGTCCTCGTCGTCGAGGAACGGCACGTCGATCACGAAGTCGCTACCGAGATCGAGGCTCGCCACCGACAGCTGGTAGCCGACCGGCGGTTCGCTGGACAGCCGCGCCTCGAGGATCCCGACGGTGTAGAGCACCTGGTTCTCCGGCGCCTCGAAGACGCCATCGCCGACCTCCTCGAATCGCTGCATCTCGGCGATTACCTCGTCCGCCTGCGAGGAGAGCCGCAGCCACGCGTCGACCACGAGCTGCGGTGGCGTGGTCGTGGTCGCGGTGATGCGCTCGCCCCGCCGCGTCTCGACGATCAGCTCGTAGACCGACTCCGGCGTCACCACGTTGTCGAGGTCGGGCCAGTAGATGCCCGGCGTGGTGTCGCGCTCGGCATAGCGGGCGGTGTCGCCGGCGGCGGTGATCACGCGCACGTCCGCCTCGCGGATCGCGGCCTCGGCGAAGTC
Source organism: bacterium (assembly GCA_014730255.1). GTDB lineage: Bacteria > Krumholzibacteriota > Krumholzibacteriia > LZORAL124-64-63 > LZORAL124-64-63 > Glo-17. The sequence goes on along the minus strand of WJIQ01000121.1, from coordinate 10,415 downwards.
GTACAGCTCGTCCGGCGGGCGGGTGCGCGACAGGCGGATCTCCGGCAGCGACTTGCCCACGACGAGCAGGCCATCGACCACGGGCACGTCGATGTCCGCGGGCACGAACAGCGAGTTCTCGTCGCGCTCGGGCGAGCAGGCGGCCACCAGCAACAGGCAGCCGAGCGCGAACCAGGTCCAGCGCACGCGATCAGAATTCAAGATTCACCCCCACGCTCGGGATCAAGGGCAGCATCTGCACGACCGTGGCCTCGGTCACCGGGCCGTCGGTCTCGTACTGCACGAACCACTCGTTGCGGCGGTTGTAGACGTTGAAGACCTCGATCACCAGCTCGCCGCCGAGGCCGAAGAGGGTGATCGGCTTGCGGGCCGAGAGGTCGAGGCGGTGGTAGGGCAGCAGGCGGGCCGAGCCGCGTTCGCCGGCGATGACCTGGCCGAGGTCCTTGATCTCGCCGGTGCCCGGGTCGCGCACCTGGTAGCGGGCGGCCGCGGGGGTGAACGCCTGACCGGTGCCGTAGCGGAATGCCGCCCCCAGCTTCCACGACCCCCACGAGCGCGACAGCACCACGTTGACGTCGTGGGTGCGATCGTACTTGGGCGCGAACTCCTCGCCCCGGTTCAGCTCGGCGAACTGCCGGCGCGTCGCGCCCAGGGTGTAACCGATCCAGCCGGTGAGGTCGCCGAAGTCGCGCTGGATCAGGACCTCCATGCCGCGGGCGTATCCGGAGCCGCCGGTGACGAAGATCTCCTCGGCGGTGAAACCGGTCGCGTCGGCGGCCGTGCTGTTGTCGAAGACCACGAGCTCGTCGAGGCTGGTCTCGTAGAACTCCAGGCTGATCACGTCGCGCGGCGTGGGTGTCCACTCCAGGCCGACCACGCCCTGGATCGACTGGCCCAGCTCGGCGGTCTCGTCGATGGGCAGGTAGAAGTCGCCGGCCGAGAAGCCCTCGGTCGAGACCAGCTGCATGTACTGATGGAAGATGCCGAAGCCGGTCTTCAGGCGCAGACCATCGGTGAGGTCCTGCGCGACGGTCAGGCGGGGTTCGAGCAGCGTGCGCTCGCCGTCGGAGATGTAGCGGCCCCGCAGTCCGGCGCGCACCGTCGTGCTCCCGGTGAAACGCCAGCGGTCGTCGAGGTACGCCGATAGCTCGAACGGCCGGGTGCCGTAATCCACGCCGACGTCGAAGTTGAAGCGCTGCAGGTAGGACAGGTCGTAGCTGGCCGCCGTCACGCCGGCGCGCAGGCGATGACCGCGGCCGGCGTCCCAGTCGAGCGCGGCCGTGGCCGTGAGGTCCTGCAGGTCGTTGCGCACCTCGAACGGGGTGGCCAGGATCTCCGCGTCGGCGTCCGAGCCGTAGAGGCTGGTCGACAGGGTGAGCGAGCCGAGCAGCCGGTCCGTCAGCGGCCGCTCGTGCCTCAGCATGGCCACGGTGTTGCCCCAGCCGACGTCGAAGGTGGTGTTCTCGTCGGCGTCGACGGAGACCTCGTCGCGTCCGTGGTAGATCGTGAAGGTCGTCAGGCCACCGAGTCGCCCGGTCAGGTAGGTCGCGTTGAGGTCGTAGAAGTAGTACGACGGGATGGGGTTCTCCTCGGTCCGCACGGCCGAGAGCACGGGCTCGAGGTAGGTGCGGCGGCCAGCCACCAGCCAGCGGTCCTTTCCGAGGCTGCCCTCGACGTAGCCGCGGGCGGCGATGAGGCTCACGCCGAGCTTGCCGCGGACCTCGCTCGACTCGGGCCGGCGCATGCCCACGTCGAGGACCGCGCCCAGGCGGCCGCCGTACGCCGCGGGGTAGGCGCCCTTGTAGAGCGTGAGGTCGTCGACGACGTCGTTGTTGAACGTCGAGAACAGGCCGAACGCGTGGGTCGGGTTGTAGACCGGCACGCCGTCCATGGCGACCAGGGTCTGGTCGGGGCCGCCGCCGCGGATGTAGAGGCCGCTGGAGACGTCGCTGGCGGCGGCGACCCCGGGCAGGGTCTGCAGGGCGCGCAGGGGGTCGGCCTCGGCGATGCCGGGCAACTCGTCGAGGGTGCCCGCATCGATGCTCAGGTAGCCGGGCTGCAGGAGCGCGTCGTCGTCCACGGGCGCGGCCGAGACCACCTGCTCGTCCAGCTCGATGGCGACCACGAACATGTCGACGTCGAGCTCGCGGGTCTCGTCGTCGACCAGACGCACCGACCGCGTCTCGGGCGCGTAGCCCGGGAAATCGAAGGCGACCGTGTACGCGCCGGCCGCGAGGTCCTCGAAGCGGTAACGGCCATCGAGCTCGGACTCGCCGGTGCGCTCCGTGGCGGCGTCGCCCTCGCCCGGCCCGGTCACGGTGATCGTCACGAAGGGCATCACGTCGCCCGAGTCGGCGTCGGTGACCAGGCCGGTCAGGGTCGCGGCCACCGCGGCCGAGGATCCGAACACGGCCAGGACGACTAGACAGGCGAGGGAAACCAGCCTGGACGTGTGAAGATGCCTCAACGTTCGGAGCGTCATCGATTTATCATTTCGAAATGGTCCTGTCCAGATCATGACGAGCCATCAAGACAGCGTGTTTTTTACAATCTGTCCACTGTTTGTCCAGGCATGATAACGGCAGTGGCGGGAACGGCAACCGTCACCTGTACGTCGGAGAATGTTGGTGGGCCCAGACCTTGCCTGGACCCCTCCCATGAGCCCTCTATGGCCGTTTCTGTCGTCCCGCTTCACCGGCGTTTCAGGCTCCGACCGGGCTGGAATCGCGCGAGCTCTTGCCGGAACTCCTGACACGCACCGTCTCGGGATTCTCGGACCGTCAGGCCGGCCTTGCCCTCGAGATCCGGGATACGACCCAGCACACCCGGATCGGGCGACCGCGGGTCGACCAGCGTCGACAACCGAGCCGGAGATGACAACGCGCAGGGACATCGGCGGTCTGGGCGAGCGACCAGGGCGAGAATCGGTCGTGCTGACCATGGGAAAGGAGCTGAAGCGGCCGAAATAGTTCGTCGAACGTCATTTACGGTGACGGTCACGACGTAACAACATTCTTCGAGGCACGTGGAGCCGGTCGCCCGGCACGACGATACGGGCGTCGACGGCCCCGGGCGAGAGGGGCCGCCGATGCCGCGGGCCGCAGCTCAGCGGGCGAGCAGCAGCTTCGCCGTGCGCGCCTCGCCGCCGGCGCGAAGCCGGGCCAGATAGGTCCCCGAGGCGACCCCACGCCCCAGCGCGTCGGTCCCTCTCCAGACGACCTCGTGCCGCCCGGCCGCCAGATCGGCGTCGACCAGGGTGGTCACCAGGCGGCCGCGGACGTCGAAGAGCTCGAGGGTCGCCCGGCCCGACCGCGGCAGCTCGAAGCGCACGGTGGTCCGGGGGTTGAACGGGTTGGGCGCCGCGCCACCCAGGACGAGCTCGGTCGGGACGACCGGCAGGTCGGACACGGGCGTCGCGCCGCCCCCATCGCCACCACCCATCCAGGTCAGGCCTCCCAGACCCTGCAGGCTCGAGAACAGCGGGGTCAGCGTGGCCGGCGAGGTGCGCAGGTCGACCATCGTGACCGCCCCCTGCTGGGTCGCCAGGAAGACGCGGTTGCTGTCGTCGGCGGCCGCCGCGAGGTAGGGGATCGTCGGCGCGCCGGCCGGTTCGTTGAGGTCGGGCACCAGGACGGTGTGCGTGCCGTCGGTCGGATCGATCGCGACCAGGGGCTCCGGCGTGGTGCCGAACACGTTGTCGGCCACGGCGTAGCGGCCGTCGGGCAAGAGGGCGAGGTTGAGCGCCCCGGACGGCAGCAGCGGATCGCTGTGGAGCACGGCGTCGGTGGTGTCGGCCGGGTCGATGCGGAAGACGCCGAAGCCGGTGCCCACCGCCAGATGCCCCTGGTCGTCGAGCACGAGGGCCTGAGGGGTGCCCAGGCGCGGATCGACGTCGCGCACCTCGTCATAGACGACGGTGCGCTGGTCGGTGTCCGGGTCCCAGGCCCGCAGACCGAGCAGGGCCTGACCCTGGTCGAAGGTGTTGCCGGCGAGGTAGACCACGCCGCTGGTGGAGTCCTCGACCACGCCGGTGATGTTGGCCAGGCCGATGTCCGTGGCGAAGCCCTGATCGAGGACCGTCAGGTCGAGCGATGCCGGATCGACGCGGTAGGCCGGCAGGCCGGCGAGCCAGAACGACCCGTCGTGGTTGGCGCTCAGGTCCCAGAAGATCTCGCCGGTGAAGCAGAGCCATGGGTCGACCGTGCTCGACGAATCGGGCTGCCCGCGGCCGATCTCCCCCCAGTCCGTACTGGCCAGCAGATGGGGCGAGGCGATGGGCTCGGGGACGGTGATCAGCCGGCGGAACGCCTGCGCCAGCGTGGCGCATTCGCCGGTGGCGACGGTGGCGCTCATCGTGAGCTGGCAGTCGGCGTCCGGCGGCACGACCGCGCCGAACAGGATGCGGAGGGTGTCGCCGGCCGCCACGGTGCCGTCGAAGGTGATCTGGTTCTGGGCCGCGTCCCACGCCGTGCCCGCCGGCGGGGGCTGCAGGAACGGCGGATCGCCATCGGGTACGAGGGCGCCGAGCTGGCACCGCGTGCCCGCGAGCGCGAGCGGCGCCGCCCCGCGGTTGACCAGTCGCCACTCGACCTCGATGGCCTCGTCCGGGCGCACGAGCGTCGGCACCGGGAACCAGGCCTCGTCGACCACGCGCGGGGCCGGCGTGCTGGTGACCGTGACCGAGGTCACGGCGTCCGACGGCGCGACGGTCACCGGCCCGGGCACGGCGATCCCCTGGATGAACTGGCCGCAGCTGTTGAGAAGGCCGATGGTCAGTCCCCCGTTGAGCTGGGTCTGCAGGTTCTCGCCCTGACGGCACTGGACCACCGCCACGCGGACGGTGACCTGCACGGACTGGCCGGCGGCGAGGTCGCCCTCCCAGAGGAAGCGATAACCCTCGTCGGTCACGATGCCGCCGCCGTCGTCGACCACGCCGTCGAACGCGACGTGCGGACCGTAGTTGACCGCGACGTTGAGGCCGCCGCGGTCCTCGGCACCGTCATTGGTGAGCGCGAGGGTGTAGGCGATGGTCTCGCCGGTCCCGACGGGCTCGCCGAGCGGTACGGTCGCCGACGTGGCGGCCACCAGCGGCGTCGTGCTGGGAAGATCGAGCTCGGAGATCACCGCCGGCGAGCCGATGGCCACCGGGGTGTCCGAGGCCACGGCGGTGTAGTTGCCGATGTAGATGCGGTCGGCGTCACAGCCGGCCTCGAGCGTCAGGGTGACGGTGACCTGATCGCCGGCCGGCAGGGTCCCCACCTGCCAGACCACCCGGCCCTGGCTCGGCAGGTGCAGGCCGCCCTGGCCGGCGCTGACGAACGTGACGTCGCTGCCCGGAAGGTAGACCGTGATCGCCGTGTTCTGGGCCTCGGCATCGCCGATGTTCGCGCAGGTGAAGCTGAACGTGGTCGGGGTCAGCGGCGTGGTGGTGGCCGGGCCGGTGCCGGTGAGCGTGAGCTGGGCCGCCGGCACATCGGGGCAGTCGATGCCCTGACAGTCGGTGCCGGCCCCCTGCCACTCGCCGCCCAGGTCGGCGCAGGCGCCCTCGGTCACGCCGTCGATGCACTCGCCGTCGACGCAACAGGCCCCCACCGGATCGGTCGCACCGCCGCAGGCGTCGAGGGGCGAGACGCCGATCACGCTGCCGTCGTGCAGGACCTCGCCGAGGAAGCCGTTCACGGCGTCGCCGGCGAGGAACGCGGTGGCCACGTCCGGTCCGTCGAGGTCGTCGTAGGGCGCGCCGCCCTGGTTGACCCGCACCCCGAGGTCGTCGTCGCAGAGCTCGATGAAGTAGTAGCTGCTCTGGTTGGGGAACGTGCCGTCGTGGCGCAGGAACGCCGCGATGCCATTGGGCGCGAAGGTGACGTCGGGCTGGACGCTGGGTGGCAGGTCGTTCGTGAATCCGGTCGCCCCGCTGGCGAGGTTCACCCACCAGATGCGCTGCGCGGGCCCGCCATCGCTGTCGCTGACGGCGAAGAAGTAGGACGCGAGGTCCGGCACGTCGAGGTCGAAGAACCGCTCGAAGGCGATGCCGTCGGTGAAGGTCACCCCGCCGGCGATGAAGTCGAGCGAGGCGCCGTCGGTCTCGGGCACGGCGTACAGGTACATGCGGACGCCCTGCGTGTTGCCGGAGGCCGATCCGTACGCGTAGAGGTGGCGCCGCGTGGGCGAGAGCCGGTAGTCGGGCGCGCCGTCGATGCCCTGCTGGACCTCGGCGGGCACCGGGTGGCTGTGGTCGCCGCCGGTCATGCCGGGGATGCCGTCGACCTCCACCCAGATGTCGCCCTGGGCGTCGATCTCGGCACCGTCGCCGGCCGCGTCGGTGTACCAGGTCTGCGCCGGCACGAACGGCTGGCCGGTCTGCGCGGCCGCGGCGGCCGCGATCATGAGCGCGAGGCTCGTCAGGATGACGATGCGATGACAGGACATGAGTGCAGGCCTCCCTACGGTCGCCCTGGATGGTCGATTCACGGACGTGTTCATGAGGGAGTAGCCGCGTTCGCGGATGGATCGGCTCATGTTTTCTTGTACGCCCGCGCAACGCCGTTATCATGAGCGCCATGAGCGACGCGGCCGATCTGACCCAGCTCCTGCGCGCCGCCACCGGCGGCGACGACCAGGCCCGCGAGCGGCTGATGCCGCTGGTGTACGACGAGCTGCGCGCCATCGCCGGCCGCCAGCTCCGCGGCGAGCGCGCCGGTCACACCCTCAGCCCCACCGCCCTGGTCCACGAGGCCTATCTCAAGCTCGACCGGCTCGACCGGCTCGACTGGCAGAACCGCGCCCATTTCTTCGCCATCGCCGCCGGCGTGATGCGGCGGGTGCTCGTCGATCACGCGGTGGCCCGCAAGCGGCAGAAGCGCGGTGGCGGCCAGACCCCGTTGCCGCTGGACGAGGGCCTGCACGTGCCCGACGTCACCCTCGATCAGGTGCTCGTGCTCGACGACCTGCTCGAACGCCTCGAGGCGCGGCAGCCCCGCCATGCCCGCATCGTCGAGCTGCGCTTCTTCGCCGGGCTGACCATCGAGGAGACGGCGACCGCCATGGACGTCTCGCCCGCCACGGTCAAGCGCGACTGGACCCTGCTGCGCGCCTGGCTGCGGCGCGAGCTGGAGCGCGAGTGATGGACGGCGACCGCTGGGACCGCGTCCAGGAGCTGTTCCTCGCCGCCCGCGAACGGCCCGTCGATGCACGTCGAGGATGGGTCAGCGAACAGTGCGGCGACGACCGGGAGCTGCGGGACGAGGTGCTCTCGCTGCTCGACGCCGAGCCGGGCAGCGACGCGGTCGACGACCTCGCCGGCTCGTTGCTCGCCCCGCTGGCCGGCCAGCCCGAGGCCCCCTCGTTGCTGGGCGCCCGCGTGGGCGCCTACCGCGTGGTCGGCGAGCTGGGCCGCGGCGGCATGGCCCGCGTCTACCTCGCCGAGCGCGACGACGGCCAGTTCCAGCAGCAGGTCGCCATCAAGGTCCTCCGGCGCGACCACGGCGACCTCGCGCGGCGGTTCCTGCACGAGCGGCGGATCCTCGCCCGGCTCGTCCATCCGCTCATCGCCCGGCTGCTCGACGGCGGGGCGCTCGAGGACGGCGCGCCCTATCTGGTGATGGAGTACGTCGACGGCGTGCCGGTCGACCGCTGGGTGGATGAGCAGGCGCTCGGCGTGCGGGCGACGGTCGAGCTCGTGCTCCAGATCTGCGACGCCGTGCAGTTCGCCCACCGCAACCTCGTGGTCCATCGCGACCTGAAGCCGAGCAACATCCTGGTCACCGACGAGGGCCACGTGCGCCTGCTCGATTTCGGCATCGCCAAGCTCCTGAGCGACGACACGCCGGAGCTGACGCGACCGTTCGGACGGGTGCTCACGCCCGAGTACGCCAGCCCCGAGCAGATCGCCGGCCATGCGGTGACCACGGCCACGGACGTCCACGCCCTGGGCCTGCTCCTGTACCGGCTGCTGAGCGGTGTCTCGGCACAGCCGGCCAGCGGCCTGACCGACGGCGAGCTCCGCCGGCGGGTGTGCGAGGTCGAGCCTTCTCCCGTCAGCCGCGCGACCAGGCGTCCGGAGCGCACGCGCGAGCTGCGCGGCGATCTCGACACGATCGTCGCGCGCGCCCTGGCCAAGGACCCCGACCGCCGCTACGGCTCGCCGGGCGAGCTGGCCGACGACCTGCGCCGCTGGCTCGACGGCCGGCCGGTCCACGCGAGGCCCGACGGTGCCGGATATCGGATGGGCAAGTTCCTTCAGCGCCACCGGGCCGCGGTGATCGGCGCCGCGCTCGCCGTCCTGGCCCTCGTCGCCGGTCTGGCGGGCACCCTCTGGCAGGCCGGCGAGGCCACCCGCGAGCGCGACCTCGCCCGGCGCGCGGCCGCCGAGAGCGACGAGGTCACGCGCTTCATGGTCGACCTCTTCCAGGCCGCCGACCCCATGCTCGCCGGCGGCGACACGCTGACCGCCCGCGAGCTGCTGGAGCGCGGACGCCAGCGGATCGATCGCGACCTGGCCGCCCGGCCCGGGGTCCGTGCGGCCATGCTGCAGGCCATGGGCGACGCGTACCTGAACCTCGGCCAGCACGACCGCGCCGACACGCTGCTCGGCGAGGCGCGCGACCTGATCGCCGCGACCTCGCCGGTGGATTCGCTGGAGCTGGCCGCCGCGCAGGTGAGCCTCGGTCGCCTCGACCAGGCCCGGGGCGACTTCGAGGCCGCCGTCGCCCGCCTCCGCACCGCCCTGGGCATCCAGCGACGGCATGCCGGGGATCGTGATCCGACCACCGCCGCAGCCTGGAACAACCTCGGGGCGGCCTACATGGCCCTGGAACGCGCCGACTCGGCCGCGGCCTGCTACGGCGCCGCCCTCGCCGTGCGGCGTGCCGACCCGGAGACGACCCCCATCGAGCTCGGGGTGGTCATGGCCAACCTCGCCTCGGCCACCGTCCGGCTCGGGCGTGCCGAGGCGGCGGACAGCCTGTTCGCGCGGGCCGACAGCCTCATGCAGACCGGAGGTGGCGCGGACCACCCGCAGCGGGCGATCCTCCTGGGCAACTGGGGCGTGATGCGGTACCGGAAGGGGGACATCGCGGGCGCCGCCGAGCGCGTGGCCGCGTCGCTGGCCATCCATCGGCGGATCCTCGGCGACGATCATCCCCAGGTCGGCCGCGGCGAGAACAACCTGGCGGCGATCCTCGAGCGGCAGGGCCGCGACGACGAGGCCGAGCCGCACTACCGCGAGTCGCTGCGCATCAAGCGCACGGTGCTCGGACCGGAGCATCCCTCGGTGGCGAGCACGCTCAACAACCTGGCGCTCCTGCTGCAGCGACGCGGCGCGATGCGCGAGGCCGAGAGCCTGCTGCGCGAGTCGGCGGCCATCCGCGAGGCCGCGCTGCCGGAAGACCACCCCCAGGTCGCCCGCGGCTGGTACAACCTGGCCCGGCTGCTCCACGACACCGGCCGCCACGCCGAGGCCGAGCCGCTCTACCGGCGCGCGCTGGACCTGCGGGCCCGCGTGCTCGGCGACGACCATGACGACACGCGGGCGGCGGCGCAATCGCTCGCCGGCCTGTTGCGCGACCTGGACCGCATCGATGGCGCCACGGCCCTCGAGGCCCGGTACGGCCTGACCCTGCGCGCGGATTGACCCCGGCGACAGACACGAGGGCGGCGGCCGGGGCGGCCGCCGCCCCCTCGTCGATCCACCAGGCTAGAAGGAGAACCCGGCCAGGACCTGGAAGCTGCGGTTGTTGATCTTGGCCGTCCCGCCCTCGGCGTCGTTCAGGTCGGTCAGGCCGTGGTTGTAGCGCGCCTCGACCATCACGCCCGCCGGCCCGGCGCCGACCTTCATGGCCAGCCCGAAGATCAGGCTCAGGTCGGTGCTCTTGAGGTCCTCGATCTCGCCGGAATCCTCGGCGCCGTCGCCCTCGACCGTGTAGTCGGAGGTCACGTTGAAGGCGAACGCCGGCCCAGCGATGATCGTCGGCAGCAGCGAACCGACCACCGGCAGCTGGATCTTCGCCAGCACCGGCACCTGGATGTAATCGAGGTCCCAGGTCAGCTCCCCGCTGCCGACCACCATGCCCCCGTCGACGACGTTGACGTCGTACTTGCCGCCCTGCTGCACGTACAGCACCTCCGGCTGCAGCGAGAGGCCGGGAACGAGGTCGTAGCTGAGCGCGACGCCGGCCGCGAGCCCGAGCGTGTGGTCGGAATCGCCGGCGTCGCCGTCGTTGGTCACCTGGGCATAGGAGATGCCGGCCTTGATGGTCTTGCCCAGGGGACCGGCCAGGGTCGTGCTCGCCATGAGCATGAGGACCACGGCGACGATGCAGAACACGCGGTTACGATTCATGAATTGGACCCCCAACGAGGAAGGATCGGTGACGACGCGGCATGAGCTTGCCGCGCGGGTGCGTGGTTGTCCAGCG
>WJIQ01000120.1 GCA_014730255.1 bacterium | reverse complement strand
GTTCTTCAGCGAGTCGGAGGAGAACCCCTACGACGGCCGCAACTGGGAGACCACGGTGCTCGCGGGCTGCATGGCGGCCCTGGTGATCGTCCTGGGCGTCTACCCGGTGGTCGCCCACCGGGCGGCCGCGGTGGCCTTCGGCACGATCCTGCCGTAGCGCGGGGCGCCCGGGGCAGCCGGACGAGCCCGGATCCACGGCGCAGGCCCGACCATTCCCGGTCGGGCCTGTGTTCATATTCCGTGAATTCATCAAATCCCTGCACTCCGGGTTTACATATTCTCGCGTGACCTGTTACCATTCTCCCGATCGATACGGCAGCGGCCGTGCCCGCGCCCGTGTCCCGATGTGTCGTGCCCGAACCGGGCGTTCCGTCCCCATTCCGGAGGAAAACCATGCGCAAGATTGCGATCGCCGGACTCGTCCTGATCATCGCCGCCGCCGCCCAGGCCGGCGTCATCTCCGACCTGCAGCAGGGCGTCTACGAGGAAGGCGCGCCCGTCGAGGCCATCGGCGTGACCGTCGTCGATGTGACCGGCAACGGCGCGTTCATCACCGAGGTGCCCGTCGGTCCGTACAGCGGCTGCTGGGCCTTCCTCGGCAGCGATCACGGCCTGATGCCGGGCGACGTGATCAACATCCAGGGCATCTACGAGGAGTACTACGGCCTGACCGAGATCAATGCCGCCGACGGTGTGGTCGAGGTCACCAGCAGCGGCCCGGTGCCGGCGCCCTACAGCCTGACCACGGCCGAGCTGATGGTCGACCCCGAGGTCTTCGAGGGCGTCTCGATCTGCCTGACCGATGGTTTCCAGATCACCCAGCTGTTCGATTACGGCGAGTGGGAGGCCGAGTCGGTGGAGACCGGCGAGCTGGTCATGTTCGACGACTTCTGGTTCGACCCGCCGACGGAGGATCAGATCGGCATGTGCTTCAACAGCGTCTGCGGCGCGCTGACCTACAGCTTCGGCGCCTACAAGCTCGAGGTCTACGCCGACGGCATCACCGAGTACGTCGACTGCACCGTGGCCACCGAGGCCACCACCCTGACCGAGATCAAGGCGCTGTTCTAGCTGCGCTCCGGTCGACCCCGACGACGATGGCGGGCCGCTCCCCGGTGGAGCGGCCCGCCTCGTCCGTCCTGGACGCCGGTCCCGGACTGGCCCGATCCGCCGCCGTGGGTTACGTTCCGGAAGAACACGAACCCGGAGGAACGGCATGGCCCAGATCACCACGCACAACCCCGCGACGGGGGAGACCCTCGCCACCTACGACATGCACACCGCCGACCAGGTGACCGGCATCCTGGGCGACGTCCACGCCGCGCAGCCGGCCTGGGCGGCGCGGCCGATCGAGGAGCGCGCGGGGTTGGCCGGGCGCCTGGCGAGCGTCCTGCGGGCGCACAAGGCCGAGTGGGCACGCCTGATGACCCTGGAGATGGGCAAGCCGATCAGCGAGAGCGGAGCGGAGATCGACAAGTGCGCCTGGCTCTGCGACGTCTACGCCGAGCGGAGCGCCGCCTGGCTCGCCGACGAGCCGGTCGCGGCCGACGGGCGCGACCACCGCGTGATCTACCAGCCGCTGGGCGTGGTCCTGAGCATCATGCCGTGGAACTATCCCTTCTGGCAGGCGCTGCGCTTCGGGGTGCCGACCGTGCTCGCAGGCAATGCCAGCATCCTCAAGCACGCGCGCAACGTGACCGGCTGCGCGCTCGCCCTCGAGGCGGCCTTCGCCGAGGCGGGATTCCCGGAGGACGTCTTCCGGACCGTGGTCGCCGATCACGAGGCGACCGGCGCCCTCCTCGACGATCTGCGGGTGGCGGGCGTCTCGCTCACCGGCAGCACCGAGGTCGGGCGGGGAGTCGCCGCGCGCGCGGCCCACACGCTCAAGACCTGCGTCCTCGAGCTGGGCGGCAGCGATCCCTTCATCGTGCTGGCGGACGCCGATCTCGACCGGGCCGTGGAGGGCGCGATGACCGGCCGCCTGCTCAACACGGGGCAGAGCTGCATCGCGGCCAAGCGGTTCCTGGTCGAGCGAACGGTGCACGACGAGTTCCTGGAGCGTTTCACCGCGGCGATGCGCGGGCGGACGCTCGGCGATCCCCTCGATCCCGGCGTCCAGGTCGGTGCGATCGTCAACGAGAAGGAGCTGCAGAACCTCCTGGACCAGATCGAGCAGGCCACGGCCGCCGGCGCCCGCGTGCTGTGCGGCGGCGAGCGGCTCGACCGCCCCGGCACGTTCCTGCCGCCGACCGTGCTCGCGGACGTCGAGACCTCGATGCGCGTTTGGGCCGAGGAGGTCTTCGGGCCGGTGGCACCGGTGATCGCCGTGCCCGATCAGGAGACGGCGGTCGAGCTGGCGAACGCCTCCGAGTTCGGGCTCGGCGGGTCGGTCTGGACCGCGGACATCGCCCGCGGCGAGGCCGTCGCGCGCCAGCTCGAGTGCGGCTCGGCGTTCGTCAACTCCATCACCAAGAGCGACCCGCGTATGCCGTTCGGGGGCGTCAAGCAGAGCGGCTATGGCCGGGAGCTGGCGTGGTTCGGCCTGCGGGCCTTCACCAACGCCAAGGGTCTGAACGTCTACGATTAGGCTCCCAGGAGCGGGTCTGGATCGGCGCGAACGTTTCCGTGCCAAATCCCGCCCCTGCCGTTACCGTGGCGGCATGGCACGTCACGACCGACACGATCGCCGCCAGGGCGGCCGCCGGCGCGGGCGCCGGGCCGATTCCCGGCGCCATGCCGCGCGCCGCATCGAGGCCCTGCTCGACGCGGCCCGCGGCCGCTCCCAGGATCACTACGACCGTCGCGATCCGTCCGCCCGCCGTGGTCCGCGCCCCAAGCTGCTCGACATCGCGCGTCACGGCCCGCTGTTCGACCGCCTGGCCGTGGCCGACTTCGAGTACCTCATGGCCCGCGATCTGGCCGCCGACGCGGCGACGCTGCGCCTGCTCCTGCCGCAGTCGGTGCTGGGGCGCGCGCAGAACGGCCACGGCTTCTGGCAGGACGAGACCGGCCAGCCGCTGGTCTTCCGCGAGGCCACGTTCGATCGCATCCTCACCGCGCTCGAGGCCTTCGACCCGGACCTGCGGGCCGACCGCGTGCGCGAGGCCCGCCGGCGCCGCCTCGACCGGCTCGGGGCCTGGCTGCTCGAGAACCTCGACGAGCCCGAGCTGCTGCTCGAGGATGGCGGCGAGCCGGTCCTCGGCGTGGAGTTCCTGCGGGGCCAGCGCGTCGAGACGCGGGACTTCCTGCGGGGCATGCTGCTCGCGGGCTGGATGGACGACCTCGACCAGCGCCGCATGTGCATGGCGCACCATCGCCGGACGTTCGCGGGCGACGCCCTGGAGATCGGCGGTGGGCGGACGCTGGTCGTCCGCCCCGAGCGTCTGCGCGAGCTCGGGATCATCGATCCCGGGCAGGGCGAGTTCTCGAACGTGGATCTCGATCAGCTGACGGCCCTCGGTGTGATCCAGACCGAGGACCGCGAATACGCCTGGCCCGGGTTCGAGCAGGTCTTCTTCCGGCTGCGCGCCGGCGAGGGGGTCTGCGACGACCTGTCGCTGATCTGGATCGCGGCGCGTCACGGCTGGAGCGCCTTCCTCGGCGCGTTCCTGATGGACGCCGTCGACACCTACGACAAGTTCCTGACCCGGTTCCGCCCCGGCGGCGTCGACGGCCGGCTGGCGACGGCGTTGCAGGAGGCGTGGCGAGAACGCCACGGCGAGCCGCTGGTCGCGGGCAAGGAGATCCTCGACGTGATCCGGTTCGGCGCCAAGCTGAACGATCCGCCCTGCTTCCTCAGCTCGAGCCACCGGCGGTTCATCCAGACCGAGGTGGGCGCCAAGATCCCCACGCTGATCAATCACTGGCGTTTCCTGCAGGGGGAGCCGGTCTACGAGATCGAGCTGGGGTACACCCGCTTCCCGGCGCGGAAGTTCTACGCCATCGCCCGCGAGCGGCTGGAGATCCTCGAGATCGAGGTCCCGCCGACCAGCTTCGTGCCGCGGAGCATGCCGCGGCGCTGATCCGTCCCGGTGCCGGCGTCAGCGATACGCCGGGATCCCCGTCACCGCCTGGCCCACGATCAGGGTGTGGATCTCGTGCGTGCCCTCGTAGGTCAGGACCGACTCGAGGTTGTTCATGTGCCGGCCGGGGGAGTGCTCGTCCGTGATGCCGGCCGCGCCGAGGATCGCGCGCGCGGTGCGGGCGACGTCGAGGGCCATGCGGACGTTGTCGCGCTTGGCCAGCGAGACGAGTCGGAAGTCGTTGGTCCCGGAGTCCTTGAGCCGGCCGAGCTGAAGCGCGAGGAGCTGCCCCTTGACGATGGACGTGACCATGTCTGCCAGCTTGGCCTGCGTCAGCTGAAACGAGGCGATGGGCCGGTCGAATTGCTCGCGCTCCAGCGCGTACTCGAGCGCGGTGTGGTAGCTGTCCGACGCCGCGCCCACCGCGCCCCAGGCGATGCCGTACCGCGCCTCGTTCAGGCAGCTCAGCGGGCCCTTCAGGCCCTCGACACCGGGCAAACGGCGCTCGTCGCCCACGCGGACCCCGTCCATCACCAGCTCCCCGGTGTCGGAAGCGCGCAGGCTGAACTTGCCATGGATCGCCTGGGCGGAATACCCGGCATCGTCCTTCTCGATGAGGAAGCCGCGCACCTTGCCGTCGTCGGTGTCGCGTGCCCAGACCAGCGCCACGTCGGCCAGGGTGGCGTTGGTGATCCACATCTTGTTGCCGGTGATCACCCATCCGTCGCCGTCGCGCGTGCAGCGGGTCTCCATGCCGGCGGGGTCGGACCCGTGCCCGGCCTCGGTCAGGCCGAAGCAGCCGACGAGCTCGCCCCGGGCGAGCGGCGGCAGGTAGCGCTCCTTCTGGGCGTCGGTGCCGTAGACGCTGATCGGCCACATGACCAGCGAGCCCTGCACGCTCGCGAAGCTCCGCAGGCCGCTGTCGCCCCGCTCGAGCTCCTCGCAGATCAGACCATAGGTGGTGTAGCTCAGGCCGCTGCAACCGGGGCCCTGGACGCTGGGGCCGAGCAATCCCAGCTCGCCGAGCTCGCCGATCAGCTCGCCGGGGAAGGTGCCGGCGGCGTGGTGCTCCTTGACCAGGGGCAGGAACCGGCGCTCGACGAACTGGCGGACCATGGTCTGGACCGAGCGTTCCTCGTCGCCGAGCAGGTGGGAGAACTTGAAGAAATCGACGCCCTGATACGGCTTCATGGCGGTTCCGGTCCTTTCGGTGCGCGACTGGCTGGCGCACCAAAGGTAGCCATGGGTCCGGCCGGCGCCAAGATGGCACGGGCGGGCGGTCGTCCGCGCCTCAGAGCGACTCGACCGACTCGACCTCGGGGATCTCGGCCTTCATGCGCCGCTCGATTCCCTGCTTGAGGGTCATCATGCTCATGGGGCAGTTGCCGCAGGCGCCCTTCATGCGCACGGTGACGACGCCGTCGTGGAAATCGATGAACTCGACGTCGCCGCCGTCGGCCTGCAGGGCCGGGCGGATCGTCTCGAGCACCGCCTTGATGCGTTCCTCCATCGCGGTCCTTTCTGCGTTTCGGAGCGGCCCGCGGCACGCGGCGTCCGGGCCAGCCGAAACCGGGCGATCATCACGCGAGAAACGTGCGGTGCGGCCTGGTCGCTGTCAACCCCGTCCTTGTGAGCTATCGGTCCGGGCTCTACAATGCCGCCGAAAGGAGTCGCCATGCCCCGAGCCCTACACGACGAGATGGCCGCCGTGCGCCGCCTGGCCACCGAGGCGGGCACCTTCCTGCTCGAGCATCACGGCGAGGTCCGGCGCGTCGATCGCAAGGGCGCGGTCGACCTGGTCACCGACATCGACCGCCGCAGCGAGGAGCGCCTGCTCGCGGCCATCGCCGACGACTTCCCCGACGACGCCATCGAGGCCGAGGAGGGGGGCGACCGCGCCGGCCGCTCCGGACGGCTGTGGTACGTCGACCCCCTCGACGGGACCACCAACTACGTGCACGGCCACAGCCACTTCGCCGTCTCGCTGGCCTGCTGCGACGACCAGGGGCCGCTCCTCGGGGCCGTCTACGCGCCGTACCTCGACGAGCTGTACGTGGCCGGACGTGAGCTGGGCGCGGTCCAGGTCCGCCCGCGTCGCGGCGACGAGCGTCCGTTGCCCCGGCGCGGGCCGGTGGCGTTCACGGACGCGCTGCTGGCGACGGGCTTCTCGTACGAGCGCGACGAGCGGATCGATCGCATCTGCGAGCTGATGCGCCGCTGCCTGCGGCGCGGCTGCCACGGCATGCGCCGCGCCGGCAGCGCGGCGATCGATCTCGCCCAGGTCGGGGCCGGCCGCCTCGACGGCTTCTTCGAGCTGACCCTGCGGCCCTGGGACGTCGCCGCCGGCACGCTCGTCTGCCGCGAGACCGGCTGCCTGGTGACCGACATGGACGCAGTCGAGCACCCGCTGCAGTGGGAGAGCGTCCTCGCCGGTCCGCCCGTCCTGCACGCCGAGCTGGCCGAACTGATCCGGGAGTGAACCCATGGAACGCACGCTGCACCTGGTCCATACCACGCTGGAGACGCCCGAGGACGCGGCCCGCCTCGCCGAGACCCTGGTCGGCGAGGGTCTGACCGTCTGCGCGCAGGTGGGCGCCGCGATCCGCTCCTGGTACCGGTGGCAGGGGCGGCTGGAGACCGGGACGGAGATCCCGCTGCTGCTCAAGGTCCGGGGCGACCGGCTGGCCGCGTGCTGCGAGCGGCTGGAGGCGCTCCACCCGTACGAAACCCCGGAGGTGCTGGTGCATCCGCTCGGGCACGTGGCACGGGGCTACCTGGACTGGGCCTACTCGGAGGAGGGTCCGTGAGGCGCACTGGTCTCGGCGCCCTGCTCACCCTGCTGCTGGTCGCCACGGCGTTCGCCGACCCCGCGACCTGGTCGATCCAGCCCCCGGCCGTCGCGCTGTCCGGCGTGCCGGTGGACGTGGAGATCGACGGTCCCGACGACCGATTCCCGGTCGTGCTCACCGCCGGGGCCGCGCGGGACACGCTCGCCGCAGCGGGCATCGCCAGCGTCCGCGCCACCGGCGGCCGGCACCTGGTGCTGGCCGATCTCGACGGCCGCGAGCTGGCCCGCTCGGCGGTCCGCGTCCTGCCCGGCTGGGTGTCCGTGCTGCCACCGCTGGTGGCCATCGCGCTGGCGCTGATCACGCGCCAGGTCCTGGTCTCCCTGGTGCTGGGGGGCTGGCTGGGCAGCCTGCTGCTGGTGGGCTGGCATCCCCTGGCGGCACTGCTCCGCCTGGGCGACCGGTTCCTGGTCGAGGCGCTCGCCGACCCCGATCACGCGAGCATCGTCCTGTTCACGACGATCCTCGGCGGCATGGTCGGCGTGATGGCGCGGGGGGGGCTGACCGAGGGCGTGGTCCAGGGGCTCGCCCGGCGCGTCGGCGGCCGACGCGGCGGCCAGCTCGCCACCGCGGGCATGGGCACGGTCATCTTCTTCGACGACTACGCCAACACCCTGCTGGTGGGCACGACCATGCGGCCGCTCACCGACCGGCTGCGGATCAGCCGCGAGAAGCTGAGCTACGTGGTCGATTCGACTGCCGCCCCGGTGGCCACCCTGGCGGTGATCAGCACCTGGGTCGGCTTCGAGGTCGGCCTGATCCAGGACGCGCTGGCCCAGCTCGGCCGCAGTCAGACGGCCTACACCTTCTTCCTGCAGACCCTGCCCTACAGCTTCTACCCCTGGCTGACCCTGGTCTGCGTCTACGCGCTGGCGATCAGTGGCCGGGAGTACGGACCGATGCTCGCCGCCGAGCGCCGCGCCCTCGCCACCGGCGAGGTCCTGCGGCCGGGCGCGCGTCCGGCGAGCGACACGCTGGCCACCGAGGCCGCCGCCGGCGATGGCGACGCGCCGCGGGCGCCGGTCCATCCGGTCCTGGGCCTGTTGCCCGTGCTGACGGTCATCGCGACCACCGCGGTCGGCCTGGTGTACGATGGTCATCAGGCCGCGGTCGCCGCCGGCCTGCGCGACCCGGGGCTGCGCGAGGTGCTCGGGCAGGCCAACAGCTTCGCCGTCCTGATGTGGGCGGCGATCATGGGGGCGATGATGGCCGTGGTCGTGGTCGTCGGCCTGCGCCGGCTCGACCTGCGCA
Source organism: bacterium (assembly GCA_014730255.1). GTDB lineage: Bacteria > Krumholzibacteriota > Krumholzibacteriia > LZORAL124-64-63 > LZORAL124-64-63 > Glo-17. Next base: position 42,907 of record WJIQ01000120.1, on the reverse strand, counting down.
CGGCCGTCGACGGGTTCGTCGACGGGTGCCGCGCCATGCTCATCGCCGTGACGATCCTGCTGCTGGCGTGGAGCCTGAGCGCCGTGTGCGAGGAGCTGCACACCGCGCCGTACCTGGTGGAGCTGTGCCGGGGCGCGCTCTCGGCCCGCCTCCTGCCGGCGGTGACCTTCCTGCTCGCCGCGGCGGTCAGCTTCGCCACGGGCACCAGCTGGGGGACCATGGCCATCCTCATGCCGCTGGTCTTCCCGCTCGGCGCGGTGCTGCCGGCGGCGGACGGTCTGGCCGGGGGCACGGCCATGGGCATCCATCTGGCGGCGACCAGCGCGGTCCTGGCCGGGGCGGTGTTCGGCGATCATTGTTCGCCGATCTCCGACACGACGATCATGTCGTCGCTCGCCACGGGCAGCGACCACATCGACCACGTGCGCACGCAGTTCCCCTATGCCGTGACGGTGGGAGGCATCGCGCTGCTCGTGGGCTATCTGCCGGCCGGCTGGGGCGTGGCGCCGTGGCTCAGCCTCGCGGTCGGCCTGCTGCTGGTCGTGGGCACGGTGCTGGTCGTCGGCCGTCGCCCGGAGGTCCAGGCGTGACGGTGGTGGGCCTGCTGACCGATTTCGGGCTGGACGATCCCTACGTGGCCGAGATGAAGGCCGCCCTGGCGCGCCTGGGGCCGCCGGACCTCCGCTGGCTCGACGTCACCCACGCGATCGCGCCGGGCGACGTCGCGGCGGCGAGCTGGGTGCTGCGCAGGACGTGGGCGCAGCTGCCCGCGGGCGCGGTGCACCTGGTGGTGGTCGATCCGGGGGTCGGTTCGGCGCGGCCCGCCGTGGCCGCATGCGCCGAGGATCACTGGTTCGTCGGCCCGGGCAACGGGCTCGCCGGGTTCCTGGCCGCGGCGGAGGATCTCGCGGTCTGGCGCCTCACGCGCTTCCAGCCACCACCGGGTCGACCGGCCTCGACGACCTTCCACGGCCGCGACCTCTTCGCGCCGGCGGCCGCCCATCTCGCCGGCGGGGGCGACCCGGACGTGCTCGGGCCCCGGGCGACGCCGGCCGACCTGGGCGCGCTCGACGCTCCCGATCGGCACGACGGACTGGCGCGCGTGGTCTGGATCGACCGGTTCGGTAATCTGATCACCGACCTCGCGCGCGACGGCGCCGACGGGCGTGCCCTGGCGTCCGGGATGGCGCTCGAGGTGGCCGGCCGCGCGGTGCGGGGGCCGGTCGCGAGCTACGCCGAGGCCGAGCCGGGCGAGCTCGTCTGGTACTGGGGCAGCCTCGAGACCCTGGAGATCGCCGCCCGCGATGCGAGTGCGGCGGCCGCGCTGGGCGCCGAGACGGGGCTGGTCATTCCGCGGCCCACGCCGTAACGTCATCGCGACACCGCGCGCACAGGAGGCGTACATGACAGGGAAGCGGCTGGTCATCCTGCTGATCCCGGGGGCGCTGGCCCTCGCCGTCCTCTCCGGCTGCGGCACGAGCCGGGTGACCTTCGACTATCCGGGCGAGACCCTCGTGTTCCCGCACGAGGGCCTGCCGCCGGCGATCTACGTGACCACGGTCAACGACCTGCGGCCCGGGCGGCAGCGCGAGGGCGACGGCTCGAGCAGCGACACGCGGTTCCCGTCGGACGAGCAATGGGACCGCGCGGTGGCCCAGATCTACTACGAGGCCCTCGTGCAGGACCTCACGCAGACCAATGCCGTGGCGGTCTCCGCGACGCGGGGCGAGGCCGACTACGTCCTGACCGTCGATCTGCTGCACATGGGGTGCGCGGTCAAGCGCAGTCCGACGGGCTGGCTGGCCTCGGCCCTGCTGGGCGCCGGCGCCGGCTGGGTGGCCGGGCAGAGCCCCTGGGCGGCGGCGGGCGGCGCCCTCCTGGGTGTCGCGGCGATCCCCGTGCCCACCCGCGTGCGGGCGGTCTGCGAGGTCCGCCTGACGGTCGCCGAGCCCGATGGCACGCCCGTCTGGTCGGAGACCTGCCTGGGAGAGATGACCGACAGCAGCTGGGAGGGCATGACCGCGCGCAAGGACCAGGAATGGGTCGACCGCTACCTCACCGTCGCGGTCAAGCGGTGCAACGCCTGCCTCGTGGGGCAACTGCGGAGCGAACTGGTCGGCCGTCAGGCCGCCGAGGGATTCGCGCGCTGACGGCCAGGACCCGGGCGAAAGAGGGCGGCTGCGCAGGAATCGCAGTCGCCCTCTTTGCATGGGCTTGCCGTTCCGGGCTAGAGTAGTTCCGCAGCCAGGCTCGCCAGGGTGCTGCGCTCGCTCTTGGCCAGGGTGATGTGCCCGTACAGCGTCTGCTCCTTGAACCGTTCCACCACGTAGGTCAGCCCGTTGCTCGAGGCGTCGAGGTACGGATTGTCGATCTGATACGCGTCGCCGGTGAGCACCACCTTGGCGCCCTCGCCGGCGCGCGAGATCACCGTCTTGACCTCGTGGGGCGTGAGGTTCTGGGCCTCGTCGATCACGATGTAGAGCTTCGGCAGGCTGCGTCCGCGGATGTAGGTGACCGCCTCCATCTCCAGGACGCCGCTGTCGAAGAGATAGTCGACCTTGTCGCTGCTCTGCTCGAGCTTGGGGTCGACGAGGTACTGCAGGTTGTCCAGGATCGGCTCCATCCAGCTCTCGAGCTTCTCCTCCTTGGAGCCGGGCAGGTAGCCGATGTCCTTGCCCAGGGGCATGATCGGCCGGGAGACCATCATGCGTCGGAACTTCTTCTCCTCGGCCACGAGCTGCAGGCCGACCGCGAGCGCCAGCAGGGTCTTGCCCGTGCCGGCCTGGCCGAGCATGGTCACCAGCTGGATGTCCTGGCGCAGGAGCAGCTCCAGGGCGAACTGCTGCTGCAGGTTGCGCGCGCTCAGGCCCCACGGGTGCGCGTCGCCGAACTGGAGCGGCTCGATCACCCCGCTCTCGGGCCGCCAGATCCCCCGCGCGGTCTTCTTCGGGCGGCTCGAGGATTTCAGCAGCACGCCCTCGTTGGGGCGCAGCTCGGCGTCGATCACCAGCGGCTCGCCCTCGTAGAAGGCGTCGATCTGCTGGTCGTCGACGTCGTGCTCGGACCAGCCGCCGTACAGGTCGTCGAAGTTCACGCTGCGGTTGCGGAAGTCCTCGGCCTTGATCCCGAGCGCGTCGGCCTTGCAGCGGGCGTTGATGTCCTTGCTGACGAAGACCACCTCGAGTCCGAGCTGGTGCAGCGCCAGCGCGGCGGCGAGGATGCGGTTGTCCGGGACCGAGCGATCCATGCCCTCGGGCAGCTGGCCGGTGAAGCTGGTGACCAGGACGAAGAGGCTGCCGCGGTCCTCGCCGAGGGGCACGCCCTGGCTCAGGGGGCGGCCGTCGCGCAGACCGTCGAGGGTGCGGGCGACACGGCGGGCATTGCGGGCGCGCTCGTCGTTGCCGCGCTTGAACCGGTCGAGCTCCTCGAGGACGTCGACGGTGAGGATCACGTTGTGCTCGTTGAAGACGTTCAGGGAGTTGGCATCGTGGAGCAAGACGTTGGTATCGAGAAGGTAGGAGCGACCGGAGATCTCGGGAATCGTGCCGCCACCGAGTGGGAACGCCGCAGCTGCTACCATACCGCCTCCTACGGTTCGGAGCGAATCCTGCCTGGGATGGGGCGTCTGGAGCGATCGTACCCCGACGATTCCCCGATTTCCAGCCCCAATGCAGCCTGAATCGACTTTTCGTGATCTGGTGCGGTCGCGGACTTGCCTCGGCCGCGACGCGGGGCTACCCTGCCCGCGGTCAGGAGGTGTCTCGTGCGCTGGATCCCGCTGATTCTCTCGCTGCTGGTTCTCCGGCCGTCCGCACCGGCCGGGGCGCCGATCTGGCCGCTCGGCCTGGAATCCCGGTACCTGACCGGCAACTTCATGGAGCCGCGGGGTGGACGGTTCCACGCCGGTCTGGACCTGAAGACCAACAGCCGCACCGGATATCCCGTCCTCGCCGTCCGCGACGGGTGGATCAGCCGACTGAAGACGGCCGCCGGCGGCTACGGCAAGGCGGTCTACCTGCGCGACGACGAGGGCCGGACCTACGTCTATGCCCACCTCGATCGGCTGCGGGACGACCTGCGCGCGCACGTGCGCGGCGAGCAGGCCCGGCGCGGCCGCTACGACCTCGACCTGCACCTCGGACCGGAGAGCTTCCCGGTCGCGGCGGGCGAGGTCCTCGCCCTGTCCGGACAGTCGGGCACGCTCGGCCCGCACCTGCACTTCGAGGTCCGTGATCCGCGAGGCCGACCGGTCGATCCCCAGGAGCACGGCTTCGCCGTCCCCGACAGCCTGCCGCCGGTCCTGCGGCTGGTCCGGCTGGTCCTGCCGGATGGTGCGCCGATCGCGAGCCTCGAGCACGCCGACCGCTGCGGCCTGTCGGGTGCGCTGCCGGCCGCCACCGTGCCGGAGCTGGCGGAGGTGCGCCTGCAGCTGGTCGAGCACGCCGACCACCTGCGCTACCGGCTGTGGCCGCGCCGGGTGCGATTGGAGGTGGACGGCGAGGTCGTCTTCGAGGCGGTCAACGAGAGCCTGCGCTGGCGGAACAACCGGCAGCAGCGCCTGGAGTTCGTCGACGCGGGAGCCGGTCGCGAGCTGCGCCTGGTCCCCGACCCGCGCGTCAGGCTCGCCGGACGGCGGGGTCGGCCGGGGTGGCCGGCCGCGCTCGCCGAGGGGCCGCACGCCTGCCGCCTCGAGCTCCGGGACCACGCGGGCAATCGCACGGTTGCCCACTGGACCGTCACGATCGATCCGTCGGCGGCGCCCGATACGACGGCGTGGCGACCGAGCGACGTCGGCCGGCGGGCGCCGGGCCTGCTCCGGCCGGAGGCGATCCCCGCGGGCGATCCGGAGGCGCGGATCGGCGATCTGCACACGCCGCCGGACCCGGCAGCCCTCGCCGCGGCCGGCCTCGCGCGCCTCGGCCGGGCGCTGGAGCTCCGGCCGGTCGATGGCCCCCTGCTCGCGGCCCGCGAGCTGACCCTCGCCCCGTCGCTGCTCGCCGATCGCCGCCCCGACGAGGCCGGCCTCGGCCTCTACCGCATCGACCCGGACGGGGACTGGAGCTGGACCGCGCCGATCCCGGCGGACGGGTCGGCGCCCACCGTCCGGGTCGGTCGCGCCGGGGCGTACGTCGCCCTGCGCGATGATCGCCCCCCGTTCGTGGGCACGGACGAGGTCGCGACCGGGCTCGACCGCCGGCCAGCGCGGCGATCGCACGGCATCGCGCTCTCCCGCTGGCCCATCGTCCGCGTGCCGGTCGACGACGCGGGCAGCGGGATCGACTGGAGCAGCCTGCGCGTGACCGTGGCGGGCCGTCCGCACGTCGCCGAGCCGGACCCGCCGCGCCGCCGCGTCCTGATCGAGCTGCCCGACGACCTGCCGCCCGGGCGCGTGCCGGTGACCGTGACGGTGAGCGACCGCAGCGGGCTGACCACCCATCGGAGCCTGGATCTGCGGCTTCGCGACGGGGGATGAGCCCGCCGGCAGCGGCCGTTCCCGGACGTCGCGGAGCCTGATCGCGCGGCGCTTATTTACGAGCGCGATGGTCCTTGCTAGAGTGCCGGGACCGGAGCGACGTCCGACCTCAGCTCAGGGAAGAGCCAGCGATGCCCGACACCCAGTTCGTCCACCTGCACAACCACAGCGACTACAGCCTGCTCGACGGCGCCATGAAGACCCGCGACATGGTCGCCAAGGCCGCCGAGTGCGGGCAGCCGGCGCTGGCGCTGACCGACCATGGCAACATGTTCGGGGCGGTCGAGTTCTACCTCGAGTGCCGCAGGGCGGGCATCAAGCCGATCCTGGGCATGGAGGCGTACGTCACCCGGGACATGCATGACCGCTCGGGCAAGGAGGCCGCCCGCAGCAACCACACCGTGCTGCTGGTCCAGAACCAGACCGGCTGGCAGAACCTGGTCAAGCTGGCGAGCGAGGCCTACCTCGAGGGCTTCTACTACAAGCCCCGCATCGACAAGAAGCTGCTGGCCGACCACGCCGAGGGCGTCATCGCCCTGTCGGCCTGCCTCGGTGGCGAACCCAACGCGGCCCTGGTGCGCGGCGACCTGAAGGGCGCCATCCGCGCAGCGAGCGAGTACAAGGAGATCTTCGGCCCGGACCGCTACTTCCTCGAGATCCAGAACCATGGCCTGCCCGAGGAGGAGCGCGTCCGTCAGATGATGCCCGAGGTGGCGCGGGCGACCGGCCTGGAGCTGGTCGCGACCAACGACTGCCATTTCCTCGACCGGTCGCACCACGAGGCCCACGACATCCTGCTGGCCATCCAGACCGGCAAGACGCTCGACGACCCCGGCCGCTGGCGTTCGGCCACCAGCGAGGTCTACTTCAAGACGACCGAGGAGATGCGGGCGCTGTTCTCGGACTGGCCGGCCGCGCTGAGCAACACCGTCCACATCGCCGACATGGTCGACTTCGAGCTGGAGCTCGGCCGCCTGCTGCTGCCGGCGTTCCCCCTGCCCGAGGGCTTCGCGAACCCCGAGGACTACGTCGAGCACCTCGCGCGCGAGGGCCTGGTGCAGCGTTACGGCGAGGTCACGCCCGCGCTCAGCGAGCGGCTCGAGTACGAGCTGGGTATCATCCGCAAGACCGGTTACGCGGGCTACTTCCTCATCGTCTGGGACTTCATCGACGCGGCCCGGCGGCGGGACATCCCCGTCGGACCGGGCCGCGGCTCGGCGGCCGGTTCGCTGGTCTGCTACTGCATGGGCATCACGGACATCGATCCCATCAAGCACCAGCTGCTGTTCGAGCGCTTCCTCAACCCCGAGCGCATCTCGATGCCGGACATCGACGTCGACTTCTGCTTCGAGAAGCGCCCGGACATCATCCGCTACGTGGAGGAGAAGTACGGCCGCGAGAACGTCTCGCAGATCATCACCTTCGGCACCATGGCCGCCCGCGCGGTGATCAAGGACGTCGCCCGGGTCCTGGACCTGGGCTTCGCCGAGTCCGACCGCATCTCCAAGCTCGTTCCCGAGGAGCTCGGCATCACCCTGGAGCGGGCCATCGCCGAGGCGCCCGGGCTCAAGGAGGTGGGCGAGGAGTCCGAGAAGCACGCCATGCTCCTGCGCAACGCCCAGGTGCTCGAGGGCCTGAACCGCAATCCGGGCATCCACGCCGCGGGCGTCCTGATCACGCCGTCGCCGCTCGTCGAGCACCTGCCGCTGTACCAGAGCACCAAGGGGGACATCACCACCCAGTTCGACATGCGCATGAGCGAGGAGATGGGCCTGCTGAAGATGGACTTCCTCGGCCTGCGCACGCTGACGGTGATCGACAAGGCGCTGAAGCTCATCGCCGAGACCCACGGCTCGGCGCCGACGGCGAGCGAGATCCCCACCGACGATCCGGCCACCTACGAGCTCCTGCAGCAGGGGCGCACGGTCGGCGTCTTCCAGCTCGAATCGAGCGGCATGCAGGAGCTGGTGCGCAAGATGAAGCCCACCTGCTACGACGACATCACCGCCATCAACGCCCTCTACCGGCCCGGGCCGCTGGGGGCGGGCATGGACGAGGTGTTCGTCGACCGCAAGCACGGGCGCAAGCAGATCGAGTACAAGCACCCCGACCTCGAACCGATCCTGAAGGACACCTACGGCGTGATCCTCTACCAGGAGCAGGTGATGCAGATCGCCAGCACCCTGGGCGGGTTCTCCATGGGGCAGGCGGACAGGCTGCGCAAGGCGATGGGCAAGAAGAAGGCCGACATCATGGCCGAGATGAAGGTCATGTTCCTCGAGGGCGCCCGCGAGAAGGGCTATGACGAGCGCCTGGCCGCCGAGGTCTTCGAGGAGATGGAGTTCTTCGCACAGTACGGTTTCAACAAGAGCCACTCGGCCGCCTACGCGCTCCTGTCCATCCAGACCGCCTGGCTCAAGGCGCACCATCCGGCGGAGTTCATGGCCGCGACCATGACCAGCGAGATGCGCAAGGCCGACCGCATCATCCAGCTCATCGACGAGTGCAAGATGCTCGGCCTGGAGATCCGACCGCCGAGCATCGACCAGCCCCGGTCGGAGTTCGGCGTGACCGGCGACCACGCCATCCTCTTCGGCATGGGGGCGGTCAAGGGGGTCGGCGCCTCGGCCATCCAGTCGATCATGGCCAGCCGCGAGGAGCTGGGCCGGTCGTTCACCGACCTCTTCGACCTCTGCGAGCACATCGATCTCGGCAAGGTCAACCGCAAGGTGCTCGAGAGCCTGATCCATGCCGGCGCCCTCGACGGCCTGCCCGGCGACCGGGCCACGCTGATCGCCAACCTCGAGGGGGCCCTGGCCTACGGGCAGCGGGCGGCGCGCGATCGGGAGGCGGGCCAGGCCAGCCTCTTCGGCGGCGGGGACGAGGCCGTCGCGCTGAAGCCGACGCTGCAGCCGGCCGACCCGTACGATCCCCTGGTCGAATGGTCGCTGGAGCGGCAGGCCGTGGGCTTCTTCCTCTCCGGTCATCCCTTCCAGGAGTACCGGGAGCTGATCGACTCGCTGGATGTCTCGTCGGTGGCCCTGGCCGGCACGCGCGGCGAGGGAGCCTGGGTCGATCTGGCCGGCGTGGTCACCAGCTTCCGCAACCAGCGCGACAAGCACAAGCGGCTGTACGCCCGGGCGCACTTCGAGGACCGCACCGGCATGATCGAGCTGGTGGTCTACGCCCGGCTCTACGAGAAGGTCGCCGATCTCGTGGCCGGCGACGCCATCCTGGTCGTCGGCGGCCGTGTCCAGGTCCGCGGCGACGGCACGCGCGAGATCGTCGCCGACCGGATCACCCAGGTCGACGAGGTCCTCGGACGCTGGACGCGGGGCGTGCTGCTCGAGGTCGACCTCGCGGCCATGGGCGCGCGCGGTCTCGACCGGCTCGACGACGTGTTCGATCGCTTCGGCGACGCGCAGCCGCTGCCGAGCCCGGACACCGAGGAGGTCGCCGTCGCCGCCGAGGCGGCCGAGGGGGGGGCGTCGGGTGGCGGCGTGGCGGCGATCCCGGCGAGCCCGGCCATGGCCGAGCCGGTGGGGGTGCTGGTCCGCACGCGGGGCCGGCCGCGCGACTGGCTGCTGCAGTGCGGGCGACCGCTGGCCCTGACCCTGGCGAGCCTGCGGGCGCTGCGCACGGTGCCCGGCGTGGTGTCGATCACCCTGGACGTGCCGGTCCCGCAGCCACCCCGGCCGGCCCGGCGCAACGGCTGGAATTGAGGCGCTGCGGTCGCGAAGACGCGCGCGTCTGAGTATCTTGGCGCACCGGTCGACCCGAGTGAAAGCGCGAGATCATGGCTGAACCAAGCAAGGGACCCTGGCTCGACTTCGAGCGTCCGATCGTCGATCTCGAGGAACAGATCCGCAGCCTCGAGGAATCGGCGTCCACCGGCGGCGTCGACGTGCAGGACGAGGTGGCCCACCTCCGGGACAAGGCCGCCCGATTGAGCCGCGAGATCTTCTCCGGGCTGACGCCCTGGCAGCGGGTGCAGCTCGCCCGGCACGCCCGCCGGCCGACGACCCTCGACCTCGTCGATCGGATCTTCACCGAGCAGGTGCCGCTCCATGGCGACCGCCAGTTCCGCGACGACGCGGCCATCGAGGGCATGCTCGCGCGGCTGGATGGTCATCCGGTTCTGGTCGTCGGACACCAGAAGGGACGCGACACCCGCAGCAACCTGCGGCGCAACTTCGGCATGGCCCACCCCGAGGGTTACCGCAAGGCGCTGCGCCTGATGGAGCTGGCCGAGCGGTTCGGCCGGCCGGTCGTCACGTTCATCGACACGCCGGGGGCGTACCCCGGCCTGGGCGCCGAGGAGCGGGGGCAGGCCGAGGCCATCGCCCGCAACCTGCGCGAGATGGCCGACCTCGCCGTGCCGTCCATCGCCGTCGTCACCGGAGAGGGCGGCTCCGGTGGCGCGCTGGCCCTCGGCGTGACCGATCGGGTCTACATGCTCGAGAACGCGGTCTACTCGGTCATCAGCCCGGAGGGGTGCGCGGCGATCCTCTGGCGGGACGCGTCCAAGGGACCGGAGGCGGCCAAGGCCATGCGCCTGACGGCTGACGACGCGCTCAAGCTGGGGTTGATCGACGGCATCGTGCGCGAGCCCACCGGCGGCGCACACCGCGATCACGCCGGATGCGCGCACGCGATCAAGGCCCAGCTGCTCGACGGCCTGGCCGAGATCGGCGATCAGGACCCGGACACGCTGCGCGACGCGCGGCTCTCGAAGTACCTGGCGATGGGCGAATGGTCCGAGCGCCATTGACACCGCGGGCGGGATTGGTTATGCTCCCACTTGCCAACCACTGCGAGGATCCCGCCCCGTCGCCGGAGCCCTGTTCGGGTGCCACGGCTTTCTGTATGCGTTCCACCCAGTCGTATCGTGTAGAACCGGCGCCGACGCGTGCGTGCCGTCGCGGCCCGGGCTCGGCTTGATCGAGGGAGTTGCTCCATGCTCGACCCGAAGTTGCTGGACATCCTGGCGTGCCCCCGATGCAAGGGCGCCGTCGAGCCGGCGGCCGACCATTCCTCGCTGACCTGCGAGGTCTGCGGGCTGCGGTACCGGGTCGAGGACGGGATCCCCATCATGCTCGTCGACGAGGCCGAGGCCCTCGTCGCTGGTGCGGACGACGGATCCGGGGAGGACGACACGAATGCGTGATGCCCTGCGGATGCGCCTGATCCTGGGCAGCGCCCTGCTGCCGTTGCTGCTGGCGGGGCCGGCCCTGGCCGCCGTGCCGGACGCCGTGATCGACACCCCCGTGGTCGAGGTCCGGGAGGCGACCCCGGACCGCACGGTCCTGGAGATCCGCTTCCCCGCCCGGGAGGTCAACGTGCCCTGGGACCGGGCCGAGGACGTCGTGTGGAAGGGCGTGGTGACCGAGACCGAGGACGCGCGCACGCGGGAGCGTCGGCGCATCCCCGCCGAGCACACCGTCCAGGTGGCCGTGCCGGACCCGCAGACCCCGCGCTGGCGGGTCGTCTCGCAGCGCTGGCATCGGGCGCCGGGCGAGGCGGCCGAGGCGCTGGTCACCGTCGCCGAACCGCTGATCCATCGCGGCGTCGCGCTCGCGGGCCTGACCGTGCGGCCGGAATCGGGCGGCGGCATCCTCGCCGCGGTGATCGTCGCGGTCGACCATGGGGCCGGCGACCGCACGAAGGCGTTGCCGGCGCTGGAACCGGGGCACCCGACGGGATCGGAGACCGTGCCCAGCGCGGTGGTCAACGAGGACGTCTACCGTCGCTGGCGTCAGCTGGCGACCGATCGGCCGTCCAGCCGTGACGATGGCGCGGCGAAGGACGTCGAGAACGATGCCTTCGCGCTGACCGACAACTGGGTGCGGCTGGAGATCGACGCCGAGGGCGCCCACCGGCTGACGGGCGCCGACCTGGAGGCGGCCGGTGTCACCCTGACCAGCATCGATCCGCAGAAGGTCCGCCTGTTCCGCGGCGGCGGCCTGACCCTGGGCGACGACCCGGTCGAGGTCGAGGCGGAGCAGCCCGAGCGCACCGGGCTGACCGAGCTGGCGATCGAGCTGCGCGGCATGGACGACCAGGAGTGGAACGCCGACGACGATCTGGTCTTCTACGGCTTCGGCGCGGCGGTCTGGACCGATCGCTTCGACCCCGACGCCGACCGCCTCGATCACTTCGAGCACCTGCAGCAGCCGACGGGCGTCTACTGGCTGACCTGGGAGAACGACGTCACCGACTCCCCGTTCGCGACGGCGCCGCTACGCGTGACGACCATCGAGGCCCAGCCGAACGGCGTTCCGGCCCGCACCACGCATCTGGCGCGCTACCACGGCGAGGAGAGCGAGTCGTACGTCGGGGGCTGGGTCGAGGATTTCTGGGCCTGGGATTCGGTGATCAACTCCGCGTTCTCGCGCAGCTTCGAGCTGGACGGGATCGTGCCCGGCTCGGAGGCCTCGTTCTGGATGGAGGTCTCCGGCCTCTACACCAACCAGTTCGGTGCCCGCTTCGAGGTGCTGGGCTACTTCAACGACAGCTCGGCCACCGGCGTGGCGCACGACTGGACCCATGCCGAGTGGACCCTTGAGGAAGGCGTCCGGTTCGGCGGAACCACCAGCGCCCTGAATCGCGGCACCAACTCGGTCCGTCTGCGCTACGAGAACTACGATGAGCTGAACGCCTTCGTGGCCTTCGATCTCTTCCAGCTCGAGTACACCGCGGCGCTGGACAAGGGCGCCTACACCGGCGAGCTGATCTGCGCCCTCTGGGGCGAGGAGTTCGACCAGCCCGGTACGGCGGTCGACCTGCAGTTCACCGTCCCCGGCATCGCGGACTACCAGCTCTGGGACATCACCGGGCCGGCCGAGGTCCGCCGCATCGAGGGCGAGGAGGTCGGCGGCGCGAGCCGGACGCTGACCGTCGGGCTGACCATGGGGCCGACGGACGACCGCCACTTCATGCTGTTCGACGACAGCGACCTGCGTCCGGTGACGACCGTCGAGCGTGCCGACGTCACGCCCCTGCGCCAGACCGTACCCCCGGTCGACTATCTGGTGATCCATCCGGCCGAGTTCTCGGCGGCGGCCGAGGAGCTCGCCGCGCTCCGCAGTCGCGTCCTGCCGGGCGTCGACAGCCCGCGCGCGGCGGCCGTGACCATCGAGGACATCTACGCCAACTTCTCCGGTGGCCAGAAGGACTGGCGGGCGGTCCGCCAGTTCCTGCGCTGGAACTACTACCAGCAGGGGCAGCGGCTGCGCTGGGTCTGCCTGCTCGGCGACGCGAGCATCGACTACCGGAACATCTTCGGGCGCGAACCGGGGGTCGGCCTGTACGACTGGATCCCCACCGATCTGATCTCCAGCTTCCCGCGGGTGCCGTACCCGGTGAGCATCTACGAGCCGTACACCGCCGACGAGTCGCTGGTCGCGCTGGACAGCCCGCCCATCGGCTCGCCGTACTACGACATCCCCGACCTGGCCGTCGGTCGTCTGCCGGCCCGCTCGACCAGCGATGCCATGTCCCTGGTGCAGAAGATCGTGACCTTCGTCGAGAACCCGCCGGACGGCACCTGGAAGAACAAGGTCCTCATCTCGGCCGACGACATGCGGCGCAGTACGGGCGATCCGGCGCCCAACGAGGAGGACCATACGATCCAGGCCGAGCTGCTGGCCACCGAGTACGTGCCCCTGTCGCTCGAGGTCCAGAAGCTCTACCTGATCGAGTATCCGGTGATCGGCGTCTACAAGCCCGACGGTCGGCGCGATCTGCTCGCCTGGCTCAACGAGGGCACGACCATGTTCTACTACGTGGGCCATGGCGCGGCGGTCACCCTGGCGGACGAGCACCTCTTCGAGATCACCGACATCTCCGGCCTGAGCAACGGGGACCGGCGCTTCGTCTTCATGGCCTTCAGCTGCGACGTGGGCGTCTACGCCGATCCCAATAGCCAGTGCATGGCCGAGGACTTCCTGACCGCCAGCCAGGGCGGCGGCATCGCCTCGGTCGCCGCCTCGTGGGTGAGCTACAGCAGCCTGAACGACCTGCTCTCGTCGGCGGTCTTCGCCAACTACTACCCGGACCAGGGGGTCTCGGCCGCGACCAGCGTGGGCGAGGCCCTCACCGCCGGCAAGGCGGAGATGTGGCCGACCTGGTCGCGGGTGCGCAACGCGCGTCGCTACAACGTGATCGGCGACCCGGCCATCCGGCCGCCGAACCCCGTCGACGATCTCACCTTCACCGACGCCTCGACGGACTCGCTGCTCACCGGCCGCCTGCAACGCGTGCAGGCCGACCTCGCCGCCGCCGGCCTCGACCACGGCGCCGGAACCACGTATCAGCTGCTCGCCGAGGAGAGCCGGGTCGTGCAGGAATTCGTCGATTTCCGGGGCAGAGTGCACGAGTACTTCGCCATGCCGCAGCCGATCTTCCGGGGTCACGGCACCCTCGACGATGCGGACACCATGATCCCGTTCGTCGCGCCGCAGACCATGCGCACCGGCGAGAATGGTCGCATCCGGATCATCGTCGACGACGGGTCCGGCATCGCGTACGCGGGGGCGGAGACGGTCCCGGTCGTGCAGGTCCCGTCCTCGAGCGGCGGTGACGTGTCCGGGCCGCAGATCCAGCTCGCCTTCGACAACGACCGGATCCGGGTCCAGCCCGGGACCGAGCTCGAGGCGACCCTCGTCGACACCAGCGGCGTGAACATCGTGGCCAGCAACCCGGCCAACAGCGTGCTGCTCGAGTTCGATCGCAGCGGCATCTACAACAACGTCTCCGACGACGTCCAGTTCGAGTCGGGCAGCTACACGCGCGCGCGGCTGTCGACCGCGCTGCCCGGCGACCTCGCCCTGGGCGACCACATCGTCGTGATGACGGCCAGCGACATGTTCGGCAACGTCGGTAGCGACACGCTCGGGTTCACCCTCGAGGCCGCCGGCATCGGCGGCATGCGCGACGCCACCGTCTTCCCGAACCCCACCGACGGACCGTGCCGGCTGCTGTGCGACCTGTCCGGCCCCATGACGTTGCAGTGGGACATCTACACCGTGTCCGGTCGCCGCGTCCGCCGCATCGAGGACACCTTCAGCGCCGCCGGCCCGGCCGCCCTGCAGTGGGACGGTCGCGACGGCGAGGGGGATCGCATCGCCAACGGCGTCTACCTCTACGTGTTGCGGGGACGCATGCCGGGCGACGAGCACGAATTTCGCGAGACAGGTCAGTTGGTCATCATGCGGTAGGGCGCGTCGTGCGTCTTGCAAGCACTAACGGAGGTCAGGAGAACAATGAAGCGGAAACTTGTGGCGGCCCTGGTGGGCCTCAGCATCCTCACGGGCAGCGCCTTGCCGGCGCTGGCCGGCTCCGGGGCGGGCGCCATCGTGCTGTCGTTCCCGACCGGCGCCCGATTCAACGCCCTGGGCGAGGCCGGCACGGCCCTGTCGCAGGACGCCACGTCGAACTGGTTCAACCCTGGCGGCCTGGCCTTCATGGAGAACCGCGGCGGCTCGAACCTGCAGTTCATGTACTCGAAGCTGGCCGAGGGCCTGGCCGACGACATCCGGCTGTTCTGGGGCGGCTACGGCTCCGGCTTCCAGGGCGGCGGTTACGGCTTCAGCTTCACCTACCTCAACATGGGTGAGCAGGTGGCCACCGACGAGCAGGGCCAGGAGAAGGGCACGTTCAACTCGTACGAGTTCGTCGTCCAGGGCGCGATGGCCTTCAAGCTGAGCGAGAACACGGGCCTGGGCTTCGGCGCCAAGTACTTCCGCGACAAGCTGGCCGACGACTCGGTCCTGCAGGACCGCGCCGGCGGCTCGGGCGATAGCTACGGCGTGGACGTCGGCGTGCTGCACAAGATCCCGCGCTGGAACGTGAACCTCGCCGCGGTGGCCGCGAACCTGGGCATCAACAACGACATCAAGCACGTCGACGAGGACCAGGCCGACCCGATGCCGCGCAAGTTCACCGTCGGCGCGGCGTGGGCGCCGCACTGGTTCATGACCGACAATTTCATGGCCATCATCGTCGGCGACTACCAGCTGCCCCTGTACAAGTGGGACGAGGACGAGAACGACTACGGCTGGGGTTTCGAGAAGGATCAGGAGGAGTTCGGCTACGGCCTGGAGCTGAACATCGTCAACGTGTTCGCCCCGCGGATCGGCTGGAAGAGCGCCAGGTACGGCGACATCAACGGCATGACCTGGGGCTTCGGCTTCGATATGAGCACGCTGGCCGACCTGGACCTGCAGTTCGCGTTCGCGTCGGTGCCGCAGGCCGAGGGCCTCGACTCGGTCAAGCGCTTCTCGATGAACTTCAGCTGGTAACGATCTCGATCCCGGGCCCGCCATCGGGCGGGCCCGCTTGCCCGACTGCCGGCGCCCCTGACGTCGCGATCGACCGGAGGCCTTCCGGAGCGTGCTCCGCAAGGCCCCCCGAGGAGGCCTCGTGTTGAGTAACCGGATCCGCACGCCCCAGGCGGCGGCCCTGACCTTCCGGGTCACCCTGACCGCTCTGGTCACCCTCGCTGCTTTGGCGACGGCTGGCACCGCCGTCGCCGCCGAGTACCCCGAGCGGTTGCCGTTCGAGCGGCTCTCGTGGTCCGAGATGACGGCCGAGAAGGGCCAGGATGCGCTGCAGCGGGAGCTTTTGCGCCAGGAGCGCTACCACGAGCGCTGGCACCAGGTGCACGACCTGCTCGGCGAGCAGCACCTGTCGGCGAAGTCGCAGCGCTACCTCGCCGAGCGCGGACTGGGTCCGGCGCGGCGCCTGCACGCGGGCGCGCCCGAGCTCGGCAAGGCGCTCGACGACACGCTGCGGATCCTCCTCGTGCGCATCAGCTTCGAGACCAACCGCGAGCCCGGCCTGGTGACCATGGCCGAGGATGGCGACTTCTTCCTCGAGCCGCGGTTCCCGGACGACGATCTGCAGATCGATCCCGCGCCGCACGACCGGGCGTTCTTCGAGGCGCACCTCGACGGTCTGGCGCAGTACTACTCGTTCCAGTCGGGCGGGCGCCTGGTCATCGACTCGCAGGTCCTTCCGCCCGGCGACACCGACAGTTACAAGCTGAGCGACCCGGCCGACTACGGCCCGGGGGCCGGCGAGTTCTGGACGATCGAGGGCCTGGAGTCCCTGGTGCGCGACATGATCGTGGCCGCCGACGAGGGGGCGGCGGGCGACGGCATCTCGCTGGCCGACTTCGACGACGACGACGACCTGACCTACATCATCTTCGCCCATGCCGGAAGCGACTGGCAGAGCGACATCAACCAGGATTCGCCCAACGACATCCCCACCTTCTTCGTGACCCTGGGCGAGGCGCAGCCGCTCGCATCGGTCGACTCGGAGACGGGCGAGACGGGCAGCCTGCGCGAGTGCTCGGTCATCCCCGAGACCACCACCCAGGATGGCTTCAAGGGCTCGATCGCCGCCGCGCTCTACCACGAGTTCGGCCATGCGCTCGGCCTTCCCGACGTCTACGACGCGACCACCGGCCTGACCGCCTGCGGGGTCTGGGATCTCATGGACTCGGGCACCAACCTCGCCGCGAACCTGGGCGTGGTGGACGAGGAGACCGGCGACATCGTGGCCGAGACCGTCACCGGCATCCTGCCGCCCTCGCTCTCGGCCTGGTGCAAGTGGTTCCTGGGGTGGGCGGTGACCGACGAGATCACCGGGGGTGAGCCGACCGAGCGGACCCTGCCCGCGGTCGGCGTGCCGCGATCGCAGTACCCGTTGCACAACGAGGTCCCGGGCAACGCCTTCGACACGGACGACCCGCAGCTCCTGCTCGGAGGGGCGAGCCCCGGCGAGTTCTTCCTGATCGAGAACCGGTGGGTCCCGTTCACGGTCGCGGACACGCCCTACGACGAGGTCGTCGGCGACTACGGCGGCCTCTACTTCCGGCGGGATCAGCAGACCGGCGTCGTGCTCTACCTCGCCGGCGACAAGGACGGCGTGACCGGCTACAACACCGGCTACTACGACTATTTCCTGCCCGACGGCGGTCTGCTGGTCTGGCACGCGAACCAGGACCGCATCGACGCCGGCCTGGCCACCAACTCCATCAACCAGTTCGGCGACGGCCTGCGCGTGGTCGAGGCCGACGGCATCCAGGACATCGGCGTCCTCGACGCCTACGTGCTCGGGTGGTACGGCAGCTCCAGCGACGTGTTCGCGCCCTGGAACGACGAGGGCTACGACGAGCTGTTCGCCGAGGGGGCGGGCGTGCCCACGAGCCGCGGCTTCGATCGGAGCTGGACCGGGCTGCGCGTCACCGGCATCGACGACGACGGCTCCTCGCGCGGCGCAGTGATGCGCATGGTCACCTCGCTGGAGTCCATGGGCGAGGGCTGGCCGCGCGACCTGCCCGGCACCGGGACGCCGCGCAATCCCGGTCCGCGGGCGTTCGACGAGACCTCCCTGACGGCGGTGAGCTGGGCCGGTCGGGACCTCGTCCTGGCGGCGAGCCGGCCGGACACGGTCGAGCCGGCGCGCCTGTTCCTGTGGAACACCGACGGCGAGGCCGCCTTCACGGTGGCCGGCCAGCCGGACGGGGCGGTTCTCGAGCTTCCCGGTCCGCTGGTGGGCGCGCCCATCGCCGCGGGCGAGGATCGGCTGCTGCTGGCGACGGCCGACGGGGCGCTCCACCGTCTCGAGCCGGGGCCGCAGGACGAGCCGCAGATCGCCTGGACGGCCACCATCGATGACACGCTCCTCGCCGGTCCGGCCTGGATCGACCATCCGGATGCCGGCCCGGACGACCTGCGCATCGCGACCATCGACGGCGATGGCCGCGCGGTCCTGATCCGACCGGACGGGACCATCGAGTCCGAGCGACGACCGCTGCTCGACCCCGGCGCGGCGCCGGTGGCGCCCCTGCGCGTGATCCACGACGAGGCCGGGTTCAGCCAGGTCGTCGTGCTCGAGAGCAACGGCTTCCAGCTGGTCCCGGTCGCCGGCGGGGTCCTCGACGGCGAGGTGGTCGGTCGGAACGTGCGCCTGCAGGGCCGCGCGCAGGTGGCGATCCTGCCCGTCGACGACGCGAGGCATCTCCTGGTCTGGGACGACCTCGGCCTGGTGGGCGGCTGGCGCGTCGCCGGTGCCGACGACCCCGTGGCCGTCGACTGGCCGGCGCTCGACGAGCCCCTGGCCGGCGAGCCGGCCGTGGCCGACCTGGACGGCGACGGCCGCCTCGACGTGGTGGCCGTCACCGGGATGGCGATCCACGCCTGGCAGGACAACGGGTCGGCCGTGACCGGGTACCCGGTCGAGCTCGCGAACCTCTTCCCGCTGGACACCGAGAACCGCCTGGCCGGCCCCATCGTGGTGGCCGACCTCGCCGGCGGTCCGGCCAACGAGCTGGCCGTCCTCACCGAGGCGGGTCACGTCTTCCTGCTCGACGGCCGCGTCGAGCCGCTGGCGGGCACGCCGCTGCGCTGCGCGGGGCCCGACGCCTCGCTGCTCGCCGTGCCGCACGACGGCGCGCTCTCGCTCGCCGTGGCCACGCGCGGCGGCCTGCGCGGGGCGCCGCTCGAGACCCGGGTCACGCAGGGACGGCTGGTCCTGCTCAGCCCTCAGGCCCAGTCCAGCGGTGGGACCGCGGGCTGGTACGGACCGGCCGGCGGATCGGCGCGCACCGGGACCGTGGGCACCGCGCGGCCGGTCACCGGCGACGACGGGGTGGCCGCGCCCGCCGAGGCGGACGTCGTCTTCTATCCGAGCCCGATCACCGGCCGCGAGGTGACCGTGCGCTTCTGGAACGCGACGACCGCGCCGGCCGACCTGGCCATCTACAACCTGGCCGGCGAGCCGGTCCTGGAGCTGGAGATCGCGACCGAAGCCGACCGCATCAACGAGCGCACCCTCGAGCTCGACGTGGCGTCGGGCCTGTACGTCGCGCGCCTGATTCATGAGCCGGCGGCCGGTTCGGTCGCCAAGGTGGTCAAGACCCTGGCCGTGACGCGGTAGTCGCGGCGGTGAAAGGACGGAGCATGCGCTGTGCAATCGCGACGCTGGTGGCCCTGGCCCTCCTCGCCGGGACCGTGGGGGTGGCCGGGGCCGACCAGACGGGCTGGCTCCTGCGGCAGGCCGACCTCGAGGTGGCCCGCCTGACCGGCGAGCTGCCGGCCGAGTCGTCCTCCTGGGATGCCGACGGCGAGATGGGGGGCGCGACGACCGTGCCGACGAGATCGCGTCGCAGCCCGGCCGTCCCCATGCTGATGTCCCTGGTCGTGCCGGGTGCGGGCGAGGCCTTCCTCGGCTACAAGCGCGGCTACCTGCAGATCGCGCTGGACGCGGCGTCGTGGTACGGGGCGATCCACTACGATCAGAAGGGCGAGGACAAGAAGGACGAGTACTACGCCTACGCGGACGTGCACTGGTCCGAGGAGAAGCTCGACGCGGCCTACGACGAGAACTACCTCGACCGCCCGGACGCCAACTTCGACTACTCGTCGGTGGTGGGCGAGGGCGCCGACTACTTCTCGACGGCCGAGAACGAGATCAACAACTACACGCAGCTGCCGCTCTGGGTCTCGGTGGAGGAGGACCGGCGCGAGTACTACGAGAATCTCGGCAAGTGGGACCAGTTCGTCTTCGGCTGGGACGACTACACCGACCCGCGCGACTTCCTCGACACCGACGTCATCGACATCCGCAACCTCCAGGACCCGCGCACGAGCGCCCACCGGGAGGTCTACCGGGACATGCGGCAGCAGAGCAACGACTACTTCGGCAACCGCGACACCTTCATCTACCTGAGCATCGCCTTCCGCATGTTCAGCGTGCTGCAGGTGGCCTATCTCGAGGGCCTGCTCTTCGGCGGGGACGGCGGCGGGCCCGCCGACGAGCCCGAGAAGATCGAGATCGGCGGGCACGAGGTGGACTTCATCGTCGAACCGATGGGATACTCGCGGGGTATGATCGCCGCCAAGGTGTCCTTCTAGAGCCGGAGCGAAGCCGGATCGAGAGTCTACGAACCCGAGGGGTGCGACGTGCAACGATCGATGGTGTTCCTGCTGGTCCTGGCGATGACGCTCGCGGCCGGTAGCGCGGTGGCCGAGGGGGCGCTCGGCACCTGGTTCGAGTCCTCCGACTGGCGCGAGTGGAGTTTCGGCCGTGGCGGCGGCGGATGGAACGACGGCGGAGATCGTGCCGGCCAGTTCGGCAAGGTCCAGGAGTTCGGCAACGATCGCCGCGACGCGCCCGAGCTCGGGCCCGCCGAGGGCGGCGGCGGCGAGTCGCTCCTCTCCGGCCGGCGTCTGAAGGCCGGCGGCCTCTCGCTGCTCGTGCCAGGTGCGGGCCAGCTGTACAACGGCCAGCGCACCAAGGGCCTGATCATGATCGGCATCGAGGCCGCGATCTGGGGCACCTACCTCGGCTTCCATCAGCATGCGAACACCCTGAGCGACGACTACGAGGCCTGGGCGGCGATCTACGCCGGCGTGGAGGAAGGGCGTCCGGAGGACCTCTATCAGGCCATCGGCCGCTACGACGACAGCGACGCCTGGTACGACTCGCGCCTGCGAGAGGCGCGGGCATTCGGCGAGCCGATGCCCGATCCTCCCGGCGAGGACGAGGAATGGCAGTGGCGGAGCGAGCAGTACCGCCGCGACTATCAGCTGCTGCGCGCCGACGCCAACGAGGCGTACGATCGCCGCGACATGATGGTGCTCTTCGCCATCGTCAACCGCGCGATCTCGGTGTTCGACGCGGTCCGCAGCGGGGGTACCCCGCAGGAGGAGCGGTCGGCCGGAACCCTGGATGCCCAGGTGCTGGGGTCCCGGCTCGCGCTGGAGGTCTCGGCGCCCCTGGCCGAGCCGGCGGCCACGGTCTCGGCGGCCTGGTCGTTCTGATGCGAGGCCGCGCGCGGTCCCCACGAACCTGGGTCGGCCTGGCCGGACTCGTCGCCCTGTGGCTCGCCGGTTGCGCCTCGGACGGGGCCTACGAGCGGGCCGCGGCCAGCGATCCCACCGAACGCCGCGGCGTGCATCCCCCGCTGGCGGTGGCTTTCCAGTACGCCGTCGAGAACACGCCCACGGCCGATTACTTCCCCCTCGAGGGACTCTCGGGCGTGGCGTGGGGCGAGGACGGCATGCTGATCATGTGCGACTCGGCTCGCGGGCGCGTCCATGCCCTGGATCCGCGCACGCTCACCTGGTCGGCCTTCGACGATCCCGGCGTGCGACCCTACCGGCCGCTCGCCGCCAGGGTCGACGGCTTCAAGGTCCTGGTGCTCGACGGCAGCAGCCGGGCCATCTATCGCTTCGACCTCAATGGCGCCTACCAGGACCGCATCGTCGACCTGGAACGGCTCGACCCCGCCTACGATACGGCGCCACGCGATTTCGACATCGACCGTGACGGTCGCGTCGTCGTCACCGATGCCGGCGAGCAGCAGGTCCTGATGCTGGACAGCTTCCTCGGCCTGCAGAGCCGGGTCGGCAATCCCGGCCCGCACCGCGAGCAGTTCGACCAGCCCGCGGGGATCTGCTTCCTGCCCGACGGCGGATTCATGGTGGCTGACACGGGCAACCGGCGCCTGCAGCGCTTCAACCGGCTGGGTTATGGCGAGGCCGTGATCGGCGGTCCGTTCGACGCCAGGAATCCGTTCGTCGCGCCCATGGGCGTGGACAGCGATCGTCACGGCAACGTCTACGTGGCCGATGCCAGGGGCGTCGTCCACGTCCTCGATGGACGCGATCAGCTGACCATGACCATCGGACCCGATCAGCCGCTGGAGAGCTCGCTGCTGACGCCGGTCGCCGTGGCCGTCGGGCCCGACGGCAAGCTGGCCGTGGCCGATCGCGAGCGCGCCGCGGTCCTGGTGTTCCGGCTGCTCTACGAGTGAGGCCATGTGCATGCGGCGGTTGAACCAGCACCGGTCCCGCGCGGCGGGGGCGGCTGCCGTCGTGCTCGCGGCCGGCTGCCTGGCTGCCTGGACGGCACCGGCGGCTCCGGAACCGGCCGTGGTCGACTCGCTCGCCGCTCCGGTCGCCGGCCCCGAGACCGAGCGCGAGATCTTCCTGCTCGAGGCCGGGCGCGCGCCGTTGCTCCTGGCGCGGGGCGGGATCGTGGCCGAGAGCTTCCGTCTGCGTGTCGGTGGCGCGCTCTGGCAGCCAGGGCGGGATTACCGGCTGCGCAGCCGCAGCGGCATGGTCGTCCCGCTGCGGCCCTGGGCGGGCGAGGGGACCGTCGTCGCGGAGGCCGGCTACCGCTTCCGGCCGGGACTGGACCGGCCCCGGATCGGCTGGCGTCGCCGCGCGCCGGCGCCGGCCCGCGACCAGTCGGGCCAGCCGGCCGAGACGCCCGCGCTCGGCGACCGCTGGGATCTCGAACAGATCGGCGACCTCGACGTGCGCGGCAGCAAGTCGGTCTACGTCTCGTCGGGCACCAACCGCGAGCTGACCGTCGATCAGAACCTGCGCCTGAACGTCTCCGGCCAGCTCACGCGCGACATCTTCGTGCGGGCCACCCTGACCGACGACAACCTGCCGGTCGTACCCGAGGGCAACACCGAGGAGCTCCAGGACATCGACAAGGTGCTGGTCGAGCTGCAGGCTCCGCGCTGGGCGGCCACGCTCGGCGACTTCGTCGCCACCCGCGACGGGACCCGGTTCGGCGGGTACCGGCGCAAGCTGCAGGGCATGTCCGTGGTCGCCCGACCGGGCCCTGCCGAGCTGTCGGCCCTGTTCGGATCGCCGCGCGGTCGCTACCGGACGGTGGAGTTCCGCGGCGAGGAGTCGAACCAGGGACCGTACCCGCTCGCCAGCGGCGACACCGGACGCAACCTCTTCGTCGTCGCGGGGTCCGAACGCGTCACGGTGGACGGCGAGCGTCTGACGCGCGGGCAGGACCGCGACTACGTCATCGACTACGTGCGCGGGACGATCACCTTCACCTACCGGCGCCTGATCACCGCCGAGTCCCTCATCACCGTCGAGTTCGAGGAGGGCGAGGGGCCGTACGCGCGCTCGGTCGTCGGCGGTGGCGCGGGCGGGCGTCTGGCCGTCGGAGAGGTGCCGGTCAGGGTCCAGGCGCGCATCACGCGCGAGAGCGACGACCCGGGCCGGTTGCGGACCGGTACCCTCGAGGAGGAGGACGAGGCGATCCTCGCCGCGGCCGGCGACGACCCCCTGGCCGCGGTCGCGCCCGGGGCCGTGCAGGTCGAGCCGGGCGAGGGCGACTACGTGCAGGTGGGCGGCGGCGACGAGCAGCACTTCGAGTTCGCCGAGTCCGGCGGCGACTGGACGGTGGAATTCTACTACGCCGGGCCCGGACTCGGCGCGTACGACCTCGAGGCGCTCACCGAGACCGGCGCGCGGGTCTACGTCTGGCGCGGGCCCGGCGAGGGCAGCTACGGCGTCGGGCGTCTGCTGCCTCTGCCGACCTCGCAGAGCCTGGCCACCCTATCGGCCGACGTGGGCGACACCGCCGGCTTCTGGCTGCACGGGGAGTGGCACGCCAGCAGCCTCGATCGCAACGTCCTGAGCGACCTGGATTCGGGCGACGACGGCGGCACCGCCGGCCAGGTCGCCCTGCGGACCGGCGACGTGGGCCTCGCCGGCGGCGACCTCCGCCTGCGTGGCAGCCTCGAGGCCCGCGATGCGCGGTTCGCGCCGTTCACCGCGACCCGGACGCGCCACGACTACGAGGGGTGGGGTCTCGGCGATCGGGCCTCCCGCGAGGGCTTCCTCGACGACCGCGACCAGGAGCTGGAGGCCGGCCTCGGCTGGCGCACGGGCGAGGTCGGCCGCCGGCTCGACCTGGATCTCGCCGCCGGCCGCCTCGAGCACGGCTCGTCGCTGACCGCCGACCGCGCCACCGCCGAGGGCCTCTGGGAATTGGCCGGGGGGCGTGGCCGCCATCGCTGGCGCGAGGCCACGAGCAGCGACGACGAGGATCCGCTCGACATCCTGCGGCGCGAACAGGACCACGACCTCCGCTGGCGCGTGGGCCCGGTGGTGCCGCGTGGCGGTTACCGGGCCCGCTCGTGGATCGACGATGCGGCCGGCGGCGACGCGGCGCGTGGCTATCGCCTCGAGGAGATCACCGCCGGGGTCGGATCGCCCGCCGGCGCGGCCTGGCGCTGGGAGGGGTCCTTCACCCGCGGCATCGCGGACTCCCTGCGGGCCGCGCGCTGGGAGCACGAGCGGGACAGCCGCACCTGGCGCGGTGCGGTCACCACGCCACGCGTCGTGGGCATGCGCCTGGTCGCCGACGCGACCGTGCGGGAGGTCCAGCTGCCAGCCGGCCAGGAGGAGACCACCCGCCTGGCGCGCCTGGACCTCGCTGGCACCTGGTCGGACGTCGGCAGCGACTGGAGCCTGGGCTACGCCGTGGACAACAGCCGCACCGAGGTCCTCGCCCGCCAGATCGTCTTCGTGGGCGTGGGCGAGGGGCGATACGACCAGGCCGGGAACTTCGTGGGCGAGGGGCGGGGGGATTACGACGTCCTGCTCGCCGGCACCGACAGCCTGGTGGCCACGACCGCGGTCAAGGCCGACCTCGAGTGGCGCCAGGATATGACCGTCTTCGGCGCGCGTCGGCCCTGGACGGCGTGGTCCAGCCAGACGCGGATCGCCGTCGAGGGCCGCAGCCGCACCGATGACGTGGGCGGCCTGCTCGCCCTCGATCCGGGCGTGATCTTCGATCCCGAGACGACGGTGCTCGGCCGGATCGATCTGACCGAGGAGCTGACGCTGCTGCGGCACCTGCGCGCCTGGGACCTGCGCTGGCGCTTCGACTACGACCAGGTACGCGACCGCCAGTACGCCCAGGGCCAGGAGGATCGCCTGCGACGCGACCACCTCGTGACGCTGACCTGGAACCCGCTGACGGAGCTGAGCCTGCGCGTGCGTGGCGGCCAGACGGACGAGCGACGGGAGACCGACGCCGAGCTGAACCCGACCCAGCGGGGCTACGACGTGCTGTCCCGGCGCGGCGAGGGCGCGGCGACCTGGCGTCCGACCCGAGACGCGCGGATCGTCCTCGGCCTGGAGGCCATCGCCCGCGAGGACGCGGTCAGCGGCGTGGTGCAGGACGAGCTCGCGCTGGCGCCCTCGGCGCGCTGGCAGGTCCGTGAGAACTGGAGCCTGCAGGCCGATCTGCGGCTGTCCGACGTCACGAGCGAGGAGCCGCCGGGCGCCCAGCGGCCCTACTTCTTCCCGCCGCCGGGCACCAACGTCGAGTCGTCGTCGCGGCTGGCCTGGGAGCCGAGCCGCTTCCTGAGCTTCGCGCTGGCCTGGTTCGGACGCAAACCTGGAGGACAGGAGTGGCAGCATGATCTGCGGCTCGAGAGCACGGCACGCTTCTGAGGCCCTGGTGGCCGGCTGGCTCGTCCTCGCCCTCGCAGGTGTGGTCGGGGCCCAGGCCCTGGCCGAGGAGGGGACCTGGCCGCCACGCCTGACCGTGGTCGGCGACGACTCGCCGGCGCTCGCCGCGCGCCTGCAGGCCGACCGCGCCTGGCTCGCCAGCCAGCCGTCCTGGCGCCTGGCCGCACCGGACTCCACGTCCGGGGAGACGCTCCTGTCCTGGGTGCGGCGCGCGGCCCGCGGGCGGCCGGCGGGGCTCGACACGGCCACCGTCGGCGGCCTCCGTCCGGTGCGCGGCCACCGCTCCCTGCTGGCCGAGCTGCGGGACCGATGGCTCGCGCGCGGTCACCTCGACGCGTCCGTGTCCCTGGCCGACACCTCGCGCACGGACCCGCGGATCGCCATCGACCCCGGGCCCCGGTACGTCTGGGGCGAGCTGACCGTGGGGGGCGATCCGTTCCCGCAGCGGGCGGCTTTGCTCGAGACCTGGCTGCCGCGCCCGGGGGACGCGTTCGACCTGCGGCGGTACCACGAGGCGGCCGAGGCCATCGTTGCCGGCTGCGCGGAGCTGGGGCACCCGTTCCCGACCTGGCTGACCCAGGACGTGACGCGCGATCCGGCGTCCGGGACCGTCGCGGTGACGGCCAGCCTGCTGCCGGGGCCGCGCGCGGTGGTCGGACCGCAGTCCACGAACCTTCCCGAGGGGCGCGGCGCGAGGTTCCTCGTGCGGGCGGCCGGGGTGCGTTCCGGGGCCCGGTTCCGCGAGTCCGATCTCGCGCGCGGCGTCGAGCGTCTCCTCGCGCGCGACCTGTATGCGCGCGTTGACCCACCCCTGGTGCACCTGACCACCGCGCGCGACACCGTGGGCATCCAGTGGCGGGTCGAGCCCTACGACCGCCGCAACCGGGTGGCGATCGTGCTCGGCCTCAGCCGCAAGGACGACGGCGGCACGCGCCTGAGCGGGGAGGTCGACATCGATCTGCCCAACCTCGCCGGGACGGGACGGCGGCTGAGCGCGCGCTGGTCCGACGACGGGCAGGAGCGCTCGCGCTTCGGCTTCTCGTACCTCGAGCCCCTCATCCTGGGCACGCCGCTTGATACGGACATCACCCTGGACAGCGAGGTCGTCGACGACGGGTACAACCGGTTCCGCTTCGACAATCGCTGGCGGCTGTCGGTGGTCGCGCTCTGGGGCGTGGAGGTCGGCATCGGCTGGGATCGCAGCACGTATCCCACGGGCGATCTCGAGCGGACCTCGCGCACCCGCGGTCGGGTGGCCATCCTGCACGGCCGCGGTGATCGCTCGCGGAGCGGGTGGTCAGCCGATCTGGCCATCGAGACCGCCAGCCGCAGCAGCACCCTGCGGGCGGAGGAGGACGACGAGGGCGACGACGCCGCGACCAGCGACCTCGGCCGGCAGGAGACGCAGCGGCTCCTGGAGGCCGACGTCGCCGGCGAGGTCTGGCTCTCGCCGACCATGAGCCTTGCCGCGCGGGCGAGCTTCCGGCAGATCGATGCCGACACGCGTCCGGTGCCGCTGCCCGAGCAGTACCGGTTCGGCGGCGCGAGCACGCTGCGCGGCTATCGCGAGGACGAGTTCCGCGGCGAGACCGCGGCCTGGGGAGGTGTGGAGTGGCGCCTCGGGCGCTTCCAGCGGTCGCGAGTTTACACCTTCGTGGATGTCGGATACTTTGAGTTCTCCGTCCGCGATCCCGAGAGCGACGCGGTCACCACGACCGACGGCACCGAGCTCGGCTTCGGCCTCGGCCTGCGGACCGCGTCGGCGCCCGGCCAGATCGACCTGGCGGTGGGATTCCCCGGCAGCGTGAGCTTCGAGACCGCCAAGCTCCACGTCTCGCTGGTGGGGAGCTTCTAGTCGCCCATCTGGAGGCCCTGGTGCGATGAACGAGCAGGAGGCGCGACGCCGAATCGTCGAGCTGCGCGAGGAGATCGCCCGGCACCGCCGTCTCTACTACCAGGAGGCGGCACCGGAGGTCACCGATCCGGAGTACGACGCGCTGGAGCAGGAGCTGGCCGACCTGGAGGATCGTTTCCCCGACCTCGCCGTCGCCGGCAGTCCCACGGCGCAGGTCGGCTCCGACCGGGACGACCGCTTCCCGTCGGCACCGCACTCCCGCCCGATGCTCAGCCTGCAGAACAGCTACGACCTCGACGAGGTGGCGGCCTTCGACGCCCGCGTGCGCCGTGAGGTCGGCCAGTCGGGCGAGGTCGCCTACACCGTCGAGCCGAAGATGGACGGCGTGGCGCTGGCGGTCCGCTACCGCGACGGCGAGCTCACGTCGGCCCTCACCCGTGGCGACGGCGCGGTGGGCGACGTCATCACCCGCAACGCGGCGACCATCGCGGGCATCTCCGCGCGCCTGCCCGACCGGTGGCGCGAGGCGCTGCCGGAAGGGGCGAGCGCGTGCGAGGTGCGCGGCGAGGCCTACCTGTCGCTGTCCCGTTTCGCCGAGCTGAACACGGCACGCGAGGAGGCGGGCCTCGAACCCCTGGCCAACCCGCGCAACGCCACCGCCGGCACGCTCAAGACGCTCGATCCGGAGGAGGTGCGGCGGCGCGGCCTCTCGGTGGTCTTCTACCAGCTGTTCACCCTCGGCCCGGATGACCGCTGGGACGAGGACCGGGACCTCGCGAGCCACCGCGAGCAGATGACGGCCATCGCGCGGCTCGGACTGCCGACCAACCCGGAGCTGGTGGTCGCCGCCGACCTCGCCGCGCTCGAGGCGCACCTGGCCGACCTCGAGCGGCGGCGCCACGCGCTCGACTACCAGATCGACGGGGCCGTGATCAAGGTGGACCGGACCGCGCTGCAGCGACGTCTGGGCTGGACGAGCAAGGCCCCGCGCTGGGCGCTGGCCTACAAGTTCGCGGCCGAGGAGGCGACCACGACCCTGCGGTCGATCAGCCTGCAGGTCGGCCGGACGGGCGTGATCACCCCCGTCGCCGAGCTGGATCCGGTGCAGCTGGCCGGCACCACCGTCTCCCGCGCCACCCTGCACAACTGGGACGAGCTCGCACGGAAGGACATCCGGCCGGGCGATCGCGTGGTCGTGGCCAAGGGCGGAGACATCATCCCGAAGGTGCTGCGCTCGCTACCCGAGGAGCGCACCGGCGACCGCGAGCCCATGCCGCCGCCGGAACACTGCCCGGTGTGCGATCAGCCGACGCAGCGGCGCGAGGGCGAGGTCGCCCTGCGCTGCGTCAATCCGAACTGCCCGGCGGTGCTGCGCGGCAAGCTGCGCCACTTCGTCGGGCGCCAGGCCGCCGACGTCGACGGCATCGGCGGCCGGTGGATCGACGTGTTCGTGGAGGAGGGCTGGATCCGGAGCCTGGCCGACCTGTTCCGGCTCGACCGCGATCGGCTCGCGGCTTTGCCCGGCTGGGGCGAGAAGTCGGCCGACCGCGTGCTGCGGGGCCTGGCGGCGGCCCCGGACCGTCCATGGGCGGCGAAGATCTTCGCCCTGGGCATCCCGCAGGTGGGCGTCACCACGGCGACCACCCTGGCCCGCGAGTATGCGAGCATCGAGGCGCTCGCCCGGGCGGGCGTGGAGGACCTGGCCGCCCTGTCGGACATCGGCCCGGTCGTCGCCGAGGCCATCGCGAGCTGGTTCGCGCGACCCGGCACGGCCGAGCTGCTGGACGATCTGCGCGAGGTCGGATTCCTGCGCGAGGAGGAAGAGCAGCCGCCACCCGAGCCGGTCGTGACCTCGGACAACGGCGTCACCGGCCTGACCTTCGTGCTCACCGGCACGCTGGAGACCATGACGCGCGACCAGGCCAGGGGGCACATCACCGCGCTGGGCGGCAAGGTCACCGGCTCGGTCAGCAAGAAGACCGACGCCGTGGTGGCCGGCGCGCGGGCGGGGTCCAAGCTGGCCCGCGCCGAGCAGCTGGGCGTGCCCGTGCTGGACGAGGCGGAGCTGCGGACGCGCCTGGCGGACGCGGGGATCGATCTTGAGCGCTAATCCGTCACGCGTCGTGCTGCGGACGCCGGACGGCGCCGTCGATCTCGGCGTGCCCGAACGGTCCCTCGCCACCATCGCCGCGCCGGCCGGGACCCTGCTGGTCGACCCGGCGGTCTCGCCCGATGGCCTGCTCGCCCGCGATCCCGCCGGGGGCTGGCGCGCCCACCCGTCGCTGTTCTGGTCGCTGATCCGCCCGATGATGCCGTCCGGGCCGGGGGACGAGGACCCGGTGCGCGCCGCGTGGCAGGGGCTGGCGGCCTGGCGCGGCCGGGACCTGGCCGAGGTCGAGGCCTGCCGTGCCCTCGCCGAGCGCCACACCCGTGGCGCGGGCGAGATGATCGAGCTGCTGCGACGCGTGGCGGCACCGGGTCCACCGCCGGGGCACGAGCCGTCGCCACCGCCCTCGCCCGTACCGTCGCCCGCCCGGATGCCGACCGACACCGAGGAACTCACGGCCTTCATGACCGACCCCGGCGGCTTCGGCGCCGCGTACGGCGAGACGTTCACGCCGCGTCGCGAGCAGGCCGAGCTGGCCGTCGGCATCCTGCGCGCCTTCCTGGACGATCAGGCGCTGGTCGCCGAGGCGGGTACCGGCACCGGCAAGACGCTGGCCTACCTCGTGCCCCTGCTCGCCCGCCTGCAGGACGACGAGCGGCGCGCGGTGGTCTCGACCTACAGCCGCGCCCTGCAGCACCAGATCCTCGCGGGCGACCTCCCGCGCCTGCTCGGTCCGGAGCACGTGGTCAAGGCGCGTCTGCTCATGGGACGGAGCAACTACCTCTGCCTCCGTCAGCGCACCGCGTACCTCACCCGGCCGCTCGATGACGGCGGCGACGCCCTCCGGACCCTGGCCCTGCGCTGCTGGCTGGCCGTGACGGAGGACGGCCTGCGCGAGGAGCTCGCCCGGCACCCCTTGCTCGCTGTCGACTGTCCGTCCCTGTTCTCGTCGGTGCAGCCGTGCACGCCGGCCTGTCACGTGGACGATCGCTGCTTCGTGGCGCGGGCGCGCCGCCTGGCCCGGCAGGCGCAGCTCGTGGTCGTCAACCACGCGCTGCTGGTGCACGATGCCGCCGCCGGCGGGGCCCTGATCGGGCCGTACGAACACCTGGTCGTGGACGAGGCCCAGCGCCTGCCGTCCGCCGCCCTCGATGCCCGATCGGTGGGGTTGCACCGGGGACGGCTACGCGAGCTCGAGGCGCTGCTCGGCGAGCGCCGCGCGGCGGGGGAGATGCCCGAGGTGGCCGCCATGCTCGTGCAGCGGCTGGCCCACGCCGAGGCGCCGGAGGCGGTGGCCGCCGCGCGGACGTTCGGTGCGGCCGCCGGTCGTGCCCTGCGCCGGTTTTCCGGCTGGTGGCGCTCGGCCGGATCGCGGCTGGAGCAGGCGTTCGATCTGCGCCCCGGCCAGCGCCGGCGGATCGCCGACAAGGACGTCGCCTTCGCCCCGCTGCGCGACGAGACCCGGGAGCTGCTGGCCGGTCTGGCCGAGGCCGCGACCGCGGCCGCGAACCTGGTCCAGCGTACCGAACTGCTGGATGACCTGCCCGACGAGGTCACCGACCTGCTGGTGCGCGCGGCCCAGGCCGGGGCGGAATGGGGGCAGCTCGAGCGGGACGTACGCTTCGTCACCTCCGATCCGTCCGATCGCTGGGTGACCTGGGTCGACCCGACGCCGGGCGGGGCGGTGGGTGTCCTGGGCGCCACGCCCCTGGAGAGCGGCCCGCTGCTGCGCGAGGTCTGGCAGGAACGAGGGGTCGCTCCGGTGGCGACCAGCGCGACCCTGGCCGTGGCCGGCGATTTCGGCTTCATGCTCTCGGAGCTGGGGCTGACCGGTCGGCAACCGCGGACGGCGACGCTCGCGGTGCCGTCCCCGTTCCGCTGGGACGAGCAATCGCTCTGCCTCGCGCCCGAGCGCATGCCCGATCCGGACACGCCCGAGTTCCTGGACGCCGTGGCCACCGTCCTGGACGATCTCCGGCGCGAGGCGCCGCGACAGACCCTGGTGCTCTTCACCGCCTACCGCGCGCTGCAGGAGGTGGCCGCCCGCCTGGCCGACCGGCCAGAGGCGCCCGGAGCCGGGCCGATCCTCGTCCAGTCGCCCCAGGGCGGCGTGGACGGTCTGCGGGAGAGGTTCCGCACCGGCCAGCGGTCCATGCTGCTGGGCACGAGCACGTTCTGGGAGGGCGTCGATTTCCCGGGCGCGAGCCTGGAGATCGTCGTGGTCACCAAGCTGCCGTTCCTCGTGCCCGGCGATCCCTGGGTCGAGGCGCGTTGCGAGCACCTGCAACGCGCCGGCGAGAACGCATTCACCGCCTTCATGCTCCGCGACGCGGTCCTGCGCCTGCGGCAGGGGGTGGGCCGATTGTTGCGGCGGGACGACGACCGGGGGGTGATCCTGCTGCTCGACAATCGTTTGATCACCCGCCAGTACGGCGCTACGTTTCGGGATGCCCTGCCCGCGGCCGTCCGCTGGCTCGACGACCATCACGCGCTCGCCGCGGCGGCCCGTCGATTCCTGGACGAGCCGCGCTCCTGACCGGCACCAGCGAGGACGCCCATGACCCTGCATCCGTTCATCATCGGCGAGCACCCGTTCGACCTCGACGCCTTCGTGGCCGTCTGCCGCGGCCGGCGGCGGCTGAGGCTCGGCGACCAGGCGCGCGAGG
Source organism: bacterium (assembly GCA_014730255.1). Taxonomy (GTDB): domain Bacteria; phylum Krumholzibacteriota; class Krumholzibacteriia; order LZORAL124-64-63; family LZORAL124-64-63; genus Glo-17. The sequence continues at coordinate 10,494 of WJIQ01000120.1, read as the reverse complement.
CGGTCGCCCGGTGCCTGGCGATGCGGCGGGAACTGGAGCAGGGGACCGCGCGCATCTACGGCGTGAACACGGGCTTCGGCAAGCTGGCCGACACGGTCATCCCCGCCTCGCAGCTCCTGGACCTGCAGCGCAACCTGATCCGCAGCCACGCGGTGGGCTGGGGTCCGCCGCTGAGCCGGACCGAGGCCCGCGGGATGGTGCTGCTGCGAGCGATGAGCCTGGCGGGCGGGCACTCAGGGGTCCGGCCCGAGGTGATCGACCAGCTCATCTGGCTGCTGGAGGCCGGGGTGACGCCGTGGATCCCCGGGCGTGGGTCGGTCGGCGCCAGCGGCGACCTCGCTCCCCTCGCTCACCTGGCGCTGGTGCTCATGGGCGAGGGGCACGTCCTCGACGAGACCGGCTCTCCGCGACCCGCCGGTCCCGTGCTCGCCGACCACGGGCGCGCCCCGCTGGTCCTCGAGGCCAAGGAGGGGCTGGCACTCATCAACGGCACGCAGCTGATGACCAGCCTCGGTCTGCATGCCGTCGCCCGCGCACACGGCCTGGTCCGCAACGCGCTGGTCGCCACGGCGCTGACCATCGAGGCGCTCGAGGCGAGCATGAAGCCGTTCGGCGCGGAGTACCATCGCCTGCGACCTCACCGGGGGATCATGGATGCCGCCGCGGTGCTCAGCGGTCTTCTGCGCGACAGCGAGGTCATGATGGCCCACCGCGACTGCGGACGCGTGCAGGATCCCTATTCGGTGCGCTGCGCGCCCCAGGTCGTCGGCTCGAGCCTCGACCAGATCCGGCGCGCGGGCGACGTGCTGCTGCTCGAGGCGGTGGCGGTCACGGACAATCCGGTGCTGATGCCCGACAGCGGCGAGGTCGTCACCGGCGGCCACTTCCACGGTCAGCCGCTCGCCCTGCAGCTCGATGCGCTCTACGCCGCGTGCGCCGAGGTGGCCAACGTGGCCGAGCGCCGCGTCAACCTCCTGCTCTCGGGCAATGGCGGCCGGCTGCCGCGCTTCCTGGCGGCCGATCCGGGCCTGGAGTCGGGGCTGATGATCGCCCAGTACCTCGCCGCCGCGCTGGTTTCCGAGACCCGGAGCAAGGCCTTCCCCGCCGCGGTCGACTCGATCCCGACCAGCGACGGGCAGGAGGACCACGTCAGCATGGGCAGCGTCTCGGCGCTGAAGCTCGCCGCGTGCCTCGATCGCTGCGAGGCGGTCATCGCGCTCGAGCTGCTGACGGCCGGGCGGGCGCTCGAGTTCATCACCGGCGAGGCGTCCGCCCGTCGCCTCGGCCGTAGCCCCATGCGGCCGGCGCCGGCGCTCGATCTGGTGCTCGCCGCACTCCGCGCGGCGGTGGACCTCGGCCCCGGCGACCGCCCCCTGACCGCCGATCTGCAGACCGTGCAGGAACTGATCCGGCGCGAGACCCTGCTCGCCGGTCTCGACGATCACCTGGCCCCGTTGCAGGAAGGAGCCGACGATGACCGACCGACTTCTGCATGACCCCGCCGTGGACCCCGACCGGCCGGCCGACCTGCTGGTCACGGGCATCGGCCAGCTCTGCACCGTGCATCGCGAGGATCACGACGACGCCGGTGCCGGCCCGCGGCGGCGCGCGGCGCTGCGGGAGATCGGCGCCATCGCCGGCGCGGCGCTCGCGGTGCGCGACGGCCGGGTGCTGGCCGTCGGCACCGAGGCGGAGGTCGGGCGGTGGCTCGCCCGCGACGGGGACCTGCCCCGGAGCACGACCGTGGTCGATGCCGGCGGCCGGGCCGTGGTCCCCGGCTGGGTCGACCCGCACACGCACAGCGTGTTCGGCCGGACGCGGCAGGACGAGTACGAGCGGCGCGCGCGAGGCGAGACGTACCTGGAGATCGCCGCGGCCGGCGGGGGCATCCGCGCCTCGGTGCGCGACCTGCGGGCCCGCGATCACGATGACCTTCTCGAGCTCGCGTGCGAGCGCCTCGGCCGCCTGCTCGACCAGGGCACGACGACCGTCGAGATCAAGAGCGGATACGGCCTGACGCTCGAGTCCGAGCTCACGATGCTGCGCGTCGCGCGCGAGGCGGCCGACCTGGTCGGCATGCGTGCGGTGATCACCTGCCTGGCCGCGCACGAGATCCCCGACGAGTATCGCGACCGGCGCGAGGCGTACATCGACCTGGTGTGCGAGGAGATCCTGCCGCGGGTCGTCGCCGAGAAGCTCGCCGACCGGTGCGACGTGTTCTGCGAACCGTCGGTCTACGACCTCGACGAGTCCGAGCGGATCCTCGCCCGCGCGCGGGAACTCGGTCTGCGCCTGACCGTCCATGCCGACGAGCTCGAACCGATGGGCGGGGCGGTGCTGGCCGCGCGCATGGGCGCCGATTCGGCCGACCATCTGATCGCCATCGACGAGGCCGGGATCGCGGCCCTCGCCGGATCGACGACCGTGGCCACGCTGCTACCGGCGACGGTCTTCACCCTCGGTCTGCCGGCCTACGCGCCGGCCCGCGCGATGATCGACGCCGGGTGCGCCATCGCGCTCGCCAGCGATTTCAATCCGGGCAGTAGCCCCATCGGTTCGGTCCCGCTGGTGCAATCCATCGCCTGCAGCCAGATGAAGCTGGTGCCGGCCGAGGCGCTCACGGCGACGACCCTGAACGCCGCCTGGGCGCTCGGGGTCGCGGGTGAGGCCGGGTCGCTGGCGCCCGGCAAGGCGGCGGATTTCCTGATCCTGGCAGGCGACGACTACCGCCTCGTGCCCTACCACGGGGGCACGGCGATGGTCGACGAGGTCTACCGCGCGGGCTGCCGCGTGCGCTGATCGACCGGTGGACCGGGAACGGGCCGACCGGCGGGTCGGCCCGTATTTTTTATGCTCAATGTCGCCCCGATCCGAACGATGATACAGATCGAGGCCAGGCCGACGAGACGAACTCGCGGCGGCCACGTCCGGACGAATCCCGAGATCGGGGGGCGACTTCTTGTCCTCGAAACTGCGCAAGCTCAAGCAACAGGCCTACGAGGCGGGCAAGAAACGCGACTGGCCGGCGGCCGCCGCGGCGTACGCCGAGATCCTCGAGGTCGACCGCAACAACCCGTCGCTCCTGAACGAGTACGGCGACATCTGCCTGAAGGCCGGGGACGTCACCAAGGCCCTGCGCCAGTTCCTCTCGGCGGCGTCGAAATACAAGGGCACTGGTCTGCTGAACAACGCCCAGGCCGTGTACAAGAAGGTCCTGCGCCACGACCCGGACAACCTCAACGCCAACTGGTTCCTGGCCGAGATCCGCGCCGCTCAGGGTTTGACCGCCGAGGGCGAGCAGCATGCGCTGAAGTTCCTGGCTGCGGCCGAGAACGTCTCGGGCGAGATCAAGGAGATCTTTCTCAAGCGTAGCCAGGAGCTGTTCACCCTCTATCCCGAGAGCGATAACATCCTCGAGAAACTCGAGCGCATCTTCCGCGTCTGGGAGATGCCGCTCGAGGTCGCACGCACGGGTTGCCTACGTGCCTCTCTGCAGCGCGCGCGGGGCGAGGAAGCCGAGGCCGTGGCTTCCGTCGCCGAGCTGGTCGAGCGCTGCCCCGACGTCGTGCACTACGCCGAATACACGCGCTGGCAGCAGGCCAGCGGCGGTGCCGTGCCCGCCGCGCACTCGGCCGACGTGAACACGGTGAGCCTGGACGAGCCGACCCCGAACGCCGCGCCGGAAACGACCCCGAGCGAGCCGGTCGCCCCGTCGCCGGAGCCGGCGCCCGAGGCGGCCGCACCGGTCGCGCCGAGCGCTCCCGCCGAGACCGTGGCCCCGGCGGCGACCCAGGCCCCGGCCGCGGCCGGGACCGTGACGGACAGCCCCTCGTTCGCCGACCTCAACGCGGAGATCGCCGACGATCCGGAACCGTCGTCCACCGTGGCGGTTCTCGATGACGGCGGCGACGTGGATGGCGGCGACCTCGCGCGCGACGACGACGGTTGCATCAGCATCGACTGCGACGAGAGCGCGAGCTTCGAGTCGCTGATGGACGACCTGGCCGGGGTGGCGGAGTCCGCCATCGAGTCGAACGCTCGCAACGAGTCCGGTGACGCCGGCGCCGACCCGGCGTCCAGCGGGGCGGGCGGTTCGGTCAACCTGCTCGACGAGATCCTGGCCGAGGAGGGCGAGGACATCCTGCGCAGCACCGACACCGAGCAGATGTCCACCATCGCCAGCGAGATCGGACGCAACGTTGGAGAACACGAGGACGCCGATCCGGAAGCGCAGTACCAGCAGGGACTGGTCTACCTCGAGATGGGGATGCACGACCAGGCGGTCCTGGCGCTGGAGGCTGCCTCGCGGTCGGAGGAATTCGGGCTGCAGGCGCGCGAGATGTGGGGCATCGCCCTGCAGCGCGATGGTCGGCGCGAGGCGGCGCTCGAGGTCTTCGAGGCCGGACTGGCCGTCGCCGAGCCGGGCGACCGCATGGCGCTCGGCCTCCGCTACCATGCGGGCTGCATCCTCCAGGAGATCGGCCGTCGGGACGAGGCGCTGGAGTATTTCCGCACCGTCCACGTCATGGATGCCGGCTTCGCCGACGTCGCCCAGCGGCTCCGCACGCTCGACGACTGACCGGCACCCCCGGCGCTCATCGCCGTGCTTGCCGCCGTGCGAGTCATCTCGTAACCTCCGCTCCATGACTCCCGCCAGCGACAGCCACGCGTTCGGCAGGGTCCGGCAAGCCGTCTTGCTGGGCCTTTTTGGTGGCATGGGCGTCGGGCTCGGTCATCTGCTCGCCGGCGTGCCCGGCGTCGAGCTGATGTCGACCGCGGCCGGCCTGGCGGGCCTCGCCCTCGGTCCGATGGCCGGCGTGATCGTCGGTGCGCTCGCCCAGGCCGTGTACTCGCTGTCCAGCCCGTTCGGATTACCGGTGCCGGTCCTCCTCGGGGCGCAGATGCTGGGCATGGCCACCGCGGGGCTGCTGGGCGGTCTGATCGGGCCTGCGGTGCGGCGGTCGCGACCGCGGGCCGCGGCGCTGCTGGCCGCCACGGCGGGGGGCCTCGCCGCGCTGGTGTTCGATCTCGCGACCAACCTGGCCATCGCCGTCGCCTTCGAGATGCCCCTGCTCGCGGTCCTGGCCGGTGGCGGGGTGATCGCCCTGGTCCACATCGGGGCCGTGAGCGCCGCCTGGGCGCTCCTGATGCCGGGCCTCGCCGGGCGGCTCGCGAGGCTCGGCCGATCGGGCCCGCGGGTGCCTGGGGGCGTGCTGGCCGTCCTCGCGCTGGTCCATGGGCCGGCGGTCGCGCAGACCACGCCGCCGGACTCGACGGCCGCCCCGGCGACGATGGCGCGTCCCGACACGACGGCCGTCGCCGCGGCCGCGGCGGTGGACAGCCTGGCGACCGATCCAGCCGATACCACGGGCCTGGCGACGGACGATGCGCGCGCGACCGGGCTGCCCGAGGGCGTCCCCGACGGCTGGACCCGGCCGCTCTGGGAGCCGTTCCACGCGTCGTTCCACGACCACCTCGAGCGCGAGACGTCGTGGCTGGCCGTGCGCGACGGGGGGCACGGCAGCGCGATGCTCCTGCTCGGCGAGCCCGGCGCCGGCGTCGCGCCCACCGTCTTCCGCGACGGCCTGCCCCTCGGCGTCGGCCACCGCTGGCTCGATGCGCCGGAGACCGTCCCGATGGCCGGTCAGCAGCTGGTGCGGTCGCCCTCCTCGCGGCCGCTGCGGGGGGACCTGGGCGAGGCGATCGTCCTCGCGCGGCACGACCCGTGGCCCGACCGCGACCTGCTGGACACGAGCTGGTATGCCGGCCCCCACGACAGCTTCCTGCGGGACGTGCAGTTCCTCACGGCCGATGCGCCGTGGCGGATCAGCTTCGACTTCGCCGAGACCATCGACCGGGAGGGCTACGATTTCCGGGTCCCGGGGGAGACGCGATTCGCGAGCCTGGACGACCTCTTCTCCACCGAGTTCTGGGGCCACTTCCGGCGCCGCTCCGGCCGCGGTCGCCTCGAACGGACGCTCACCGGCGGCGACCGCGTGGTCCTGAGCCTGGAGAACGCCCGCAAGACCCGGCGCGGCGTGCCGGTGTACGACCTCGCGCAGCAGGAGCTCTGGCGCAACGAGGTCGCCCTGCGCTGGCTCTCCGGCCGGCCCGGCGACCCCACGACGCTGGCCCTCTGGTGGACGGATTCCGACATGCTGATCGTGCCCACCGGCAGCGGCGGCGAGCGACTGCTCGAGGGGACGCGCTCTGGCGCCCGCGCGACGTGGCAGGCGCCCGAGGCGCCCTGGCGCCTCGATGCGGCGTACGGCCGCTGGTCGCTGCACGACACCGGCGTGGTGGGCGGCTGGGCCACGTCGTTCGCGGACTCCTTCACGCGCCGCGGGGAGGAGGCATCCCTCGCCGCCACGGGCCGGACGCGGCTCGCGGGCCTTGCCACCGTGGCGCGCGTGGACGCCCACTGGGCCGAGCACGGCGGCCTGGCCGTCGGCGGCCGGGCCGCGGTCGCCAGCGGGGAGGAGGGTGCCGGCTGGGAGGTGAGCCTGGAGCACGCCCGGCGCGCGCCGCGGAGTGACGAGCTGGCGACACCCTGGCGGGTGGTCGTCCCCGACGGGCGACGGACGCTCATCCTGCCGTCCATGGGTCTCGGGCGCGAACGGCAGTGGCGGCTGGCGGCGTCGTTGTCCCGGCGCTCGCTGGGGGTCGATGTGACCCTGGGCGCGTCGCTGCGTCGCCTGCGGCACGGGATCGGCTGGGAACCGGACGAGCAGGACCCCGAGCGGGGGACCCTGGTCAACGGCGTGGCGATGGAGTCGGCCACCGTCCGCGCGCGGATCGCGACGGCGCGGCGGCTGTACGGCTGGCTGCGGCTGGAGGCCGAGGGCGCATGGCACACCTGGCAGCGCGAGGACGACCTCCGCGTGGCGATGCCGCCGCGCGTGCGTTTCCGCCTGGGCGCCCTCTGGGAGCAGCGATTCTTCGCCGAGGACGGCATCGCCCAGCTCGCGGCCTACCTGCACAATCGCGGCGCGATGGACGATCCCTGGTTCCTGGCCGAGCCCGTGGCCCTGCCGGCGTCGACCAGCCTCGACCTGATCGCCGGCTTCCGTCTCGTGGGCACGAACCTCTCGGCCGAGCTCTGCAACGTGCTCGGGGCCGGACGTCAGGTCTCGGCCAATGCGGTCGCCACGCCGCTGGAGCTGCGCTGGCGCCTGCACTGGGTCTTCCACTACTAGCGATCGCGCGCTCGGCCGCAGGCGGTCCCCTCTCGGCGGGTCGGTGCCGGTGAGCCGCCGCGAGGTGCTCGGACTGGTGCTGGTCGCCGCGGTCATCCTGCTCGGGCGCTGGCTACGGCACCGCCTGCTGCTCGGCGACGACGGCGGCTGGCGTGATCCCGCCTGGCTCGCCTCCTTCCTGCCGCCCGAGCCGGAGCCCCGGGCGCCCCGTCGGCGGGCGCCGCGCCGTCCGTCCGCCCCCCTCGATCCCAATACCTGCCCCGCCGACTCGCTGGTCCTGTTGCCGGGCATCGGTCCCACCATTGCCGGACGCATGGTCGCCGCGAGGGCGCGAGGCGTGCATTTCGCCTGCGCACGCGACCTGCAAGCCGTTCGTGGCATCGGGCCCAAGCTGTCGGCCCAGATCGATCCTTATCTCGTTTATCCGCAACGAGATGCGGACTGATCGCGGCCGCTGCGTTCTGCAAGCAGGACGTGAGGTTCGATCAAGGGATCGTGCGAAACCGCTCAAGCTCACCCGGTGCCCGACCGAATCAATGGCTGGTGGTCGACTCCCACCCCGGAGCCGATCCAACGCTGCCCCGCATCGCGGCCGCACGCCCACGCGCCTGCGGTCAACGGAGACGACTCGATGAAGAACGGATCCGCCGTCGCCGTCCGGGACAAGATCGCCGCGCGCCTGCTCGAGGCCGGTGTCATCACCGAGACCCAGATCGAGCAGGCGAAGGACCAGCAGAAGTCCGAGGGGGGCTCGCTGGGCCTGGCCCTCGTGCGCCAGGGCGCGGTCGACGAGAAGACCTACACCGAGTTCCTGGGCGACGTCTACAACCTGCCGGTCATCGACCTCGACAGCCACGACATCAGCGACGAGTGCATCGCGCTGATCCCGTCCGACGTGGCCACCAAGTTCCAGGTCCTGCCCGTCTCCCGGCAGGGGCGTGTGCTCACCGTCGCGATGTCCAACCCGTCGAACATCTTCGCCATCGACGACATCAAGTTCATCACCAGCCTGGACGTGCAGCCCGTCGTCGCCAGCGAGGTCGCCATCAAGCGGGCGATCGATCGCTTCTACGCCCCCACCGATTCGCTGGCCTCGATCATGGAGGGCATCGAGGACGACATCGAGATCGTCGAGGAGCAGGACGACGAGGACGTCACCGGCGGCGGCGAGGAGCAGAACGCGCCGGTCGTCAAGCTGGTCAACACCCTGCTGTCCGAGGCCGTGAAGATGGGGGCGTCGGACATCCACATCGAGCCCTACGAGAAGCACATGCGGGTGCGCTACCGCGTCGACGGCATCCTGCAGGAGGTGATGGAGCCGCCGGTCAAGCTCAAGGCCGCCATCACCAGCCGCCTGAAGATCATGTCCGAGCTGGACATCGCCGAGCGCCGCATCCCCCAGGACGGCCGCATCAAGCTGAAGATCGGCAACAAGAAGGTCGACCTGCGTGTCTCGACTCTGCCCTGCATCTTCGGCGAGAAGGTCGTGATGCGTATCCTCGACAAGGGCAACCTCACGCTCGATCTCGCCAACTTCGGCATGGAGGAGAAGGCCCTCGCGGACGTCTACGACAACGTGGCCAAGCCCTACGGCATGGTCCTGGTCACCGGGCCGACCGGGTCGGGCAAGACGACCACGCTCTACTCCTGCCTCTCGCGCGTCAACAACAACGACGTGAACATCATGACCGCCGAGGACCCCGTCGAGTACAACCTCGACGGCATCAACCAGGTGCAGGTGCGCGACGAGGTGGGGCTGAGCTTCGCCGCGGCGCTGAAGGCATTCCTGCGCCAGGACCCCAACATCGTGATGGTCGGTGAGATCCGCGATCTCGAGACCGGATCGATCGCCGTCAAGGCCGCCCTCACCGGTCACCTCGTGCTCTCGACCCTGCACACCAACGACGCCCCGGCGACCATCAACCGTATGATCGACATGGGCCTCGAGCCGTTCCTCGTGGCCTCGTCGACCAATCTGATCATGGCCCAGCGCCTCGTGCGCCGGATCTGCAAGAACTGTATCGAGCCCGCGCCGGTCACCCCCGAGGCGCTCGCCGACCTGGGTCTGCCGGCCGATGCCGAGCCGATGCACGGCCGGGGTTGCGACAAGTGCAACGGCACCGGCTACAAGGGTCGGCAAGGCCTCTACGAGGTCATGCCCATCACACCGGCCTTGCGCGAGCTGATCCTCGACCGGGCATCCACGGCCGAGATCCGCAAGCAGGCCGTCGAGGAGGGCATGCTCACGCTGCGCCAGGACGGCCTCGTGAAGATCCAGAAGGGCAAGACCACCATCGAGGAGGTCCTGCGCGAGACGACCGTGCAGGACTAGGGAGGAACTATCGTGGTCGGAATGCGTGAATTGCTCGAGGACATGGTGGCGCGGGGCGCCAGCGACCTGCACCTGACGGCGGGTCTGCCGCCCCAGTACCGGGTCGACGGGCTGATCACCGGCAGCCAGTTCGAGAGCCTCAGCGGCGAGGACACCCGCCGCCTGGCCTACAGCATCCTGAACGAGGAGCAGAAGAAGCGCTTCGAGAACGATCGCGAGCTCGACTTCTCGTTCGGCGTCCAGGGCATCAGCCGGTTCCGCGCGAACGTGTTCATGCAGCGCGGCGTGACCAGCATGTCCATCCGTCAGATCCCTTACACCATCCACTCGTTCGAGGACCTCGGCCTGCCGCCGGTGTGCCGCGAGCTCATCACCCGCAACCAGGGCCTGATCCTGGTGACCGGCCCGACCGGTAGCGGCAAGAGCACCACGCTGGCCACGATGGTCGACACCATCAACCAGTCGCGCAACGGGCACATCATCACCATCGAGGATCCGATCGAGTACGTGCATCAGCACAAGAACTGCATCGTCAACCAGCGCGAGGTCAACAACGACACGCAGACCTTCACGCAGGCGTTGAAGTACGTGCTGCGCCAGGATCCCGACGTGATCCTCATCGGCGAGATGCGCGACCGGGAGACCATCGCCGCCGCGCTCACCATCGCCGAGACCGGCCACCTCGCCCTGGCCACCCTGCACACCAACAGTACGTTCGAGTCGATCAACCGCATCATCGACGTCTTCCCGCCCGAGCAGCAGAACCAGGTGCGCTCGCAGCTGAGCTTCTCGCTGGCGGGCGTGATCACCCAGCAGCTGATCCCCCGCGCGCGCGGCGGCGGCCGGGTGCTCGCCCTGGAGATCATGGTCTGCACCCCGGCGATCAAGGCCATGATGCGCGACAACAAGACCCATCAGATCTACGGCGTGATGCAGGCCGGTCAGAAGCACGGCATGCAGACCATG
>WJIQ01000119.1 GCA_014730255.1 bacterium | reverse complement strand
TGACGGATCGTACCCCCGGGGGATGATCGCCCGGAAGCCACGTGGTAGAGTGCGGTGATGATTCGCAAGGTCGTTCACAAGACCACCCTCAACGACCCCGACGCCCGTCGTCGTGACCGCGAGTACTGGCTCGGCCGTCCACCGGTCGAGCGGATCGCGGCCGTCGAGGTGCTGCGTCGTCAGGTACATGGATCTGCAGCCCGACTTCAGAGAGTTGCTCGCGTTGTTCGGCGAGCGGGAGATTGAGTTCCTGATCGTCGGCGGCTTCGCGCTCGCGCATCACGGCGCGCCCCGCTTCACCGGCGACCTCGATCTCCTCGTGCGTCCGACGCCGGATAATGCCGCGCGGGTGCTCGACGCCCTGGACGCGTTCGGCTTCGGCAGCCTCGACCTGTCCATCGACGACTTCACGCGGGACGACTCGGTCGTCCAGCTCGGCCTGCCACCGGTGCGCATCGACCTCTTGACGTCGCTCAGCGGCGTGGACTGGGAGACGGCCTGGCGGGGGCGCGAGACGGTCCGCTACGGAGACATCGCGGCCCAGGTCATCGGGCGATCCGAACTGGTGGCCAACAAGCGGGCGCTCGGCCGGACGCAGGATCTCGCCGACATCGAGGCCCTGGGCGAGTGACCGCCGCGATCAGCTCCACTCCGCCTTCGCCACCTTGATCAGGTTGGTCAGCCCGCGCTGGTGGAACGGTATGCCCGCCGTGATCACGACCGCATCGCCGGGCTGGACCACGCCCTCCTGCAGCGCCTGCCGGATCGCCACGCGCTCGATGTTGGCGAAGTCCTCCTGCGGCTCGATCAGGAGCGGCTGCACGCCCCACAGGACGGCGAGCTGACGGGCGGTCGCCTGGTCGGGCGTGGCCGCGAGGACGCTGGGGTTGGGCCGACGCTTGGCGACCATGCGGGCGGTGGTGCCGCCGAGCGTGCAGGTGATGATCGCGCTCGCCCCGACGTCCTCGGCCAGCTCGACCGCCGCCTGGGAGACGGCCTCGTCGATCGTGCAGTCGCCCGCGCGGCAAGGGAAGCGAGTCATCCAGTGGTGGTGCGGGAACTCGCCCTCGACGTCGGTGGCCAGCTTCTGCATGGTCCGCACCGCCTCGACCGGATAACGGCCGATGGCGGTCTCCTCGCTGAGCATGATCGCGTCGGTGCCGTCGAGGATGGCGTTGGCCACGTCGGTCGCCTCGGCGCGCGTCGGCCGCGGCGAGTCGACCATCGACTTGAGCATCTGCGTGGCCGTGATCACCGGCTTGCCCGCGGCGTTGGCCTTGCGGATGAGCATCTTCTGCGCACGCGGCACCTGCTCGATGGGGATCTCCACGCCCAGGTCGCCGCGAGCGACCATGATGCCGTCGGCCTCGGCGACGATCTCGTCGATGTTCGCCAGCGCCTCGTGCTTCTCGATCTTGGCGATCAGCGGCACGTCGGGCCGGCCATGCTTGGCGCAGAGACGGCGCACGGTCTGGATGTCGTGGGCGCTGCGCACGAAGCTGACGGCCACCAGGTCGACCCCCTGCGCGAGCCCGAAGGCGAGGTCCTCGCGGTCCTTGTCCGTGAGGATCGGCGCGGAGATGCTGCGCTCGGGCAGGTTGATGCCCTTGTTCGAGGTGAGCGGCCCGCCGACCACCACGGTGCAGACGATGTCCGTGTCGCCCGACGACTCGACCACCAGCTCGAGCGCCCCGTCGGCCAGCAGCAGGCGATCGCCATGATGGACGGTGCGCGGCAGGTCGGGCCAGGTCAGGCCGACCTCGCGGGCGTCGCCGGGCACGTCCCGGTTGGTGAGGGTGAACCGCTGGCCGGCCGAGAGGACCACGTCGTCGGCCGCCATCGTGCCGGTGCGGATCTTGGGTCCGGAGAGGTCCTGCAAGAGGGCGAAGGTCACCCCCAGCTTCTCGGACAGCTCGCGCGCCGCCTCGATCACCGCGGCGTGGTCCTCGTGGCGGCCATGCGAGAAGTTCAGGCGTGCGACGTCCAGGCCGGCGGTCATCAGCCGGCCCAGCGTCTCCGGGTCCCGGCTCGCCGGGCCGATGGTGGCGACGATCTTCGTGCGGATCACGCGGACGCTCCCGGTTGAGTGCGACGGGCCCCTCGTCCCCATGGAAGCACGCGCTGCCGCCGCCGGCCAGTCAGGATCGGGTCAGGACGCGCGCCCGAGGCCGCTCACGCGCCGGCTAGACGTTCTGCTCGACCCGCTGGGCCAGCTTCAGCTGCGGCAGCAGCGTGATGTCGAACGAGCGCTTGTTCTGCGCCCGGACCTGCCGCGCCTCCTCGTTGCATCGGCGCAACCCGGCCAGCAGGCCGGTCACGTTGAAGCCGTTGTAGCTGAAGCCGAAGTTGCGCAGGTTCTGCATCGCGGCCACGAAGTGCTGCTCGGCGCGGTCGAATCGCTGGCCCATCAGCGCGCTGTAACCCTCGCACGCATCGCCGAGCCCGAGCCAGAAGACCTCGTCGCGACCCTCGGCCTGGAGCAGCCCCTCGGCGGCCTGGGCGGCCGCCCGGTCGAATTCACGGCGGTTGAAGGCCGACACCAGCTCGGCCAGGACGCGTTCCTGCATGCCATCCCCTTCGCGCGACCGCCGCGGCGGGCCGGTCGCTCAGTCGTCCTGGTCGTCCTCGTCGACGCCCAGGTCGTGAAAGCGCTGGACCTCGTCCTCGAACCCCAGCTTGCTCCTGTCCTCGACGCGGTCCGGATAGAGGATCCCGTCGAGGTGATCGCACTCGTGCTGCATGACGATCGCGGGAAAGCCCTCGAGCTCGAACTCCTGCTGCTTGCCCCGCTCGTCGTACGCCTTGACGCGGATGTGCGCCGGACGCTCCACGTATCCCCGCAGGCCCGGGATGCTGAGGCACCCCTCGTACATGCCCAGCCGGCGCTCCTCGTCGAGCACGGTCAGCTCCGGGTTGATCAGCACGCGGAGCTTCGCCTTGCCGCTCTCGTCCTCGTCGCCGCCGGCGATCAGGAGCCGCACCGGGTTGTAGACCTGGGGCGCGGCGAGTCCGACACCGTTGTACTCGACCATGGTCTCGAGCATGTCCCGGATCAGCCGCTGGACCTCCGGTCCGGTGATGGTCGCCGGGTCGAGCGGCATGCACTTCTTCCGCAGGACCGGATGACCCATGCGGGCAACCTTGAGGATGGCCATGAGACCTCTCCTGATACGTGGTGGTTCATGGGAATGGCTCGCGCCATCACCATAATCCATTTGGAGGCAGACGCAAAAAGCGGACCGCGGCTGCGGGGTGGTCTGGGGGCGTTTTCGGGGGTCTGGCGTGCTGGGAGCGGGAAGGAGGTGCCTGGTGGGTGGGCAAGGGTGGCCTGATGGGGGCGG
>WJIQ01000118.1 GCA_014730255.1 bacterium | reverse complement strand
CCGCCGCGGCGGCCGAAGGTGACGATCAGGGCCAGTCGTCCTCGCGCAAGCGCCGCCGCCGCCGCCGGCCGCGTCGCCGGAAGTCCGGCGCCGAGGTCGACCAGAACGCCTCGCGCTCGAACGAGTCGACGGGGGATCAGACGGGCGGCGATCAGACGAGCGGCAAGCTCGCGGGCGAGACGCCGGCGAAGCCGGATCAGCCGGCCCGTCGTGACGAGCCGCGGGCCGAGGGCCGGGCCGAAAGCCGGGCCGATGCCCCGGCGGAGCCCGCCGAGGCGCCCCGGGACGCCGGCCGTCACGGGCGCCCGGACCGCGAGGCGGCGCAGGCCGGTTCCGGCGCGTCCGCCGGTCGCGACGGCGCCCGGGTCCTCGCGAGCGACGTCGTGGCCAGCCACCGCGTCACGCCGTTCGGCACGGACGAGGCTGCCGATCCGGTCGCGCTGCTGACCCGGGCGGCCACGTCCCTGATGGTCCGGTCGGGGTTCCAGACGCGGGTCAACGTCGAGGAGGGCGACTACCACGAGGTCAAGATGGTGGTGGACGACCGGAGCGCCGGCGTGCTCATCGGCCGCCAGGGCTCGACCGTCGACGCCGTCGAGCACCTGGTCGAGCGCATCGCCACGCGCACCGTCGGCGAGCGGGTCAAGCTGAACCTCGACATCAACAACTATCGCCTGCGGCGGGAGGACGGCTTGCTGGGCCGGTCGCGCCGCGCGATCATGGAGGCGCGCGAGACGGGCGAGCCGGTGGCCATGGAGCCGGCCGGCGGCCGGGATCGGCGCATCGTCCACCTCGAGGTGGCCGAGGAGGAGGACCTCGTCACCTACACCGAGATCGGCGAGGACGGCAAGTACGTCGTGATCTGCCGACCGGAGCAGGTGCCCGACGAGCACCGCGACCCCGAGCTCCACGGTCCGGCGCCCACCCGCGAGGACGCGTCGACCGCGGCCGCGGCCGAGTTGGCCACGGATGCGGCGGACGAGGACGTCGAGGTGGAGATCGTCGCCGAGGAGGCGACCGAAGACGCGACCGCCGAGAAGGACGCTCGCCCGGACGAGGTCGAGGAGAAGGCCCAGCGCCAGGGCGACGCCTAGCGCGCTGCCACGCCGACGGACGGGGGCCGCGCCATGCGTGGCCCCCGTCGTCGTCGGACCCGCCTCGTCACCGGGGACGGGACGGATCGGATGCCGGGAGAGACCGGATGCTCGACGACCAGCATACCATCGTCGCCCTCGCCACCCCCGAAGGCCGGGGGGGCCTGGCGGTCGTGCGCCTCAGCGGCCCGGACGCGCTGCCCATCGCGCGGCGGGTGGTCGGTGGCGGGGCGCTCGACGATCCGGTCGAGAGCCACCGCGCTCGGCTGGCGACGGTCGCCTGGCCGCGGGACGAGCGCGGACCTGGTGGCGACCACCCCGGGGGCGGGCTCGACCAGGTGCTGCTGCTGCCGATGATCGCGCCGTCGAGCTACACCGGTGAGGACACGGTCGAGTTCTCGTGCCACGGGGGGGTCATGCCCTCGCGCCTGGTGGTCGCCGCGCTGATCGCCGCCGGCGCCCGCCCGGCGACCGCCGGAGAATTCACGCGGCGCGCCTTCCTCAACGGCCGGCTCGGCCTGGCCGACGCCGAGGGCGTGGCCGACCTGATCGCCGCCGAGCACGCGCCCGGCGCCCGCGCCGCCCTGAACCAGCTGCGCGGTGGCCTCGCCCGCCGCCTCGCCTCGGTCGAGGCGCCGCTGCGCGAGCTCCTGGCGCAGCTCGAGGGGGCGATCGAGTTCGGCGAGGAGGCCGGCACGGTCCCCGACCGCAGGGCCGTGGCCGCGACGGTGGACGAAGCCCTCGCGGCCATCGACGGCCTGCTCGATCTCGTACCGGCGGGTCGCCTGCTGCGCGACGGAGTGCAGGTGGTCCTCGTGGGCGAGCCCAACGCCGGCAAGAGCAGCCTCTTCAACGCCTTGCTGGGCGAGGACCGGGTCATCGTCGACGCCACGCCCGGGACGACGCGCGACGCCGTGGCCGAGGCTGCCGACTGGGAGGGCCTGCGCGTCGTGCTGCACGACACGGCCGGCCTGCGGACCGGCGGCGACCGCCTCGAGGTCAAGGGCATGGCGCGCACGCGGGACGAGGCTGCCCGCGCGGACATCGTGCTCGCGCTGCGGCCCGCCGATGCGACCGGTCCGCCACCGGCGGTCGCGGCGCCGGCGGGGGCGGCCGTGATCGAGGTCGTCACCAAGGGGGATCTCGTCGATGCGGCCGCGAGGCCGGCCGGGACGAGGGGCGAGGACGCGCCGCTGACGACGTCGGCGGTGACCGGCACCGGGCTCGCCGAGCTGCGCGAGCGGGTGGTCACCCATGCGCGCGCGACCGGGCTCGAGGCGGCGTCCGAGGCGGGCATCATGCTCAACCAGCGGCACCAGGGGCGGTTGCTGGCCGCCCGCGACGGGCTGCGCGCGATCCGTGAGGCCGGGGCGGTGGGCGACGAGGTGGTGGCCAGCCTGCTGACCGCCGTGCTCCGCGATCTGGACAGCATCAGCGGACGGGTGTTCACCGAGCGACTGCTCGACGACGTGTTCGGCCGCTTCTGCGTCGGGAAGTGAGGGTGCGATGACCCGTGCGGACAGGCCGGACATCATCGTCGTCGGTGGAGGTCATGCGGGCATCGAGGCCGCCCTGGCCAGCGCCCGCCTGGGTGCGCGCACGGTCCTGATCACCCACGCTCGCGACGAGATCGGGCGGATGCCCTGCAATCCGGCCATCGGCGGCCTGGGCAAGGGCCACCTCGTGCGCGAGCTGGACGTCCTCGGTGGCGAGATGGGCCGCGTGATCGACCGCACCGGCATCCAGTTCCGCATCCTCAACCGTCGCAAGGGACCGGCGGTTCGCGCGCCGCGGGCGCAGGCGGACAAGCACCGGTACCAGGCGGCCATGGCCGAGGCGGTCACCGCCGAGCCGCGTCTCGAGACGATCGCCGCCGACGTGGTCGGCCTGCTCGACGAGCGGGCGAGCGATTCCGGGCGGCCCCGGGTGACCGGGGTGCGCCTGGCCGACGGCCGTGAGCTGCATGGCGGGCACGTGATCCTCTGCACGGGCACGTTCCTGCGCGGCCTGATGCACGTCGGCGAACGCCGGACCCGCGGCGGCCGCGAGGGCGCGGCGAGCAGCGAGGGGCTCAGTCCGGACCTGCGTCGCCTCGGCCTCGAGCTGCGCCGCCTCAAGACCGGCACCCCGCCCCGCCTGCACGCCGATTCCATCGACACCGCGGGCCTCGAACCCCAGCCCGGAGACGCGGATGCGCGCCCGTTCTCCTTCCGCACGCGCCGGTTCGCGCCGCCGTCGCACCTGTGCTGGCTGGCCCATACCAACGACCGCACCCATGCGATCATCCGCGCCAACCTGCACCGCTCGCCGCTGCATGGCGGCGTGATCGACGGCCAGGGGCCGCGCTACTGCCCATCGATCGAGGACAAGGTCGTCCGCTTCGCCGATCGCGAGCGGCACCTCGTCTTCCTCGAGCCCGAGGGTCTGGACACCGACGAGATCTACGTCAACGGGATCTCCACGAGCCTGCCGGCCGACGTGCAGGAGGACCTGGTCCACTCGATCGCCGGCCTGGAGCATGCGCGCCTGACCCGGTACGGGTACGCGGTGGAGTACGACAGCGTCCCCTCGTGGCAAGTGACGACGGCGCTGCGGTGCAAGGAGGTCGATGGCCTCTCGCTCGCCGGTCAGATCCTCGGCACGTCGGGCTACGAGGAGGCGGCGGCCCAGGGGCTGGTCGCGGCGGTGGGGGCGGTGCGCGTCCTGGGCGGCAGCGAGCCCTGGGTGCCGGCGCGCGGCGCGGCGTACATCGGTGTGCTGGTTGATGATCTGGCGACCAAGGATATCACCGAACCCTACCGCATGTTCACCTCGCGGGCCGAGCATCGCCTCGAGCTGCGGTGCGACAATCCGGAGACCCGCCTGCTCGCCGCCGCGACCGACCTCGGCCTGCTGCCCGCCGTCGAGCTCGACCGGCTGCGCCGCCGGCGCCAGGTGCGCGACCGGGCCGAGCGCCTGCTCGAGGGGTGGCGGGTGCCCGACCCGTCTGGCGGTCCGGCGACCACCATCGCCGGGGTCCTGCGGCGGCCCGACTTCGACCTCGAAGCGGCCGTGCGCTGGGCCCCGGACGGCGAGGCGCTGGGCGCGGAGCTCGCCTCCACGATGGCGGCGCTGGGGGACGAGCTGCTCGGGGCAGGGGTCGTCGAGGACGTTGTAAATTCCATTAAATATAGTGGATATATTTCAAAACAGAAGAGGATCGTACGCGAATCGGAGCACCTCGACGAGCTCGAGATCCCGCCCGACTTCGACTACGGGGCCGTGCCCTCGCTCAGCACGGAGTCCCGCGAGAAGCTCGCCCGGATGCGCCCCGGGACCCTGGGTCAGGCCGGGCGCATCGACGGTGTGCGGTCGGGGGACCTGGCGATCCTGACGGTCCTGATCCGGCGGGGTGATTCGGTCCGGCGGGATGATTCGGTGCGGCGGGATCGAGGTGCGGCCGGCCGGCCTGGACGGCGTCCGGCATGACCTCCGTCACGAGATTCGACCGCCACCGCGACGAGGTCCTGCGCTGGAATCGCCAGATGAGCCTGGTATCCCGGGTGGATCCGGAACCGCGCGTCGACGCCCTCGTGCGCGAGTGTCGCGCCGCATGGACGCTCCTGCGGGCGGCCGGTGTCGGCGATGCGGCGCCGGAGGCGACGGTCTGGATCGATCTGGGCTCCGGGGCGGGCTTTCCCGGCGTGGTCTGGGCCATCGAGCGCGAGCACGGAGGGGGAATCGCTGCTCCGGGGAAGGGTCTGCTCGTCGAGCCTCGCGAGAAGCGGGCCTGGTTCTTGAATCGATGCCTGCGGACGCTGGATCTGGCATGCACCTCGGTCCTGGCCGCGCGATGGGGGGCCGGACCGGCCGTCCAGGAGCTCGGGGGTCTCCGGGAGGCGATCATATCGCTCAAGGCCATCCGCCTG
>WJIQ01000117.1 GCA_014730255.1 bacterium | reverse complement strand
TCTGCGAGCTGACCGGCTTCGAGCGCGTCCTGCCCATGAACTCGGGCGCCGAGGCCGTCGAGACGGCGCTCAAGGCCGCGCGCAAGTGGGGCGAGAAGGTCAAGGGCGTGGCCAGGGACCACGGCGAGATCATCGTCTGCAGCGACAACTTCCACGGCCGGACCACGACCATCGTCGGCTTCTCCACCGACGACCAGTACAAGGACGGCTTCGGTCCCTTCACCCCCGGCTTCAAGGTCATCCCCTACGGCGACGCCGACGCGCTCGCCGCGGCGATCACCGAGAACACGGTCGCCTTCCTGGTCGAGCCGATCCAGGGCGAGTCGGGCATCGTGGTGCCGCAGGAGGGCTTCCTGGCCAAGGCCCGCGGCCTGTGCAACGAGCACCGCGTGCTCTTGATCTGCGACGAGATCCAGTCGGGCCTCGGCCGCACCGGCAAGCTCTTCGCCTACGAGTGGGAGGGCATCCGCCCCGACGGCGTGATCATCGGCAAGGCGCTCTCGGGCGGCTTCTACCCGGTCAGCGCCTTCCTCTCCGACGAGGAGGTCATGGGCGTCTTCAATCCGGGCGATCACGGCTCGACGTTCGGCGGCAACCCGCTCGGGATGGCCGTCGCCCGCGAGGCGATCCAGGTGCTGATCGACGACAAGCTGGTGCAGCAGAGCGCCAAGCTCGGTCCCTGGTTCATCGAGAAGCTGCAGGAGCTCGAGTCCTCGAGCATCGAGACCGTGCGCGGCAAGGGCCTCTGGGTGGGCCTGGTGCTCAACACGAAGGCGCGCCCCTACTGCGAGGCGCTCAAGGACGAGGGCCTGCTCTGCAAGGAGACCCACGAGACCGTGATCCGGCTCGCGCCGCCGCTCTGCATCACCAAGAAGGAGCTGAACATGGCGCTGCGGCGGATCAAGAAGGTGTTCAAGAAGCTGGACGGCTAGACGCGACGGGCCGCGCACAGACCAGGGGGCCGGGATCGACGGGATCCCGGCCCTTCTGCGTGCCGGGCGGTCGCCGGCGGGCCGCGCCGGGGCGTCATCTGCAGGTGACCGGTCACAAAAGTATGACAATTGACCCCGGTTTCCCGGCGGGGTTGTATCACCTCAGTAGCCTGGATCACTCGGGCATGGCATCGACGAGGGGGAAATACCATGCAGAACCGACGTTCGCTCCAGGGAGCGGTGCTGGCCGTCGCCTTGACGCTGGCCGTGACGGCCGCCGGCTCCGTCATCCGGGTTCCGGACGACTACCCGACCATCGCCCTCGGCCTGGCGCACGCCACGGCGGGCGACTCGGTGGTCGTCATCCAGATCGAGTACGACGAGTACGACCTCGTGATTCCGGCCGGCGTCCACCTCCTGAGCCATGGCCCCGGCGGCGGGAGTGCGGTGATCGACGCCCAGGGCCTGGGACGCGTCCTCACGATCGAGGGCGGGGACACGCGACTGCAGGATCTGCAGCTGAAGAACGGCGTGTCCCAGTTCCAGGGCGGGGGCGTCCGCGTGGACGCCGGCAACACCATCCTCGAGAACGTCGAGATCCGGCACTGCACGGCCAACAACGGCGCCGGGCTCGCCGTCACCGGCGGCGCGGTGGAACTGATCGACTGCCGGATCCACAGCAACCTCGCGCGGACCACCGGCGGCGCGATCCACGCCGTCGAGGCGTCGGTCGCCATCGACGGCTCGGTGCTGGCCTTCAACGAGGCCGGCGCCATGGGGGGCGCCTGGTACCTGGCGCTCTCCGAGCTCGCCATCGACGGGTCCACGGTCGCGTTCAACGTCGCGCCCGAGGGCGCCGAGGGCACGGCGTTCGGCGCCGACCCCGTCGTCATGGGCCAGACCATCGCGGCCCGGAACGCACCCGACGGCCCGGTCGACCTGCGGTCGATCCTGCTGACCGACTTCGCGAGCCGCCTGGACAACACCTGCGTGCTGCGCTGGCAGCCCGGGATCGACCTCTGGCCCGGCTACCTGGCCGAGCAGCTGGATGATCCCGAGCGGGGCAACCAGCAGCTCGACCCGCTGTTCTGCGACCTCCCCGGCGGACTCCTCGAGGAGGTGCTCGGGCTGGCGGCCGACTCGCCGGCATTGCCACAGCCCGACGGCTGCGGCCTCAAGGGCGCCTATGGCGTGATGTGCGAGCCGGTGGACGCCCCCGGCGTCGGCGTCCTCGCCGATCGCCTCGAGCGGGCCTATCCGAACCCGTTCAATCCGTCGACCACGATCGCCTTCGCCGTCGCGCACACCGGTCCGGTGAAGCTCACGATCTACGGCCTGGACGGCCGCCGCGTCACCACCCTCGTGGACGAGGCGCTGCCCGCGGGCGAGCACCAGCGGACCTGGCTCGGCCGGGATGATCGCGGCCGCACGGTCGCCAGCGGCGTCTACCTGGCGCGACTCGTGACCGGGCAGAGCCATCACGCCATCCGCCTGACCCTGGTGAAGTAGAGAGGAGGGACGCCATGAAGACCCGCACACTGATCATCGTCGCGACCCTGGTGGCGCTCCTCGGCGCCGGTCAGGCCCTGGCCCAGGACCTCGAACCGCTGGTCCCGCAGGCCCGGATCGTCTCGCCCCCCGCGGTGATCGTCCAGCACGAGGCGGTGACACTGACCACCGAGCCCACCTTCCGGTTCATCTGCGACTACGACATCGATCCCATCGAGGCCTACCGGTATCGCTACCTGATCAAGCCCGCCCTGCTGCCCGACGGCAGCTACGCCGACACGCGGATCGAGTACGAGGCCAACGCCGACCAGCTGATCGCCTGGGACGAGGCCGGCTGGACCGCGTGGACGGCCTGGCCCGACGCGGACATGGCGACCATCCGGCTCGACGCGCTCCCGGTGTACGACGACGAGGACCGGCGCATCTCCTACCTGCTGGCCGTGCAGGTCATGGCCGCCGACGGGGTCGTCTCGCGCGACCTCGCATACGGCCAGTCGGTGGCGAATTTCCGCGTGAGCGAGTCGCTGACGCCGCGCCTGGCGGTCCGCCACCCGCTGCTCGGCACCTGGCAGGGCGGCGGTCTGCAGTTCCAGGGCGCGATCGATCTGCTGGCCGGACTCGAGGGGGGATTCGAGTTCGAGGCCGAGGCCATCGACTATGGCGCCGACATCGCGAGCTACCGCTGGGGCTGGGATCTGCTCGACCCCGACGACCCGAACGACCCCGGCTGGGCGGTCGAGCCCGGGATCGGCGACGAGCAGACCCACACGCCGCCGCTGCCCTTCACCGTGGGCGTCCATACGCTCACCGTGCAGGTGTTCGACACCCTGGGGAGCGAGACCCGGTTCCAGCTGGTCCTGACGTTCGTCCCGATGCCCGACCCGGCGGACCAGCGATCGGTGCTGCTGGTGGACGACGTGCGCGACCGCAACAGCCAGAGCTGGACCGACGCCGACGGGATCCCGCGCGACCGCGACGAGTACCGTGACGCCTTCTGGAACGAGGTCCTCGGCGGCGTGGGCGGCGTGGCCGGGTTCGATGCCCAGGCCGACGTGCTCGACAGCGAGGCCGAGGACGTCACCCTGCGCGACGTCGTCCACTACCGGACCGTGGTCTGGAGCGGCCGCTGGGCGTCGCAGGGCACGACCGTGGCCAACCGCTTCCGACCCACGGGCCACCAGCATGCCCCGACCACGCTGAAGTACGTCTGGCTCGGCGCGTATCAGGAGAGCGGAGGCAACGTGCTGCTGACCGGCAGCCGGGCCGCCCTGAACTTCCTGCCCGAGTCGCCGTACGTGCTGCCGGTCGTCTTCGAGAGCGACGAGGGATCGCCGTTCAACGGCTACGGCTACATCGACCAGGGCATCGTGGCGCGGCTCGGCTTCGGCCAGGACGACTTCGGCGCCGTCTACCCGCGCCTCTACCCGTACCGTGACCTGGGGATGGCCGCGGTCGAGGTGACCGCGCCCAGCGCCGCCTACTACACCGCCGACGGTCAGCTGATCAACCAGACCCGCCGCGCGCCCTGCGTCGGCCTGAAGGGCCTCGTGCTCGACGACGCGTTCGTCGACGCGAACATGGGCGGGGTGGCCGCCTTCGCCGACACGATCTGGACCGAGACGGCCATCGACTGGACCGACGACCCCGACCCCGAGGACGGGGACGTCCTGGCCCACTCGTTCCTCTGGGGCGACGACGAGTTCTACGACGCCGACGTCTCGGACCGGAACACCCCGTTCACGGTGCAGGACTGCGAGGGCGAGGACTGCGTCGAGCCCATGTGGCGCACCGTGGCGCGCCTGGACTGGGTGCGTGCCCAGCGCCAGGCCGCCGATCCCGAGGACACCTGGCCGGAAGGCTACTACGGCGATCCCGGCGAGCCCGGCCTCGATGACTACTGCGGCCAGCGCGCCCTGGACGACGCCGGCACCTCGGCCCTGACCAGCGACCAGGTCACGGGATTCGTCACCCGCAAGCACCTCGCTCAGAAGCCCTCCGGCGCCGGAGACGTCGTGCTGGGCTTCGACCCGTACCGCTTCGACCACGAGGCCATGACCGAGGCCCTGCGCTGGGTCCTCGGCGAGCACTTCGGCCTCGTCATGACCCCCTAGGCAGCCCTCCTTCCCCGGCTGCCGGCGTCGGTCCCACCGGCGCACCTGGCCCCCGCGATGAGCGGCGCGGGGGCCGCTTCCTTTCCGTCGGCGATCGGGTGATCAGCGTCGCGGCGCCACGCTCTCGACCTCGTCCTCGGTGAGCGTGCGCCTCACGCGCGGCCGCGGCGATCCGGTGATCAGCCGCGCCCCCTTGTCGTAGCTCAGGTAGTTCCAGACCCAGTTCCAGAGCACGGCGATGCGCGCGCGGAAGCTCACGAGGAAGGCGACGTGGACCACGCTCCACAGCAGCCAGGCCAGCCAGCCGCCCACCTTCCACGGTCCCAGCTCGGCGACGGCGTGGTTCTTGCCGATGGTCGCCATGTTGCCGCGGTCGCGGTACCGGAACTCCGGACGCTCGCCGCCGTGGCCGGCCACCTCGCGGGCGATCGCCCGTCCGGCGTGCTTGCCCATCTGGATCGCGGCCTGGGCCACGCCCGGCACGCCGTCCTCGTAGCGCGCGTCGGCGGCGTGGGCGAGGTCGCCGACGACGAAGATCTCCGGACGTCCGGGCACCGAGAGATCGGGCTCGACGAGGACCCGGCCGCGGCGATCCAGCGGCGCGTCGAGGCTCACAGCCAGCGGCGAGGCCTGCACGCCGGCCGCCCAGAGGACGTTGGCCGCGGGCAGGCGGTCGTCGCCGGCGACGACGCCGTCGTCGGTGACGTCGGTGACCATGGCGCCGGTGCGGACCTCGACCCCGAGCCGCTCGAGATCGCGGCGGGCGCGCTCGGAGAGGTCCGGCGGCATCGACGGCAGCACGCGCTCGGCGCCCTCGAGCAGGATCACCCGGGCGGTGGTGGTGTCGATGTTGCGGAAGTCGTCCGGGATGGTGCGCGCGGCGATCTCCTTGAGCGCGCCGGCCAGCTCGACCCCGGTCGGCCCGGCCCCGACCACGACGAAGGTCAGCTTGGCGCGCCGGACCTCGAGGTCGGCCTCCTGCTCGGCCTCCTCGAAGGCCAGCAGCACGCGGCGGCGGATCTCCAGGGCGTCGTCGACGGTCTTCAGGCCGGGCGCCCGGTCGGCCCAGCCGTCGTTGCCGAAGTAGCTGTGCGTCGCGCCGGTGGCGAGGATCAGGTAGTCGTACCGCGCCTCGCCGCCCTCGTGCACGACGACGCGCCGGTCGGGGTCGACCCGCTCGACGGCGTTGAGGTAGACGTGGCAGTTCCGCTGCCGGCTCAGGATGCGGCGGATCGGCTCGGCGATCTCCGCCGGCGAGAGCACGGCCGCGGCCACCTGGTAGAGCAGCGGCTGGAACAGGTGGTAGTTGTTGCGGTCGAGCAGGGCGATGTCCACCGGCGCTCGACGCAGCGTCCGTGCGGCGTGGATGCCGGCGAACCCGCCGCCGACGATCACCACGCGCCGGCGGCGATCAGCGATCTCGCGGGCCATGGCGCCTCCTTTTCTTGACTCTGTATGTCAACTTAACACCGGCCCGCCCGCCGACCACCCCCGTCGCGGAGAATTCCGCGACATCGCCGTCGCGAACGATTATGGTTGTCAGTCGGATCCGAACCCGGAGGTCTCCCGTGTCCCGCCTCATCGCACCCCTCGGCCTGATCGCCCTGGTCGCCCTGGTCGCCTGCTCCCCGTCGCCCGACGCGCGCACCGACGCACCGCCGCCCGCGACCGACCTCGTGCTCGAGACGATCATGACCCATGCGCTGGCCGACACCTTCGCCCTCGACGCCCTGCGCGAGCTGTGCGACGTGGTGGGCCCGCGCCTGGCCGGCAGCGAGGGCATGCGCCGCGCCCACGCCTGGGCCGAGCGACGGCTGCGCGAGGCCGGGGCGGACACGATCTGGCGCGAGCCGGTCACCGTCCCGCGCTGGGAGCGCGGCGTGGAGTGGGCCCGCCTGGTCCACCCCTACGAGGCCCCGCTGACGATGCTCGGCCTCGGTCTCTCGGTGGGCACCGGCGGCGTGCTCGAGGCCGAGGTGCTCGCGGTGCGCGACTGGGACGAGCTCGAGGCGCGCCGCGACGAGGTCCCGGGCAAGATCGTGGTCTTCGATCCGCCCTGGCGCAGCTACGGCTACAACGTCGACTACCGGAGCAACGCCGCCAGCCGGGCGGCGGCCCATGGCGCGGTCGCGGCGCTCATCCGGCCGGCCGGCTTCGGCCAGAACACGCCCCATACCGGGGTCATGCGCTACGCCGACGATCACCCGCGCATCCCGGCCGCCTCGCTCACCGAGGAGGGCGCCGCGCGCCTGCACCGTCTGTCCGATCGCGGGCTGCGGCCGCGCGTCGCGCTGAGCATGGAGGCCCGCGTGCTCGAGGACGGCCCCTGCGCCAACGTGATCGGCGAGCTGCGCGGCCGCGAGCGGCCCGAGGAGATCGTGCTCATCGCCGGCCACCTCGACGCCTGGGACACCGGCGACGGCGCGCACGACGACGGGGCCGGCTGCGTGATCATGCTGGCCGCGCTCGAGACGCTCGACGACCTGGGCCTGCGCCCGCGCCGCACGATCCGCGTGGTGCTCTACACGAGCGAGGAGTACGGCGGCCAGGGCGGCCGGTCCTATGCCGAGCGGCACGCCGGGGCCATCGACCGGCACGTCCTCGCCCTGGAGAGCGACGCGGGCTGCTACGCGCCGGCGGGCTTCTCGGTCCGCGCGGACTCGACGGCGATCGCCCGGCTGGCACCGTACGCCGCGCCGCTGGCGCGCCTCGGTGCCGACTCGGTGTACGCCGGCTGGGCCGGCGTGGACATCGGCCCCCTGGTCGAGCGCGGGGTGCTCGGCGTCGGCCACCGGGTGCACAACGACGGCTACTTCGCCCTGCATCACGGCCCCGCCGACGTCTTCGAGGCCGTCGACCCCGAGGACCTCGCGGCCAACGTGGCGACGGTCGCGGCGTTCGTCTACGCTGTCGCCGACTCGCCGGCCACCCTGCCCATACCGGAAGCCGATTGACCCCCGTGCCAGCCTGGCTGCAGCGCCTCCGCTCGATGGGCCGCCGTTCGCGTGACGGCGGCCCGAATCCGATCCTCGAGGGCAGGATCACCCCGACCTTGCTCGGCCTGAGCGTGCCCATGGTGCTGGCCATGGTGCTGGTGACGTTCTACGGCCTGGTGGACATGCTCTACCTCGGTCGCTACAGCGCCGAGGCCATGGCCGCGGTCGGCCTCGCCTTTCCGGTCACCTACCTCCTGCACACGTTCGGCGGCGCGCTCGGTTCGGCGTGCACGAGCACCTGCTCGCGCCTGATCGGGGCCGGGCGCGAGGACGAGGTCCCCAACCTGCTGCTGCACGTGATCGCGCTGGCGGCGGTGCTGTCGGTCGGACTGACGGCGATCGGTCTGGGGCTGCTGTACGTCGAGCCCACGCTCAACTCGCCGGACACCGATCCGGTGGTGCGCGAGATGGCCCTCGAGTACGGGCTGATCTACTTCCTGGGCGGCTTCTTCAGCGTGTTCGCCATGAGCGTCAACGCGCTCTTCCGGGGCGAGGGCGACACGATCTTCCCGTTCAAGGTGATGGCGGTCGGCCTGGTGCTGAACGTGATCATCGACCCGATCTTCATCTTCGGCCTCGGCCCGGCGCCGCGGATGGGCGTGGCCGGGGCGGCGCTGACCACGGTGATCAGCTTCGGCGCCGCCTCGCTGCTGATGCTGCGCGAGCTGCTGACCGCCGACGATCGCCACGTGCGCCTGGTGCGTGGCGCCTGGCGCTACCGGCCGAAGCTGGTGCGCGACCTGGTGAACGTGGCCGGGCCCGCCTCGCTGGCCAACCTCTCCCTGCCGGTCTCGGTCTTCATGATCAACGCCATGATCGCCGACTTCGGCACCGCGGCGGTGGCCGGCTACGCCGCCACGCGCGTGATCCACAGCATCGTGTTCCTGCCGACGCTCGGCCTGAGCATGAGCATGATGATCATGGTGGGCCAGAACCACGGCGCCGGCCGGCGCGACCGCGTGCGCGAGGTCACCCTCACGGCGCTGAAGTTCGCGCTGATCCTGGTCGTCGTGCTGGCCCTGCCGGTGGTGATCTGGCCGACGTGGGCGCTCGGCTGGGTCACCGACAAGGCGACCGTCATCGCCAGCGCCGAACCGCTGGTGCGCTGGGGGACGGCCACGCGCCCGGCCCTGGGCATCATCAACGTGACCGCGTTCTGGTTCCAGGCGCGGGGCAACGGCCCGGCGGGCATGATCCCCAACTCGGCGCTGCGCGTGGTGGCCGAGCCGCTGGGCGTCTGGATCGGGTTGCAGATCGCCGGCCTCGCCGGCGGCTGGTACGGCTTCGCCATCGGCGACGTGGTGGCCGGCCTCGTGTTCCTGACGCTCCTGCTGTGGCGCCTGAGGGTCTACACGCGCCAGTCGCCCCCGGTCGTCGTGCGACCGGCCGAGGAGGGCGCCATGTAGGATCGTGGCACGCATCTGGCTCCTCCTGGCCGGTCTCGTGGCTCGACCCTCCGTCGAGCCCCCCGTGTCGGCCCCGACCAGGAGGCTCCCATGCGCCCGCTCCTGCGGCCCCTCGTCGCCCTCGCCCTCATCGGCATCCTCTTGATGTCCTGCACCGAAAGCGACGTCGAGGACTATCAGCACCCCGGCACCATCACCGACCCCGGCACGGCCGGAGCGCTGGCCGACTACTGGAACGCCGGCGATCAGGCCGGCACGTCCCTGTCGGCGGCCAACGACCTCTGGGAAAGCTTTGCCGTCCTGGCGGCAGATCCGTCCGCCGAGGCCGGCGAGGTCCTGACCGCCGCCCAGGCCTACGCGGCCGCCTGCACCCTGGCCGCCAGCGACATGGACGCCTGGGCGGACCTCGAGCGCTCCATCTCCAGCTTCGGCGGGGTCAAGCGCGAGATCGACGAGACGGCCCGCGAGGCCGTGCTCGGCACCCTGGAGGCCGGCTCCGGGGCCGCGATGACCAGCGCCGAGGCCATCGTGGTCTCCTGGCTCACCCTCGGCGGCCTCGCCTCGCTGCGCGACGCGCTCGCCGACCCCGAGGGCACCCTCCCGGTCGAGGGCCGGCTGGCCAGCGCGCTGGAAGAGCGCCTGCAGGACCGGGACACCGCCATCGTCGACGCCATCGCCGACGACAACGACCGTGGCGGGCTGTTGCCGCTGACCCAGATCCCGGGCGCCAATCCGGCCGAACGCATCAACAACTACCTGGCCATGGACGACGACGATCCGGTCAAGCTCGCCTGCCGCGCCTCGGTCCCCAGCTGGGACGCGACCGAGCGCCAGTCGTCGCTCGACCTGCTGACCCGGGCCGGGCGTGGCCAGCTGCGCTGGTTCGCCGACGCGGGCGCCGGCGGGTCGGCCGTGGCCGACCTCGCCGACCAGCTGACTGGCGACGGCGAGAGCTCGCCCACGATCAGCGAGCTGACCCTCGACCTGCGCGACGGCACGACCGGCGAGCCCATCGGCGGCGAGGCGGTCGTCCTCTTCGAGCGGCTCGACCAGCCCGCGGAGGCGCCGCGGCTCGCGCTGCTCTCCGGCGTCTCGGCCCAGTCGATCCTGAGCGTGCCCGACGGCCGGTACACCGTGGTCGCCATGGCCGAGGGCTGGGCGCGGGCGGTCGCGCCGTCGGTGACGGTCTCCGGGGCGACCCTCGTGCACCTGGACCTGACGCACCTGACGGCCGGCGCGCTCCTCTTCGACGGCATCACGGCGCCGGCGATGTCCGGGGCGGGCAGCCGCGTGCAGCTCGAGGCGTCGGCGGCCAGCGCGCTCGGCGATCCCTTGACGTTCGCCTGGACCATCGACGGCCCCGATCCGCAGACCGTCTCGCCGTCCGGCGCGCGCTGCAGCTTCTACCCCGAGGCGGCCGGCGAGTACACCGCGCACGTGACCGTCCAGGACGCCTCCGGCCACACGGTGGTCGACTCGACGACCATCGAGGTCAAGCCGTTCGCGGTCGAGGTGTTCCGTGTCGACTTCCTCAACGAGCAGGTCGACGACTTCCGCTTCAACCCGGGCGAGCGCGACACGCTGCGGCTCTGGGTCGCCAACCGCGGCGACGTCGAGCTGCGCGGCCAGGCGTCGATCTCCGGCCGCGACGGCATCGAGGTCCACGCCGAGCCCGAGGACTGGACCCTGGACGGCGGCCGACAGACCCGCTGGACGGTGCCGGTCTGGATCCCCGGCGACTACGACGCCGAGACCGCCTACCTCGACTTCGCCTTCACGGTCGACGGCGAGACCCTCGTGCAGACCCTGGAGTTCGCGGTCGACTTCTACGTCGAGCTGGACTACGTGCGCTCGCCGGTGACCGGCCGCGTGCTGTCCGTCAGCGGCGTGGTGGCCAACCCGTCGCTGGAGACGGCCAGCCTGGTGGTCGACCGCGACCGCGACGAGATCTACCCGCTGCCGCTGAACAACGGATCGTTCGAGCAGGTGATCATCCTCTCGGGGTCGACCGAGACGCGGCGCGTGCGCCTGTCGGTGAGCGCCGAGGCGGGCAACCGCCGCGAGGAGGCGTCCACCGGCTTCATGGCCGCGATCACCCCGGCCGACTTCCGCATGACCCTGTTCTGGGACACCGATGGCACCGACGTCGACCTCTGGGTGACCGACCCGATGGACGAGAAGTGCTATTACGCCAACAAGACCACCGCCAGCGGGCTCGAGCTCGACGTCGACGACGTCACGGGCTACGGGCCGGAGAACATCACCGCTCAGAGCGACCTGCCCCCGGGCGAGTACATCGTCCAGGTGCACTACTACAGCGACCACGGCACCGGCCTGCCCAGCCACGCGACCGTCCTGGTGACGCTGCACGAGGGCACCGACCAGCAGACGGTCGAGTCCTACGAGCAGACCATCACCGACGGGCAGATCTGGGACGTCTGCACCGTGGATTGGAACGGTGCGGCCGTGACCGCGGTGCGCCCCGGGCGCGACGTCCGGTCGGCCGCGCCGGCCTCCCTGCCGATCAAGTAGACGGACCTCGCTGAAGGAAACCCCCGGCCGGCTGCAACCGGCCGGGGGTTTTCACGTATATTGTCCGCTGGCCCGGCAAGCGTCGGGCCATCGACGTGTTCCGATCCGACATCATCCGGAGGTCCCCGATGCGACGTCTGACGGCGTTCCCGCTCTTCCTGCTGCTGGCCGGTGTGGCCCTGGCGGCCACCGACCGGCCCGATCTCGACGACATGCGCCTGTTGCGCATGCCCGACATCCACCGCGACACCGTCGTCTTCGTCTACGCCGGCGACCTCTGGACCGTGCCCGTCAGCGGCGGCGACGCGCGCCGCCTCACCAGCTCCATCGGCTTCGAGAGCTACCCCAAGTTCAGCCCCGACGGTCGCTGGATCGCCTTCTCGGGCGAGTACGACGGCAACAACGACGTCTACGTGATGCCCGCCGAGGGCGGCGAGCCGGTGCGCCTGACCTACCACCCCGGCTGGGACCGCGTCATCGACTGGGAGCCGGACGGCGAGCGCGTGCGGTTCCAGTCCGCGCGCAAGAGCCACACCGGCCGCGACCTGCAGCTGTACACCGTGGCCACCGACGGCGGTCTGCCCGAGCCCATGGTCCTGCCCACGGGCGGCCTGTCGAGCTGGAACGCCGACGGGCAGCGCATCGCCTACAACCGCATCTCCCGCGAGAACCGCACCTGGAAGCGCTACAAGGGCGGCATGGCCCAGGACGTGTGGATCTACGACTTCGCGCGAAACGACACCCGTCAGGTGACCGACTGGGTGGGCACCGACAACTTCCCCATGTGGCGCGGCGACACCATCTACTTCAACAGCGATCGCGAGGACGGGCGCCTGAACGTCTGGGCCTGGAACGAGCGCACCGGCGAGGAACGCCAGCTGACCGACCACGGTCGGTACGACGTCAAGCACCCCAGCCTCGGCGTCGACCGCATCGTCTACGAGAATGGCGGCTGGCTGTACACCCTGGACCTCACGCGCGAGGACCCGGACCCGGAGCGCCTGCAGATCGCCGTGCGCAGCGACAACGTGTGGGCCCGCCCCGCCTGGCGCAGCGTCGACGACTGGGTCCGCGGCGCGGACATCGGCCCGGACGGCAACCGCGCGGTGATCGGCGCCCGCGGCGAGATCTTCACCGTGCCGGCCGAGAAGGGCCCGGTGCGCAACCTGACCGCCACGGCGGGCGTGCGCGAGCGCGAGGCCGCGTGG
>WJIQ01000014.1 GCA_014730255.1 bacterium | reverse complement strand
GGCAACGGCGGCTCGGCCCCCGCGGCGTCCTCGTCGCCCAGCAGGTAGTGCCGGAACCACTCCAGTTCGCGGGTCTGGTAGTCGAGCATGTGGCTCGGCCGGTTGATGCCGTGCCCCTCGTCCGGGTAGAGCACCAGCCGGCTGGGCACGCCGTTGAGCTGCAGGTAGCTGAACATCTCGATCGACTGCCGCGGGTCGACCGGCTCGTCCTCGATGCCGTGCATCACGAGCGTGGGCGTGGTGATCCGATCCGCGCGCGCAGCCGGGCTGTGCTCCCACATGCGCTGCAGGTCGCCCGCCCACGGCTGCCGGTAGCTGTCGATGAACAGCTGCGGATTGTTCTGGCCGATGGCCGAGGTGTAATTCCAGATGCCGGCGATGGAGACCGCGCACCGGAACCGCGGCGTGCGGCTGACCACGACGTTGGTCATCAGGCCGCCGTAGCTGTAGCCGGTGAAGCCGAGCCGGTCGCCGTCGAAGGTCCCGCGCTCGACCATGGCGTCGACCGCGCTCATGATGTCCCGGAAGTCGTCGGTGCCGAAGTTGCGGTACACCCCGCGCAGGAATTCCTCGCCGTAGCCGGTGCCGCCGCGCGGGTTGACGATCAGCACGGCCAGGCCCTCGTGGCTGAGCACCTGCCAGGGGTAGCGCGTGGTCCAGGCGTTGCCGTAGCGGTAGTACGGCCCGCCGTGCATCTCGATCACCGCCGGCAGCTCGTCCTGGTCGCCCTGGCCGGGCGGCAGGAACAGGAAGCCCTCGACCGTCACGCCGCCGGTCCCGGGCAGCCGGACGTGCCGGGCCGGCGCGAGCTCGAACCGCGCGACCGCATCGTCGACCGACGCCAGCTCGCGGGGCCGGTCGCGCTCGGCCGGGCGCGCGTACAGCGTGCCCGGCCGATGCAGGGCCGTCTCGACGTAGGCCAGGGTGCCGCCGGCGAGGTCCCAGCTCGCGACGTTGCCCTCGAGCGCGGTCACCCGCTCGATCCCCTGCTGATCGTGACGCAGGCGGTAGATGTCGTGGGTGATGCCATCGGCGGCGGTCAGGTACATGCTGCGGCCGTCCTCGGCCACGATCGGCGCGCGATGCGGCGTGGAGCCGGTGCCGCCGAGCGCCATCTCCGTGCCGGCGGTCAGCACCTCGACCTCACCGGTGGCGACCTCGTACAGGACCACGTCCTTGAGGTTGAGGTAGGCGCGGTAGTCGTCCTCGCGGTCGGTGTAGAAGGCGACCTTGCGGCCGTGCGGCAGCCACGCGGCCAGGGAACTGTGGCGGTCGGGGTCGCTGACGTCGCGCCACTCGCCGCTCTCCAGGTCGACCAGCGCCACGCGCTGCTCCTCGTCGACCAGGCTCGAGAAGAGGGGGTTGTAGGTCACGGCCAGGGTCCGGCCGTCGGGCGACCAGGCCACGTGGTACACGTGCTGCGGCGGCTCGCTCAGGCGCCGCGCCTCGCGCTCGTCGCCCTCGTCCTGGTCGTCCTCATCTCCAGGCTCGGTCTCGCGGCCGGCGGGCACCAGCCACAGCTGCGGGTAGTCGTCGGGCTGCTCGAGGCGGTCGTGGACGATCCAGTCGGCGCGCTCGGGATCGGCCTCGTCAACGTCCTCGTCGTCGCCAGCGGCATCGTCGTCGGTGTCGCCGTCCTCGCCGCGCGGGGCGAGCGCCGCCACCCAGGTCCCGTCCGGGCTCCACCAGTAACCCTGGATGCCGGGCTCGAAATCGGTCACCGGACGCGGTTCGCTGCCGTCGAGGGGGTTGATCCAGACCTGCGCATGGCCGTCGTCGTCGGCCCGCAGGAAGCTCAGCGAGCCGTCGGGGCGCCAGCGCAGCCCGCCGGTCGCCTCGTCCTCCCAGGTCAGGCGGCGCGGGTTCTCGCCATCGGCGTCGGCGAGCCAGAGCTCGCGCTCCCGCTCGTCGTCGTCGAGATCGCGGGCGGTGCGGATCCAGGCCACGTGCTCACCGTCGGGCGAGACCGCAACCGAGGTCAGGTAGGGCGTCTCGAGGAAATCTTCCAGCGTGTAGGGGTCGGCGGCCAGGACCGGCGCGGCCAGGGCCGCGAGCACCGCGAGAGCGAGGAGCGACGAGCGCATGGAGCAGCCTCCGGAAAGGGATCGGGTCGGCGTCGGGACGCCGACGATTGAAGCAGGTCACCCGATCGGGTGCAAGGTGCGGTCGCCGGGCGTGGGCACGGTGTCGGCGCCGTCGTCGGCCGCGCGCCGGTTGACCGCCGCTTCACCCGCGCCGTATTCTTGATATTCCAATGTCGACACCCCCCGTCCGGAGGATCCGCCATGCCCCGCGCCACCCGACTGCTCACCCTGCTGCTCGCCCTCGCCCTGGCGACCGCCCTGGCCGGGTGCTTCGGCGACGACGACGACGAGGCCGACGGCCCCAACGAACCGCCCCCACCGACCCGGCCGACCACGCCCGACGAGGTGATCACCGGGTTCCTGCTCACCTACGGCGAGGGCGACCTCGCGGGCTACGAGGACCTCCTCGACGAGGACTTCCGGTTCGTCTGCGGCGACGGGTCGATGGTCGATCGCGCCACCGAGCTCGCGCTCACCGCTCCGCTCTTCGCCGGCGAGGCGGGCGAGGGCGGCGTCGCCTTCAGCGACGTGACCATCGAGTACCTCCAGCCCCAGGGGCTCTGGGAGCAGGTCGAGGCGGCCGACCCCTACTTCGGCGACCTCGACGGGGTGCTGCGGCGCGCCTACGATGTGTTCCTCTCGTTCCGCGTGGACGGGCAGGCCCTCATCTACCAGGTGCAAGGGCTCGTGATCTTCTACACCCGCGCCGACGGGGACGGCTTCTTCTGGCTGGTCGGGATCCACGAGCTGTCCGACGTCGTGGGCAAGGCCACCGAGCAGCACGGCTGGTGCGAGATCCGGCACCTCTTCGACTGATCCGACGGAACGGAGCGACGATGCCCCGACCGATGATCGCCGCGATCGCCGCGATCGCCGCGCTGGCCCTGCTCGCCGGCTGCGGCGGCGAGACGCCCGAGACCACCGTCACCGCCCGCCGGCTGGTCACCGTCACCGTGACCGAGGGCATCGACCTGCCCGGCCAGACCGTGCCCACCCGCACGGACACGACGACGCTCTGGCTCGGCCCCGGCCTCGCGCGGCGCGACGCTCATGGCGGCAGCTACATCGTGGACACCCACCGCGACCTGCTGACGATGATCGACCACCGCGACCGCACGTACACCCGCAACACCACCGCCGCGGTGGCCGGGCAGCTGGCCGCCCTGGCCCGCGACACCACCGGCACGGGCAGCCGTCAGCAGCGGCAGCTGCAGAGCCTGCTGGACGTCGGCGCGCGCGTGACCGACACGGGCGAGACCGGCACCATCGACGGCTATCCCGTGCGGCGCTGGATCGTCGAGCAGCAGTTCGGCCGGCAGCGTACGACCTCCGAGCTGTGGCTCACCACGGCGATCGACGTCGACTACGCCCTGCTGCACCGCGCCACGCGCCCGGCGCTGGCCGCCCTGCCCGGGGGCGAGGACGCCGTGGCCGAGCTGCGCAAGCTGCGCGGGGTGCCCGTCCGCTCGAGCGCGGTGATCGAGGTGATGGGGCGCCAGACACCCTCGCGATCGCGCCTGGTGACGGCGGACCTGGACACCGTCCCGCTGTCGTTCTTCGCCCCGCCCGAGGGCTACACGGAGACCGACCAGCTGTCCCAGTGATCCACTCTCCTTTCCAAGTCTCATCGAACCTGATAAAATAGGGAGTGGAATCAGGAACGGTTCGTCCGCTCGACCGAGGAGTCCCGATGATCCCGACCACCCTCCGCGCTCGCCGGATCCTGCCCGGCCTCGTCGCCGCGCTGGTCCTGCTGGCCCTGCCGGCGTTCGCCGAGCCCACCATGGGCTGGAGCGAGCTGTACGACGGCGGCGCCGACCTCAACGACGGCGGCCACGACGTCGTCTTCACGCCCGACGGCCACGTGGTCACCGCCAGCGTCCAGGACACCGGCAGCGGCTACACCGACATCCTGTTGCGCAAGCACGACCGCGAGACCGGCGAGCCGCTCTGGACCTACACCTACGCCGATCCCATCGGCAACGACATGGCCATCAGCGAGATCCTGGTCGATCACCGGGGCGACGTGCTGATCGCCGGCTACCTGTCCGCCTGCGACAGCTGAGGCACCGGCGGTGACGACATCGCCGTCCTGCGAGTGGACGGCGAGACCGGGCAGTTGGTCTGGTCCGAGGGATACTCGACGCTGAACAACGAGAAGACCGTGGCCGGCGCCTGCGACGCCGACGGCAACCTGTACGTGGTCGGCCGCGCCTTCGGCGACGGCTTCTACGACCTGATCGTCCAGCGCTACGCCGCCGAGACCGGCATCAACGAGTGGACGCAGCTGATCGCCTCGCCGCAGTACCTCGACGACATCGGCTGGGACGTCGCCGTCGACAGCCAGGGCCGCGTGGTGGTCTGCGGCCTGCTGGGCACCTCGCCCTCGGAGGCCAACGTGCTGACCGCCGTGCTGGACCCCGCGTTCGGCGAGGAGGTCTGGCGCGTCGAGCGGCCGGGCGGCGTCTACAACATCGAGTCGCTCGCGGGCTGGGTGATGGTCGCCGACGACGACGACGTGATCATGGGCACCCGCGCCTGGAGCAGCACCACGGGCTACGACGTGGTGCTCGCCCGGTACGCCGCGGCCGACGGCGAGGAGATCTGGTCGCGGGTCTGGAACTCCGCCGGCACCAACGCCGACGACCCCCGCGCCATGAGGCTCGATCCGGCCGGCGACGTGATCGTGGCCGGCGTCTCGGCCAGCGACTACCTCGTGGCGAAGTTCGACGGCACGAGCGGCGACTTCGTCTGGCAGGGCGGCTACAGCGGCCCGCCCGACTGGTACGACGTGGCGACCTGCCTCGACCTCGCTCCGGACGGCACCATCGTCACCAGCGGCTTCAGCGACGGCACCGGCACCGGCTGGGACGTGGCCACCGTGGGCTTCGACCCCGCCGACGGCAGCGAGCTGTGGGCGATGCGCTTCGACGGCTACGGCCAGAGCGACGAGGCCCGTGCGGTGGCCGTCGGCCCGGCCGGCGACATCGCGGTCATCGGCTATGCCTACAGCTACGACCACGGCGACGACGCGCTCGTGGTCTGCTACCGGACCGACGCCGCCACCGCGGCGCCCGACCTCGCCCGCGCCGCGACCCTCGACGGCGCCTACCCCAACCCCTTCAACCCGCGCGTGACGCTGCGGTACACCGTCCCACGCGACGGCCACGCCTCGCTGGCGGTGTACGATGCCCGCGGACGCCACGTCACCAGCCTGGTCGACGGGCCGGTCGCCGCCGGGACTCACACCGTGCGCTGGCAGGGGACCGACGCCGGCGGACGGGCGCTGCCCTCGGGCGTCTACCTGGCGGTCCTGCGGTCGGGGGAGACGGCGAGCACGCGCAAGCTGGTGCTAGCCCGCTAGCGGCGCCCGGAAGACGGCGAGCACGACGAGCATGCCGACCGCGATGGCGGTCAGCATGCTCGCCAGCGTCCCCATGAGGTAGTAGTCGGCGAAGCGCTGGTTCTTCAGCTCGGGGAACCGCGCGATCGACTTGGCCGCCAGCACCAGCCCCAGGGCCGCCCACTGCCCGGCGAGCACCAGCAGGTAGACGATCAGGCGCTCGAGCACGCCGATGGTCCGTCCCATCTCGTAGTCGTCGCGCGAGGGCAGGCCCTCGACCCGGGGCAGGGTCGGATCGCCCTGGGGCGCCGGCACGAGCGTCGGGTAACGCCGGAGCAGGCTGCGCACGACCGCCGTGCCGCCCTTGCCGTTCAGCACGAGGCCGGCCACGATCACGCCCCAGACCGCGATGGGCGAGAGCCACGCCACCGGCACCACGGGCGGCGCCGCGAGCACGCCCGCGCCGCGCATCCACAGCCAGACCGCGACGAGCCCCAGCAGGTGCAGTCCCTGGTCCAGCAGCAATGCGCCGAGCCCTCCGCGCCGGTCGCCGCGTTCGAGGCGACCCTTGATGGCGTCGAGCGCCAGGTGGTAGGCCCCGAGCACGAGCAGCGGGGCGATCAGCGCGGGCGACCAGAACGGCAACAGGAGCAACGCGTGCGTGGCGAGGGTGAGCAGGCCGTGCAGCGCCAGCACCGGGGCCGCACGCCCCTTGCGCGTGGCCACCGCCTCGGTCTGGACGAGGAAATCGGCCAGCACGTGCCCGACGATCAGCAGGGCCAGCAGGACCTCGGCGGGCGCGAGCGTGCGCAGGATCGGATCGCCAGGGATCATGCGGGCCACGCCCCGGCCCGTGCGGCGGCCTCGGCGCCGAAGCGGTCCAGCAGGTGGGCGGCCGCCTGCTCGGCGGCGACGACCTCGTCGTAGAGCGCGCTCTTGAGCCGCTTGCTCACGGTCGAGGGGTCGACCGAGAGGCGCCTGGCGATCTCGCGCTGGGTCTCGACCCGGCGGCGCATGGCCACCGCCCTGGCCTGCAGCTCGGTCCACTCCTGGCGCACGGCGCCGATCAGCCCCAGCACCCCGTCGAGCACCTGGTCGGCCTCGGCCCCGAACCCGCGAGCGCCGAGCCAGCGGCCGGTCTCCTTGGCGCCGTCGATGGCCTCGCGTGCGGCGTGGAAGCACGGCCCGTCCATGCCCACGGCCGTGGGCTCGAGCCGCGTGGCCAGCGTCCCCCAGCCCAGGCCATACCTCAGGTCGAGACCCTCGAGCGCCTCCTCGCAGGCGACGACCACCTCGAGGCCGACCGCCGGGCTGGTCAGGAGGGCCTGGAACTCGTCGCCGGTGGTGATGGCGAAGCCGGCGGCCAGGTCGCCGGAGAAGCGGCGATCGAGCAGCTCGAGCGCCGAGCGCAGTCGCTCCTGCACCGCGCGGCGGTCGGGTAGCTGCCGGGAACCACGGAGGTCGCCGATGACGGCGAGGTAATGGGTCGCATCGGGCCGGCCACCCCCGCTGGCACGACCGGAGCCGGGCTGGATGTGGCGATGCTGTGCCATGATCACTCCTCGATGCCAGACCAGGGCATGACGGGACGGCCGTCCGGCGGGATGACCATGGCATTTTTGATGCAACATGTCAACAGTTGGCGTTATTTTGCCAACCATGTGCGGTGGCTTCGCTCAGCGATAGATCGCCTTCAGCGCCCCCCAGGTGCTGCGCGACGTGCTGGCCGCGCCGTCGAGGCCGACGGTCACGGTGGAGCAGGCGTCGGTGGTGTCGACGAACAGGTAGACCGTCCCGCCCTGCACCACGGTGTGATCGATGGGGGCGGACGCGCCGTCGCTGGCCACCAGGCAGGTCCCGGCCGGATCGGCGCAGTCGGTCGCGAGGTAGAGCCGGACATCGGCGCCGGCGTCGTCGGTCGAGGCGGTGATCCGCAGCTGCTCGCCCGCCTGGGTGTCCAGGAAGAAGACCACGTCGGGGCCGGGCAGCTCGCAGTTCGAGCAGCTGAACGAGCCGGGATCGTAGTCGTCCCAGGCCAGGCAGAGGTCGACCTCGGCCGACTCGCCGCGCCCGAGCGGCAGCGCCGTGTCGCAGAGGTCGCCGGCCACGGTCCGCGTCCGGTCGCCCGGTGGCGAGGCCGTACTCGCGAGCGGGGGTATCGCCACCGCCAGGGTGGCCGGAACGGTCAGGAGAAGGAGTCCGAGGATGCGTCCGCGCATGATGCCCTCCGTGATCGACGACGCCCGGTGATTGTATCATATCGGCCGGCGCATCTGGCGTCAAAAACGCACGGATCCGCGGCATCCGGGCCCAAGAAAATTGCCCCCACCGGACGACCAGCGGGGGCCATCGCGCATCCCCGGGCCCCGTCTAGCGGTACAGGCCCTTCACGTCGGTCCAGCTGTGGCCCTCGGCGGCCACCGGAAGCTCGGTCGTCACGGTCGCCAGGCCGCAGCCGCTGTAGCCGTCGACGATGTACTGGATGAGCGAGAACAGGCCCTCGCCGCCGTCGTCGTCGTAGGCCAGCTCGGTCTCGCATTCGTCGGCGTAGAGGTAGAGCCTGGTGTCCATCGACGGGTTGTCGTCCTGCACCATGGTCTCGAACGTCACGGACATGCCGGCCGTGGCCTCGAAGGCGAACCAGTCCTGATCGCCGGCGGTGATCTCACCGTTCATCGCGTCGGTGAGCACGCCCGCCGAGGCGCAATCGTCGTTGGGCTCGACCTCGTCGGCCCGCACGTCGGCGGCCCGGGGCAGCAGCGGCTTGGCCGGTTGATTCCTGGCCACGGCGAGCCCCGCCACCAGCAACACCAGCACGATCAATAGCGTCTTGCGCATCATGTCCGTCTCCTTGTCATGGATTCCAGAGATCCCCCATCACGGCCCTCGCCGCGAGTTGACGCTCACCGCGTTTGCTGCGATCCTGCCCATCCAACCCGAACGAAAGAGCGGTGCACGATGGCCCAGCAGTACATCTTCACCATGCGCGGCCTGCGCAAGGTGGTCCCCCCGAACCGCGTGATCCTCGACGGCATCTGGCTGAGCTTCTTCCCGGGCGCCAA
Source organism: bacterium (assembly GCA_014730255.1). Classification (GTDB taxonomy): domain Bacteria; phylum Krumholzibacteriota; class Krumholzibacteriia; order LZORAL124-64-63; family LZORAL124-64-63; genus Glo-17. The sequence goes on along the minus strand of WJIQ01000014.1, from coordinate 2,340 downwards.
GATCGGCGTGATCGGCCTGAACGGCGCCGGCAAGTCGACCCTGCTGCGCATCATGGCCGGCGAGGACGCCGAGTTCGAGGGCGAGGCGCAGCCCGACCCCTCGGTGAAGGTGGGCTTCCTGCCCCAGGAACCGGAGCTCGACCCCGACCTCGACGTCCGCGGCAACGTGCTCGAGGCCCTCAAGGACGTGCAGGACAAGGTCGATCGCTTCAACGAGATCTCCACCGCCATGGCCGACCCCGACCTCGACCCCGACGACATGACCCGGCTCATGGAGGAGATGGGCGAGCTGCAGGACGCCATCGACGCGGTCGACGGCTGGGAACTGGACCGGCGCCTCGAGGTCGCCATGGACGCCCTGCGCTGCCCCCCCGGCGACCAGGACGTGAGCACGCTCTCCGGCGGCGAGAAGCGCCGCGTCGCCCTCTGCCGCCTCCTGCTGGAGAAGCCCGACCTGCTGCTCCTGGACGAACCCACCAACCACCTCGACGCCGAGTCGGTGGCCTGGCTCGAGAAGCACCTGCGCGAGTACGAGGGCACCGTCGTCCTGGTCACCCACGACCGCTACTTCCTGGACAACGTCACCGGCTGGATCCTCGAGCTGGACCGCGGCAAGGGCGTGCCCTGGGAGGGCAACTACTCGAGCTGGCTGGAGCAGAAGCAGCAGAAGCTGCTCGAGCAGGAGAAGGCCGACCAGAAGCGCGTCAAGACCCTCGAACGCGAGCTCGAGTGGGTGCGCACCGCGCCCAGGGCCCGCCACAAGAAGAGCAAGGCCCGCCTCGGCCGGTACGAGGAGCTGGTCGACCAGGACCGCGCCATGCAGCAGCGCACCGCCCAGATCCGCATCCCCGCCGGACCGAGGCTCGGCGACGTCGTGGTCGAGGCCCAGGGCATCCGCAAGGCCTTCGGCGACAAGCTGCTCATGGACGATCTCTCCTTCCACCTGCCCAGGGGCGGCATCGTGGGCGTGATCGGTCCCAACGGTGCGGGCAAGACCACGCTCATGAAGATGATCACCGGCGACGAGCAGCCCGACGGCGGCACGCTCCGCCTGGGCGAGACCGTCGAGCTGGCCTACGTCGACCAGGCCCGCGACGAGCTGGACGACGAGAAGTCGGTCTACGAGAACATCAGCCAGGGCGCCGAGGAGCTCGACCTCGGCGGCAAGCCCATCAACGCGCGCGCCTACTGCGCCGGCTTCAACTTCAAGGGCCCCGACCAGCAGAAGAAGGTGGGCGCGCTCTCGGGCGGCGAGCGCAACCGCGTCCACCTGGCGAACCTGCTCAAGTCCGGCGCCAACGTCATCCTGCTCGACGAGCCCACCAACGACCTCGATGTCGACACCCTGCGCGCCCTCGAGGACGCCCTGCTCGACTTCGGCGGTTGCCTGGTGGTGGTCAGCCACGACCGCTGGTTCCTCGACCGCATCTGCACGCACATCCTCGCCTTCGAGGGCAACAGCGAGGTGCGCTGGTTCGAGGGCAACTTCACCGACTACCTCGAGGACAAGCGCCAGCGACTGGGCGAGGAGGCGGACCGGCCGCACCGGATCGTGTACCGGAGGCTGGAGGCTTAGGGCGGCGGCCCGGGTGGTCCCGGGATCGTGCGCGGCCGCCCGACCATGGGCCGCGGCTCGTCGAGTACGGCTCGTGCGCGGCGGCCGGATATCGTTCGGGGGTGTCCTCGAGCGAGGTGCGGTGGGCGGGGGTTGGCGCTCGCATTGTACCATTTCAATCCTGTTTCAGGTGGGTGCGCGGTGGCTGGCGCCGGTGGCTTTGTAGACATTTTTCTGTGTTCCACAAGCTCTTTTTTGCTTGTGACTTGAATCGCTTTGCCTTATATTTTCGCATACCTCCCAATCGCCCCCTCACCCGGGAGTATGCCATGACATTCCAGCCCGACCTGCCCGCCGCCACGGTCGACGTGCGCCTGCGCGAGGCCGTCCAGACCTTCGAGACCGCCGAGCACAACGTCGTCCTCTGGTTCGCCGAGATGCAGCGCCGCCAGCTCCACCGCGACCTCGGCTACTCGTCGCTGCGTCAGTATGCACTCACCGCCCTCGGGTTCTCGCCCACCCGCGCGGCCGACTTCATCCGGCTCGCCACGCGGCTCGACGAGTTGCCACGGCTGCGGGAGTCGGTGGCCAGTGGCGAGGTCGGCTACACCAAGGCCAGGGAGATCGTGAAGGTGGCCAGCCCCGAGACGGAGGGGCAGTGGCTCGAGGAGGCGGCGCAGTCGTCGCGGCGCGAGCTGGAGACCAAGGTGAAGAGGACGCGGGAGAAGGCGCGGCGACGGCGGGCGGCGCGTGCGGGGCAGGGGGAGCTGTTGCCGGCTAAGGAG
>WJIQ01000116.1 GCA_014730255.1 bacterium | reverse complement strand
TCGTCGGGGTCGGCGTACCAGCGCCGGCCGTACTCCAGGGCGAGGATCCCCGTCAACGGTCCGGCGTAGGATTCGACCGAGCCGCGCAGGCCGACCTGCGTGTACTGCTCGGGCGAGTCGGCGGCCGTCAGCCGGTCGATGGTCACCAGGGCCTGCCAGCGGGTGGACAGGGGATCGCCCCAGCCGTAGCCGACCTCGGTGTCGATGCGCCACGAGTCGTACCAGGTCGCGTCCTCGCGGTCGTATCGCCAGACCTCGCTCGTGAGGTCGAGCACGACGTGGCCCGGGCCGGCCGGCTCGGTCAGCCGCAGCTCCGACCAGTGGGACCAGCCGGACGGCCGGACCTCCTGATCGGCAGCCAGCCGTCGCTCGCTGCGATGGAACAGCCACAGGAAGCGGTCGCCGGCGGTCCGGTTCAGGTCGGCCTCCAGCCCGAGCCGGTCGCGGTCGATGGCGGCGGAGTCGGGGTAGGCCCTCCGGCGCGCCAGGCCGCCGACGCGCCAGGCCAGCTCGCCAAGACCACGCGAGGCGAGATACACGGCGCCCCCGTGCTCGCGGTAGCTCTGCTCCAGGCTCGACGGCGTCGCGTAGTGGATGTAGCGGCCGCGGGCCCGGACGTCCAGGCGCAGGGCTCCTTGACGCCAGGGGTAGGCGCGGAGCTCGGCCAGCCCCTCGTGGTTGTCGCTGGTGAGCGAGTACTCGCTGTCGTCCTGGTACTGGCGCCCTCGCCAGTCGACGTCCAGCCGGAGGCGCTCGTGCCGGCCGTCCGGTTGCCACCGATACGAGCCGTCGAGCAGCTCGCGGACGAGCTCGCTGCCGCCGGAGACCCGGGTGCGCAGCGACCAGCGATGCACCGCGCGCCGGTCCGAGCGACCGGCGAGGCCGGCGGTCAGCGCGTACTCGGAGACCGTCTCGGTGGTGTCGTCCTCGGCCAGGTGGTAGGTGTGAACGTAGGTGTCGTAGCCGGCGGAGACCTCGGGCCGCCACGTCGCGGCCGCGGCCGATCCGGTGCACAGCACGAGCGAGACGACCGCGAGCGCGGTCGCCCCCGTCCGTGCGGAAGGGCGGGTCGGGTGCCGGGTCACGTCACCTCGTCAGGTCCTGGGCCTCGTTGAGCAGGTCGAAGGCGGCCTTGATCTGCCGCAGCGCGGCCTCGAGCGCGTCGGCGTCGAGGTGCTCGGCGGCGCGGTCGCGGTGTCGCCTCGCTCGTTCGAGCGTCTCGCGAGCCGGGTCGCTGCCGCTGTCGGCGACCGATTCGGCCACCTGATCGTACCGGTCGTCCCAGCGCTCGATCTGCGAGCGCACGGTCTCGGCATCGAGGCCGCCCTGCTCGGTGCTGGCGGCCTGGCCGGCCAGCTGCCGTGCCAGGCGCAGGGACTGCATCGCGCGCAGGGGCTGGCCGCGTCCGGCGTGATCCTCGGCCTGCACCAGGGCCTCCTCGGCGGCGTCGAGCAGGCCGCGGGCGGCGGTGTCGTCGCGATCACGCAGGCGGTCGGCGATGCGGTCGATGGCGGCGCGGACGCGTTCGATCTCCCGCTGCAGGCGCTCGGGCCCGCCGCCCTCGAACAGCAGCCGGGCGGCCCGGGCGAGCAGATCCTCGGCCGACTCGACCAGGTGCAGGGCGAGGTCGTAGTTGCCCTGCTGGTAGTGGTCGAGGGCGCGGTGGCCGTGCGACTCGGCCTCGCGGACGAAGCGGAGCGCCCGCTCGTCGCCCGCCTCGCGGGCGCGCTCGCGCACCTGATCCCGGTACTCCTGCAACCGTTCCAGGCGCTGCTGCAGACGGGCCTCCTGCGACCGGGATCGGCGCGCGAGGCGGACCGCGTGCTGGGACGTCTCCCGGGCTCGCCGGGAGGCGCTCAGGGCGGCCATCGGCCGGCCGGCGTCCGCCAGGTCGAGCGACCGCTCGTGCAGCCGGTACGCCTCCTCGAGCACGCGTCGGGCCTGCTGGCTCTCCGAGACGCCGACCTGGTCGGCGGCCCAGTCCAGGAGCTCGGCGGTGCGTTCGATGAACTCGGTGAGCTGACCGGTGTGCTGGGCGCTCGCCACGCCGGGCGTCAGGAGCATCACGCCGGCGAGGATCAACAGCGGCAGGCCTCGGGAACGGATCAGGGGTCGCATGACGGGTCTCCGGTCGAGGTGATCTGGGGGCTCCGACGATGATTCGAGCATGGGGCGTGCCATGGGGCGCCGGGGGCCGAGGTCATTGATCCGCAATGGCTTGAACGGTGAGCGGAGGCGCCGGCCGCGGCATCGGCGGCCCGGTCGGACCAGGTCTGTCCCCACAGGGACACCGCGGGTCCGGTGGGCGTGCTCACGCATCGTCCCCGCCGACCCCGAACTCGTCGGCCAGACCGAGCAGCTTCAGGCGCGAGTAGAGGGTCCGCCGCGTGATCCCGAGCATCTCGGCGGCCTGGGTCTTGTTGCCGCCGGACCGCCGGATGGCCGTGCGGATCAGCCGCCGCGCGTGGCTGTCGAGGTCGAGGTCGCCGCTGGCCGGCTCGTCGTCGCCCGGGCTCGCGGGCTGGCCCATGTGCAGGGCGACGTGCTCGTCGCCGATGGGGCCGTCGCCGGCCAGGATGTGGGCGCGCTCCATCAGGTTGCGCAGCTCGCGCACGTTGCCCGGCCAGGGGTGCGCGCGCAGGCGCTGGAGCGTGGCGGCGGGCAGGGTCGCGCCCGGGCGGCCGAGCCGCGCGAGGAAATGGCCGGCCAGCTGCGGCAGGTCGTCGAGCCGGTCGCGCAGCGGCGGGACGTCGACCGGGAAGACGGCCAGCCGGTAGAACAGGTCCTCGCGGAAGCCGCCTTCACGGATCGCCTCCTCGAGCGGGCGGTTCGTCGCCGCGATCACGCGCACGTCCACCTCGCGCTCGCGGGGGTCGCCGACCCGGTTCAGGCGTCGCTCCTCGAGCACGCGCAGCAGCTTGGCCTGCACGCCGCCGCCGGCCTCGCCGATCTCGTCGAGGAACAGCGTGCCGCCCGCCGCCGCCTCGAACAGCCCCTCGCGATCCTGGTCCGCGCCGGTGAAGGCGCCCTTGCGGTGGCCGAAGAGCTCGCTCTCGAGGAGGGTCTCGGCGATGGCGGCGCAGTTGACGGCGACGAACGGCCCCTCGGTGCGGGCACTCAGGTCGTGGATCGCACGGGCGACCACTTCCTTGCCCGTGCCGCTCTCGCCCTGGATCAGCACCGTAGCCTCGCTCGGGGCGACCCTGGCGACGAGGTCGCGCAGGGCCGCCGTGGCCGCGGACTCGCCGACCAGGGCCGTGGGCGGGGCGAGCTGCGTGATCGACCGCCGCAGGACCCGGTTCTCGCGCCGGAGCGACGCGTCGGCGAGGGCACGGTCGACCGTCTCGGCCACCTCGTCGAAGTTGATGGGCTTGGTCAGGTAGTGGAAGGCGCCCTTCTGCATCGCCTCGACCGCCGTGGCGACGTCGCCGTACGCGGTCAGCACCACGATCTGGGTCTCCGGCGAGCGCTCCTTGACCCCCTCGATGACGGCCATGCCGTCGACCGGCTCCATGCGCAGGTCGGTCAGGACCAGGTCGTAGGCCGTGCGATCGACGCGGTCCAGCGCGCTCTGGCCGTCGTGGACGCCGTCGACCTCGTGGCCGCGGTAGGCCAGGGCCGACCTGAGCAGGGTCACCATGCGTTCCTCGTCGTCGACGAGCAGGATCTTGCCCATGGTCGTGGTCACTCCCGGGATGGTGGTTCGAGTGGCAGGTCGAGGGTGGCGACGCAGCCCGGCCCGGGATCGCGCGCCTCGAGCCGCAGGTCGCCGCCGTGCTGGCGGGCGATGCGGCGCGAGACGGCCAGGCCGAGGCCGCTGCCCTTGTCCTTGGTGGTCCAGAAGGGGTCGAAGACGCGGTCGGCGTGCTCGGGTGCGAGTCCCGGCCCGCGATCGGCCACGGTCACCTCGGCGTGGTCGCCGTTCCTGGCCACGCGGACCTCGACCTCGCTGCCGACCGGCGCGGCGTCGCGCGCGTTGAGGAGGAGGTTCAGCAGCACCTGCTGCAGGCGCGGGGCGTCGGCCTGCACGGTGACGCCGCTCGAGGCCCCGACCGAGACCGCGAGGTCGCGGTCGGCCAGCTCGTCGGCCACGAGCTTCACCGTGCGCGCGACCAGCCGGTCGAGGGCCACCTGGTCGAGGGTCACCTCGTCCTCGCGACCGAAGGCGAGGTAGCCCGACAGGATGCGATCGAGCCGGTCGACCTCCTCGGGGATGAACCTGGCGATCTCCGGATCGAGGTCATGGTCGCGCAGGACCCGTTCGAGGTTCTGGGCCGAGCCACGGATGATGCCCAGCGGGTTGCGGATCTCGTGCGCGATGCCGGCGGTCATGCGGCCCATGGTCGCCAGGTGTTCCTGGCGCGCGAGCGAGGCGCGGGCGCGCTCGAGCGACCGGTGGATGCCCAGCAGCAGACCACCCATGACCGCCAGGAACACGAGCACCACGACGACCGTCGCCCACGCCCCGCGACGCAGCGCCGCCAGCGCGGTGAAGAAATCAGCCGCGCCCTCGACCGTGAGCACGCCGGCGACCTGGCCATCGCGATCGAGCACCGGCGCGTGGGCCGACTTCTGGTAGAGCTCGCCGGAGCGGTAGAGGCGCGAGACCGAGGTGATGCCCTCGCGCGCGAGCTCGACCGCGGGCCGGTCGAGGTCCCAGAACACGTTCCGTGCGCCGCGTTCCAGGCGCTGGCTGGCCGAGGTCACGACGTAGCCGTCACGGTCGCAGAGCGTGATCTCGGCCAGCTGGTTGTCCTCGCGGATGCGTTCGAGGCGGCTCGTCAGCCAGAGCAGGTCGGTGCCCGCCTCCGGATCGAACGACCAGTCGGTGATCCGGTCGCCGTCGACCAGGTGCACGGTGGCGTCGGCCACCGCCTTCAGCCGCTGCCCCAGGGCCTGGTCCAGGTGCGTGCGTGCTCCCTGGTACAGCAGGCCCAGGCCGGTGGCGGTGACGGCCAGGACCCCGAGGTAGGCCAGGGCGGCCCACAGCATCCAGCGTCGGCGTGGCGGCACGGCGGCTCCTCCGCGATCGAGGTCGTGACGGCGGAAGCATATCGCATCGTCCGCCCTGGCGCATCGTCGATGGCTGGACCTGATGATATGAAAAATGAGAATCATGTGATATGATCATGCATGTGCGCGTTCAGGAACCCCGTGGACCGACGGCCGGCGCGCCCGCGGTCCGCGACCGACGTGGGAGATCGCCGATGCGAATGATCACCGCCATCGCCGTCGTGCTGCTCGCCGCGGGCCTCGCCCAGGCGGAGATGCAGACGACCACCTTCACCGACACGCCGAACCTCGTGATCCCCGACTCGCCGGGAGGCGCGGGCACGCTGGTCACGAGCACCATGGACATCGCCCTCGACCATTACATCAGCGACATCCGCGTCTACATCGCCGTGGACATCGACGAGTGGTCGAGCGATCTGCGGATCTGGGTCACGTCGGCCTGGCAGACGCAGGTCGAGCTGTTCTTCATCGCCGAGGGCGGCGAGCCGGCGACCGACCCGGCCGGCTGGTATCCGACCGACTTCACCCCGCACGAGGACATGACCGTCTGGCACGGCGAGGGCGGAGGCGGCACGTGGACCATCGCGGGGCAGGACTGGTCCCAGGGCGGGGGCGACTCGGTCATCACCGAATGGCGCGTGGAGATCACCTACGACGACGCGGTGGCCAACGAGGCGACCACGTTCGGGGCCCTCAAGGCGCTCTTCGACTGACGGCGAGGCCGGCGTCAGCGGCGGCGATAGACCCGCAACAGGCGGGTCCGCGTCGGCTCGTGCGCGACGGGGACCTGCCGCTCGTGCTCGAGCTGCAGGCCGGCCGCGGCCAGGGCGTCCAGCTCCTCGGGCCGCAGTCGCCACGGCGGCCCGTCCTTCGGCGCACCGGCGGGCCGCAGATCGGCCACCAGCATGAGCTGTCCCCCCGGCGCGACGAAGTCGGCGATGGCGGCCTGGCCCCGGTCCTGCCATTGCGGCGGCAGCGACTGGACCGTGCGGTGCTCGACGACGACGTCGAACGCGCGGGACCAGCTGGTCGGCGTGTCGAACAGCTCGCCCACGTGCCAGTCGACCGCCAGCTCGCCGAAGCGTTCGCGCGCCAGCTCGATGGCGCTCTCGGCGACGTCGAACGCGGTCACCGTGAAGCCCCGCCGGGCCATCTCCAGGGCGTCGTCGCCGAGCCCGCAGCCGACGACCATGGCGGCCTCGCCGTGGCCGGTGGGGTGGGCGGCGTCGAGCCATTGCACCAGCAGCGGCGCGGGCTCCCGCGTCGCCCAGGGAACGCCCTTGCCAGAGATGTCGCTATCGGCGTAGATGTCCTCGAACCAGTTCTCGGGGGCCTTGCTCATCGCGGAACCTCGCAGGAGAATCGGGGCGGACACCTCCCCATGAAAGCCGGAATCCGCGCGGCGGCCACCGCCGCCGTGCGTGGAGGATCGCGGTGGACCAGGAGCCGCACGCCGGAGGATACTACTCGGTCGCCGAGGAGGTGGGCCACGCGCTCACCCACGGCATCGGCTGCCTGCTGAGCGTCGCCGGCCTCGTGGTGCTGGTGATGCAGGCGGCCGGGCGCGGCGACCCGTGGGGCTTGGTCAGCGCGACCATCTTCGGAGCCACGCTGGTCCTGCTCTACCTCGCCTCGACGCTCTACCACGCGATCCCCGTGTCGCGGGCCAAGCGCTTCTTCAAGCGCGTCGATCACGCCGCGATCTACCTGCTGATCGCCGGCACGTACACCCCGTTCTGCCTGGGGCCGCTGCGGGGGCCGTGGGGCTGGTCGCTGTTCGGCGTGGTCTGGGGTCTCGGCCTGGCCGGGGCGATCACCGACGTGGCCTCCGGCCGCCGCTTCAAGTGGCTGTCGCTGACGGTCTACCTGCTCATGGGCTGGCTGGTGGTGACGGCCCTGAGGCCGATGCTCGAGGTGCTCGACCGGACCACCCTCGGCTGGCTGTTCGCCGGTGGGGCGTTCTACACCGGTGGCGTGGCGTTCTACGTCGCCCGGCGGTTGCCCTGGCACCACGCGATCTGGCACGTGTTCGTGCTGCTGGGCAGCGCCTGCCACTGGGTGGCCGTGCAGCGGGCGCTGGCGCTGGCGGTCTGACGAGGCGGAGCCGCGCCCAGGGGGTTGAGGCGCGGCTCCCGGCGTGCCGGCTCCGAGTGGGAAGAACTCGCACGCACCCGCCTTGCGCGGGATACCGGGGTTGTTTGCCGGGGCGCGGCATCTTACCCTCTTTCTTCCGGTCCACGCCGCGCCCCGCTCCATCCCCTCGCTGGAGTCGACATGACCTCTTTGATCGCTGCCGACCAGGACTGGCTCATCTGGGCCTTCCTCCTGGCCGCCGCCGCCTTCGGCATCTCGGCCGAGCGCACCCGCTGGGGCGCACGGCTCTCCGGTTGCCTGATCACCATGGCCGTGACGTTCGTGCTGTCGAACCTGCGCATCCTGCCGGCCACGGGTGCGGCGCCGTACGACGTGACCTGGGGATACCTGGTGCCGCTGGCGATCCCGTTGCTGCTGTTCCGCGCCGACCTGCGGCGCATCGTGCGGGAGGCCGGGCCCACGCTCATCGCGTTCACGATCGGTGGTGTCGGGACGGTGCTCGGCACCATCGTCGCGTTCCACGTGGTCCCGCTCGGCGAGGAGGGCTGGAAGCTCGCGGCCATCTTCTCGGCCACGTACGTCGGCGGGTCGATGAACTACGCCGCGGCGGCCGAGGCGGTCGGCCTGCGCGCCGGCGACCTGCTCACCGCCGGCGTGGCCGCGGACAACCTCGTCATGGCGCTCTACTTCCTGGTGCTCTTCGCGCTGCCCGGCTGGCGCTGGCTGGCCGACCGGTTTCCGCGCCGGCGGGACGACCGGGCCGCGCCGGCCGAGCTGCCGCCCGACGGCCAGCCGCTGCCCGATCTCATGGGCACGGCGTTCTCGCTGGGGCTGGCCGCGGCCATCTGCGCGGTCGGTTTCGCCGTGGCCGACGTCGCCGGCTGGGACGGCGGCGGGGTCCTGGTGCTGACGGCGATCACCGTGCTGCTGGCCACCCTGCTGCCGGAGCGGCTCGCGCGTCTGGAAGGCGCCGAGACCCTCGGCATGTATCTGATGCAGATCTTCTTCGCGGTGATCGGAGCGAGCGCCAACGTGCAGGTCGTCCTGCGCGTGGGGCCGGTGCTCTTCGTGTTCGCCGGCCTGATCCTGCTGATCCACCTCGCGGTGCTGCTGCTCGGCGGCCGGCTCCTGAAGCTGGACCTGCGCGAGCTGGTGATCGCCAGCAACGCCAACATGGGTGGCGCGACCACGGCGGCGGCCATGGCGGCGGCGAGAAAATGGCGGGCGCTGGTGCTGCCCGCCATCCTCTGCGGCACGCTCGGTTACGCGATCGCCACCTTCGTGGGCGTGGCGCTGGGCAACTGGCTGCGCGGCGGCTAACCGGCCGCCCGTTCCCAGGCGCGCGGGATCTCCGCCGGTAGACGCCAGACGCCGATCCGGTCGCGGTCGGCGACGTAGAGGCCGCCGTCCTCGGAACGGTCGTATCCGAGCCAGGTGTGGAACGGGACCTGGTTGATGCAGTCCTCGCTGACGACGGTCTTGGTCTTCTTGGTCGGATTGGTCTCCAGCTCGTCGCGCGTGTCGACGAAGCGGCTGCGCGCGGCGAGGTGCGGCTGCTCGGTGCTCAGCTCGGTGAACATGACCTGCCGGAAGACCTTGCCGGGGCGGTGGGTCGCGTACCAGGCGTACTCCTCGGGCGTGAGGTTCGAGAACAGCAGCAGCTCGGCCGGGCTGATCACCAGGTAGAGCCGCGGCCAGCGCTGTCCGGGCGTCGGCAGGCCGGCGACGCGGCCGACCTCGGCCGGGGACATCCCCTCCTGGCAATCGTGCGACCTGAAGCGGTGCAGTTCGACGCCCTCGTCGAGTTCGAGCACCTCGCCGCCGGTCTTGACCAGGAACACGCGCTGGTAGGCGTCGAGCGGCGTGCAGGAGAAGGCGTTGTTCGACAGCGCGGTCTTCGTGCGCCTGCCCTCGGCGACGGAGGCCAGCGCGGCCGCCGTGTCGCCCTGGACGTCTCGCCAGCCGCCCTCGTCGAGGTACTGGAAATCGATTCGCCCGGCGGCGAGCGCGAGCTCGACGAAGACCTTGCGACCCCGGAAATGCTTGCCGGACCCCGGGCTGCGGTGCCTGGCCAGTCCGTCGACGCCGAGGGAGGTGGCCGTGATCTGTCCCTGGGGGACGGTGAGGATGAGCTGGATCTCGGCCATGATCGAGGCTCCTTCGCGGGGGTGGTCCGTCGCTGGAAACCGAACGGCTCGAGACGGCGCCGATGTCCGATCCTACACCTCGCCGGGCTGCTTTCCAAGGCTCCTCTACGCGGGGCGTCGACTATCGATAACGATTTGCAATTTCTGCAATTAGGTCTTGTTTGCGATATGGTTGCGACATAGATTCGAGCCGGGGTCACCAACGGGAGGATGAGCCGTGCATCGCGACAAACCGCCACGTAGCGAACGCTGGGAAGACAAGGTCTGGCAGGGTCATCAGTACAACGATCGCACCGTGTTGAAATCGGGATCCTATCTCCGTGCGTCGTGCCCGTTCTGCCACGAGAGCCTCATCAGGGACGGCATGATCCGTCTCGACACCGTCAACACCGCTGGAGAAGAGGGCTGGGTCGAGCTGAGCCCGTACCTCAACGTCTTCGATCATCGCAGCTCGGTCGAGCTGTCGGAGGGCGAAGAGGTCGGGGACATGCGGTGTCCGAACTGCGGCAAGTCGCTGACGGTGCCGGGAGCGTCGTGTGAGCGGGGCGACTCGCATGTCGCCTGCATGATGGTCGGGATCTCCACGATCGAGGTGCCGATGTGGTTCTGCATGCGGGTCGGGTGCCACTGGCATCGCATCGATCCGGAGGACGTCCACAAGATCATCCTGGACGACAGCCTGGAGTGGTGACGCCATGAACCGAGCCCCTGCGCCGCGGCACACGCGCGTGCTGATCGCCCTCTCCGTCGTGCTGCTGATCGGTGGCGTCATCGGGTATCTCCAGGCGGACACCGAGCCGTCGATCGATCGCGTGTATCTGCCCAACGGAGGCGGCGCGGTGGTCTTCGACCATGCCGCGCACACCGACCTGGGACCTGACTGCATCGCCTGCCACCATCCGCTGGCCGGCGAGATCGTCGCCGACTGCGTCGACTGCCACGAGGACGGCTACACCGCCGATCTCATGGAGCACGAGGACCTGGTCGCCATCGAGGCGCACACCTGCGACGCGTGCCACGAGATCGCGCCGGACGACGAGGCGCAGAACTGCCGCGAGTGTCACGACGGGGCGGATGTCCAGCAGGTCTATCACCAGCAGTGCAACGGGTGTCACCTCGCCAGCGACCGGGATCGGTTCGCGACCGACGACGGTCAGGCGCGGTGCGAGACGTGTCATCTGCAATGACGCGACGAGGCGAGGCACGATGAACTTGCTCGACCTGGTTCAGGCACCGGAGGCGCGCGTCCCGCGGGGACCGGCGCCGGTTCCCGGGATTCGTGAGCTGCCGGATCCGGAGGTCGTGATCCTGCCGCTGGAGTACCCGGGACAGATCCTGTTCTCGCCGGCGGTCGCGGTCGGCGACACCGTCGCTCGCCACGAGGTGATCGGACGTTCCGAGCGGGGCAACTGCGTCCATGCCTCGATCGGTGGCACCGTCCGCGAGATCCGGACGATCTGGAGCGCGCGCAGCCATCACGTGCCTGCCGTGGTCATCGAGCGGGGCGACGTGCCGGAGCTGACGTCCGCCGAGCTGATGGCTCGCGAGGACCTCGTGCCCGACCGCGCGACCCGGCTGGAGATGCTGCGGGCCGGCGGGGCGATCTCGCCGTGGACCACGCCGGGGCGCGACCACCGCGAAGGCGACGTGGCCGAATACCCAGAGATGACGCACATCGTGATCAAGGGGCTGAACGAGGAGCCGCTGCTGCACAATTTCGAGGTGCTGCTGCGCGAGCACGCCGACACGCTCGCCGACGGCATCAAGCGGCTGCACGAGTTCCAGCCGAAGGCGCGCATCCACCTGACCGTACGCCGCGGGCTGGTCGGCTGGGCGCGGGAGCGCTTCGGCGATCTGGTGGAGGTGGTCGGACTCTCGACCGCGTACCGGCACCGTCTCGAGCGGCTGGTCGTCCCGCGCATCTGCGGCGTGGACGTCCCCCACAACGCCGCCTTCCGTGCCCGCGGCGTGGCCGTGCTCTCGACCGAGTACGCGCTGGCGGCGATCGCCGCGCTCGATGGACGTCCGTTCACGAGCAAGACCCTGACCGTCACCGGGGTCGGCGTCGACGAGCCGGTCGTGGTGCGCACGCGGATCGGCGCGCGCGTCGGCGACGTCCTCGAGGCGCTCGGCGTGACCGTGCCGACGCATGGCCGCGTGTCGATCGGCGGATCGATGATGGGACTCGCGCTCGCCGATCTGGAGACCCCCATCGACAAGTTCAGCCACGGCATCTTCCTGCAGGAACCCGCCGACCTGCCCGTCGAGCGGAACCTGGTCTGCATCAACTGCGGACGGTGCACCCGCGCGTGCCCGGTTCGCCTGCAGGTCCACCTGCTCGGCCGGTCGGTCGAGTTCGATCAGCTCGACACCGCGCTCGCCATGCAGCCCGAGGCCTGCCTCGAGTGCGGTCTGTGCGCGTTCGTCTGCCCCTCGCACCGGCCGCTGGTGCAGCTGGTACGGATCGCCAAGCGTTACGGGAGGTCGGAGGCGTGAAGCCGACGAGAGAGAACGGCCTGCTGAGCGTCGCCGAGGGCCCGCACTGGCGCGACGGCAGTTCGCTGCAGAGCACGCAGTGGCTGTGGATCATCGCGCTCCTGCCGGCGGCCGTCGCGGCGGTCTACTGGTACGGTCTGCCCGCGCTGCGGGTCATGACCCTCGCCGCCGGCACCGCGGTCGCCCTCGATGCCCTGGCCAACCGGGTGGCGCCGTCGCGGGACGACACCGGCAACTGGAGCAGCCTGAGCCTCGGCCTGATCCTGGCCTTCCTGCTGCCGAGCACCGCTCCGTGGTGGCTGGTGGTCGTCGGCGTGGGGCTGACCATCCTGGTGGGCAAGAAGCTCTACGGCGGCTGGGGGGGCTATCCGGTGCATCCGGTGGCCCTGGGCTACGCGATGATGGCGGTCTCCTGGCCCGGACAGCTGGACCGCACCGCGGCCGCGGTCGGCCAGGAATGGCTCGCGGTGGCCGTCGAGCCGGTGCGGCTGCTGAAGACCCAGGGGCTCTCGGCCGAGCTGGCGTACGAGCCCATGGACCTGCTGCTCGGCCAGCAGGCGGCCGGTCTGGGCAGCGGCATGGTGCTCTGGCTCGCGCTCGGTGGTCTCTTCCTGGTCCTCGTGAGGGTCGTGCCCTGGCAGATCCCGCTGGGCAGCATCGTCGGGGTCGTCGTCGGCGCGCTCCTCATCCGCGTGATGGCTCCGGCGCAGGCGGTCTCGCCGCAGTTCCATCTGCTGGCCGGCAGCACCGTGCTGATGTCCTTCTTCCTGCTGGGCGAATCGACCACGTCGCCGGTCAACCGCTGGCCGATGCTGATCTACGGCCTGCTGGCCGGGCTGCTCCTCGTGCTGATCCGCACGTTCTCGTCCCATACCGAGGCGGCCATCTTCGCCGTCCTGCTCGTCAACCTGGCCAACCCCCTGCTGGACCGGATGACGCCGGGGGTACGGGGCGTGGAGGTGATCGGCGATGCGTGAGATCGGACGTCTGATCCTGGTGCTCGGTCTGATCGGCGTCGGCAGCGCGACGTCGCTGGCCTGGGTCCGCGCGACGCTGGCCGAGCGCATCGAGCAGCAGGAGGATCTCTACGTGCGCGGACCGGCGCTCTCGCGCCTGTTCTCGCGGCCGGCCGACGAGCTGCTGGCCAACAAGGTCAAGATCTCCACCGACTCGGCCGAGTATCCCGTGTTCTACCTGCAGGAGGGTGGCGAGCTGAGCGGCCTGGCCGTGCAGGCGGCCGGGCAGGGCGGCTACGGCGGGGACATCGTGATGATGGTCGGCATCGACGTCCAGGAGGACGAGCTGGTCGGCGTGGAGGTCGTCAGCCACAGCGAGACCCCGGGCGTGGGCGCGAAGGTCGAGAAGGCCGATTTCCGGTCGCAATGGGAAGATCTGACCGCGACCGAGCACGTCCAGCTGCGGTCGGCCGGCGGCTCCATCGACGCCATCAGCGGGGCGACCTTCTCCTCGCAGGCCATGGTCAACGGCACGAACCAGGTGGTCGATCTGTTGCGCGACCACCGCGACGAGATCCTCGCCCGGATCGACGAGCGCATCGGCGCCGGAGGTGAGTCATGACCCTGAAACAGACGCTCCTGCACGGCTTCTGGCGCGACCTGCCGCCCTTCCGACTCGTGCTGGGCCTCTGTCCGGCGCTGGCGGTGACCGCGGCGGCGAACAACGGCCTGGGCATGGGCCTGGCCGTGACCTTCGTCCTGGTCTTCAGCAACCTGATCATCTCGCTGCTGCGCAAGGTGATCCCCGAGGACGTGCGCATCGCGAGCTACATCGTGGTGATCGCCACCCTGGTGGTGATCGTCGAGCTGGCGATGAAGGCGTTCTTCTTCCCGCTCTCGCAGCAGCTGGGCATCTACATCCCGCTCATCGTGGTCAACTGCGTCATCCTCGGCCGCGCCGAGGCCTTCGCCTCGCGCAACACGCCGGTCCTGTCGATGGCCGACGGGCTGAGTGTGGGGCTCGGTTTCACCATGTCGCTGACCCTGGTGGGCTCGATCCGTGAACTGCTCGGGGCGGGGACCTGGTTCGGGTTGACCGTGTTCGGCGAGAGCTTCGAGCCGTTCGAGTTCATGGTCCAGGCGCCCGGAGCGTTCCTCTGCCTCGGGGTGCTCCTCGGCCTGATGAACGCGTGGAGCCGCAAGCGCGGCGAGATCTTCGTGCAGACGTAGGAGGATGCCATGGACCTGGTGCTGCTGGCCGTCGGCGCGATCTTCGTCAACAACATCCTGCTCGCGCAGTACCTGGGCAACTGCCCGTTCTGCGGCGTCTCCAAGCAGCTCTCGACCGCGGCCGGCATGGGCGTGGCGGTGATCTTCGTCACCACGCTGGCCTCGATCTTCACCTGGCTGGTCTATCACCACCTGCTGGTGCCGCTGGACATCACGTACCTCAAGACGCTGGCGTTCATCCTGGTGATCGCCGCGCTCGTGCAGCTGGTGGAGATCTTCCTGAAGAGGCACAGCCGCGTCCTCTACGACGCGCTGGGCATCTATCTGCCACTGATCACGACCAACTGCGCGGTGATGGGCATCGCGCTTCTGAATATCAAGCACGAGCTGGGCTTCGGCAGCATGCTCGTGTTCGCCATCGCCAGCGCGGCCGGGTTCGCGCTGGCCATCATCCTGTTCGCCGGTCTGCGCGAGCGCCTGCTGCTGGCTCCGGTGCCGGTGGCGATGCGGGGTACCGCCATCGCCCTGGTCACCGCGGGGGTCATGTCGCTGGCGTTCCTGGGCTTCGCGGGCATGGTCCAGTAGGAGGGCATCGCATGCTCTGGGCACCTGCAGCTGTCATGGGTGGAATCGCGGTGGTCGCGGCGGCCGGTCTCGGTATCGCCGCCCGCGTCTTCCACGTCGAGGAAGACCCTCGCATCAAGGGCGTCACCAACCTCTTGCCCGGCGCGAACTGCGGCGGTTGCGGCTTCGCGGGCTGCGCGGCCTGCGCCGAGGCGATCGTCGCCGGCAAGGCCGAACCGAACGCCTGTGTCATCGGCCAGACCGAGACGGCGCTCGCCGTCGCCCAGTACCTCGGCATGGAGATGAAGGAGAGCGAGCCTCAGATCGCCTGCCGCGAGTGCCAGGGCGGCGACCGGGCGACCAAGCGCTACGACTACGCCGGCTTCGACGACTGTCGCGCGGCGATGCTCTACTTCCACGGACCGACCAAGTGCGACCACGGCTGCATCGGCCTGGGCACCTGTGTGCGCGCCTGCGCCTTCGGCGCGATCTCCATGGGCGAGAACGGTCTGCCGGTCTTCGATCCCGAGCGCTGCGTCGGCTGCGGGACCTGCGCCCGCGTCTGCCCGAAGGGCATCATCAACGTGATCTCCGAGACCACGCGGATCCTGCACTGGAACCGCTACACCGAATGCCTGGCGCCCTGCCGCCAGAAGTGCCCGGCGCAGATCGACATCCCGCGCTACATCCAGCACATCAAGCGTGGCGAGTACGCCGAGGCGCTGCTGACGGTCAAGGAGGCCAATCCGCTCCCGCTGAGCACCGGTCGCGTCTGCCCCGAGCCCTGCAACCTCGCGTGCCGCCGTCAGCTCCAGGACGAACCGGTGGCCATCAACTACCTCAAGCGCTACGCCGCCGACTGGGAGTACGAGTCCGGCCGGCGTCTGCACGTCCCCGTCGCTCCGGACACCGGCAAGAGCATCGCCGTCGTCGGCGGTGGACCCGGCGGCCTGTCGGCGGCCTACTACCTGCGCCGGCTCGGCCACGCGGTCACGATCTACGAGAAGATGCCCAAGCTGGGCGGCATGCTCCGCTATGGCATCCCGGAGTACCGCCTGCCCAAGGCGGTCCTCGACTGGGAGCTCGAGGGCATCCTCGGCCTGGGCATCAAGGCCGTCACCGACGTCGAGCTGGGCCGCGACTTCACCATCGAGTTCCTGCGCCACGAGGGCTTCGACGCGATCTTCCTCGCCGTCGGCGCGTGGCGTGACCGCAGCCTCGGCCTGACCGAGGACGGCGAGGTGGTCGAGGGCCTGGTCAGCGGCATCAAGTACCTCGAGCGGTTCCAGGACGCGGATCCGGACGTGCACGGGCACGTCGTGGTCATCGGCGGCGGCAACACGGCGATCGACGCCGCGCGGACGTCGCTCCGTGCCGGTGCCGACAAGGTGAGCATCATCTACCGGCGCAGCCGGGACGAGATGCCGGCCAACCCGGCCGAGATCGTCGCCGCCGAGGAGGAGGGCATCGCGTTCCGCTTCCTGAGCGCGCCGGTCAAGCTCCACACCGAAGGTGGCCGGGTCGTCGGCATCGACGTCCAGAGCATGCGACTCGGCGAGCCGGACCCGAGCGGCCGCCGCCGTCCCGAGCCGATCCCCGGCTCGGAGGAGAAGGTCGATTGCGACCTGATCGTCGAGGCGGTCGGCCAGATGCCCGACCTCGACTTCCTGCAGACCGAGGGCATGCCCGCCGTCCCGACCACGCGCTGGAACACGGTCGACGCCTCGGAGGACACGCTGCAGACCGACGTGCCATTCCTCTTCACCGGCGGCGATTGCTTCACCGGACCTGGCCTGATGGTCGATGCCATCGGTGCCGGGCGGTACGCCGCGCGGTCGATCCACTACTGGGTGACCGAGGGCGAGATCCCGCCCATCGAGCATCGCCAGACCCAGCTGATCGGCGAGTCGCTCTTCGAGTCGATCACCGGCGTGTCGTCGAAGCCGCGCGTGCACGAGCCCGTCGTCTCCCTCGAGGAGCGCCTCGGCACCTTCAAGGAGGTCGAGGGGACCATCGACGAGGACGACGCGATCTACGAGGCCGGCCGCTGTCTGAACTGCGGCACCTACTGCTACGACCACGATGCGGAGATGGAGGCGGTGACCACCGCCGAGGCCGACGATACGGCGACCGTCTGACGCGATCGCGGTCGCCGTACCGATGCCCGGCCGGACCACCGCGTGCCGCGACGCCGGAGCTCGCGGTCCGGTCGGCCAGCGGTGGGCCGGCTCGGGCCGGGGCCATGGTGAACGACCTCGGGCAAATGGAGCCTAGCCCGCGAACTCCTCGGCCAGGTTGTGGTCGATCACGTACAGGCAGACCTCGCGCGCAGCCGACTCGTTGTACCCGAAGTGGTCGCAGAGATTGGCGATGAGGTAGCGCACGTCCGTCTGGATCTTCGCGTCGTAGGTGCGGAAATCGTCGGTCCCCAGGTCCTTGAGCGCCCGTCGGAAATTGGCGTTGCTCAGGAACGGCTCGAGGACCTTCTCCTTCAGGTGGAAGACGTACCGCTCGCGCAGCTCCTGGTAGAGCTCGGTCGAGGTGACCGGCTTGCCCTCGACCATGATCTCCTGGGTGAGCGTCCGCGAGGTGTAGGCGCGCTGCGTCTCGTCGCGGAACTCCCGGCGCCGGCCCTCCTTGACGTCGGGGCCGAGCAAACGGTCCTCGATCCCGGCGAGGAACGGCTCGTCGATCTCGAGGCGGTCGCCGGTGTAGGGGCAGACCGCGGTCGTGCCGAGCTCGTAGTTCAGCGCGAAGAGGTAGTTCTGCAGGTCGCGGGAGATCTGCTCCTCGTTGTAGTAGTAGAGCGACTCCTTGACCTCCTGCAGCGTCTGGTAGTTATACTGGTTGCGCAGGGCGTCCAGGAAGCCCTTGGGCAGCTTCTTGCCCAGTTCCGGCTGACCCTTGACGAAGAAGTGGATCAGCGTGTCCATGGTGATCAGCTGGCGGTCACGCGCGTACAGGCCGTAGAGGTCCTGGAAGATGTCGATGGCGTCGCGGCCGCTGAATCCCTTGCGTCCCTCGGTCTCGGCCTCGGCGATGATCTTGCGCCGGCGACGGGCGGTGAAGTTCTTGCGGTCCTCCTCGTCGAGCCAGCTCGGGATCAGGCCCGTGTAGATGTACATCTTCAGCAGGAGCAGGTTGTCGTCGCAGAAGAGGCGATACTTGCGCGGGTCGTCGATCCAGTCGAGCATCGCCGGCGACTTCTCGGACAGGCGGCTGGCGATGATCGCCCGGGCGAAGTTCTCCAGGACCCGGGGCAGGAACGCCTCGTGGATGTGGCGGCCGAAGATGTTCTCGTAGATGGCCACCTCGGTCTTGCTGTCCAGGACGTAGTTGATGTTGATGAACTCGATGCGGTCCTTGAGCGACTGGAACCCGCGGATGTTCTTGTCGTCCTCCGGGTTCATGACCGCCAGGAAGAGCGAGTCGACCCGCTCCTCGAGCTCCTCGACCTTGTGCACGCCGTCGGAGACGATGTTGTGCAGCTCGTGCAGGCGGTCCTTGTTGTACCCCTTGAGGTCCATGAGCGCGAACACGCCGTTGTTGGTCCTTGCGTAGCGGCTGAAGACGTAGCGGACGGCCTGGCTGTCCCGCAGCAGCTCGTTGATCTGCCGCTGCAGCTCGGCGTTGGTGTGCGCGTTCTGCCGGGGGGAGCGGTCGCCCGGGTTGTAGACGGTCACGCCTTCGCCCAGCCGGCGGCTGAACCGGTACGGCCGCGCGTGGATCATCCGGAAGATGGTCGCCGGGTCCTTCACGCGCTCGAGGAGGGCGCGGAACAGCGAGGTGCAGATGGTGCACGGCTCGTTGCGGAAGACCCACTCGTATTCCTTGCCGCCGGACAGGTTCCACTTGAACTCGTCGTTCTGGAACAGCTCGTCGAAGAACTCCGCGCGCTGATCGCGGGGGATCATCAGGATCGGGCTGTCGTGGCTCGGGCACGGGACCTCGATGGTACCGTGCGGGGTGGCGGCGCCGCGTCCGCTGGCCAGGTCGCGCAGCAGCCGCGAGGTCTTGCGCTCGCCGAGCAGGCTGGCGAGCTGCTCGGTGGGGTCGCGAGCGGGATCGTCGCCGAGGGCGGCGCGGTCGAGCTGCCAGACGGTCTCGTAGCGGCAGCCGGAGGAGCTGTTGCAGTACATCTCGAACTTGTGCAGCAGGTTGTTGAGGAAGATCGACTTGCCGCTGCCCGGCGGGCCGTTGAACACGTAGACCTTGTTCTGCTGCGCGCCGCCGCGGAATCCCTCGGCCAGGTTGACCAGACGGTTGGCGAGGATGCGGTCGGCGTGGAACGGCTGGTTGGAGTCCTCGACGAGCAGCGAGGTGAAGTCGTAGTCGATGAAGCTGATCGACTCGGGATCGTCGGGGTACTCGTCGTGACCGTCGCCCACGTGATGGCGCACCATGTCGTGGAAGAGCTGGTGCACGCTACGGATCAGGCACGAGGGCCGCTCGCGGAGCTGGGTCAGGAACTCCTCGAACGTCAGCGTCCGCCGCGTGTCCGCCAGCGGCGAGCCGTCCAGGAGCGTCTGCAGCGCCTTGCGGATCGGGTCCACGTCAGATCTCCTCACGCTTCAGCTTGCGGTCCCGCATGGTGTAGCGCACCCGCTGCCAGGTGACCTCGGGCGTCTGGTCGGGGGACTCCGACGGCTGGACGTCCCCCACGTCGGTCGTCTCCAGCGTCACCGGGCCGCCCCACAGGTACTCGATGCCCAGCAGCGTGTTGGCGATGTAGTCGCGCACCAGCGGCTTGCCCTCGAAGTGGTGGACCAGGGCCAGCGCGCCGCCCTTGGTGCGACCCGGGTCGATGGTCACGTGCGGCGGGTGGTAGAGCTGATCGTGGACCATCTGCTTGTAGTCGTCGGCGTTGCGGCTCTTGACGTACCACTGCCAGACCATGCGCTGCTCGTCCAGGACCTTGTCGGCCACGAAGAGCTCGTGGCGGTCGACGAAGTCCTGCTCGATGAACGTGCTGGTGAAGAGGTAGTCGTTGAGGTTCTCGCGCACGGCGAAGATGAACTCCCGACCGACGCCGGTGTGGGTGTCGAACTCGCGACGCTGGTGCTGATCGAGCAGCGCGAGGAACTTGTGGCTGTACCGGCCCTTGTTCGCCGCTTCCTCGATGAAGTAGAACAGGCGCATGCCGAGCGCGTAGGGGTTCAGGCCGACGCGCGGCATGCTGGTGACCGCGGCGTTGACCCGGGCGAAGTCGACCTCGTGGCCGCCGATGCGATCATCCTGCATGAAGAGCGTCTCGTGCCAGTAGCTCGCCCAGCCCTCGTTCATGATCTTGGTGCGGATCTGCGGCTGGAAATACAGCGACGTCTCGCGCACGATCTGGACGATCTGACGCATCCAGGCGTTCTCGTCGCGCTCGAGGAACGGGCTGTGCTCGAGCACGAAGCGCATGATGTCGCGGAGGTCGTTGGGCGCGTGCTCGGTCCTGGCCTTCTCGTACATGGCCTGGAATTCGGGATAGCGGCGCACCACGTCGGCGAAGTAGGCCTCCTCGGCATCGTCCTCGCCATGGTCGCGCACGCACTGGTTGTAGCGTTCGACCTCCTGCACGTACTCGCTGACGCGGACCTGCTTCTCTTCCTGCAGGAACACGTCGAGGTACCAGTCCAGCCGGGTCGACCAGGGGCCGTGGGGCGGCCGGTGCTCGTCGCTGACCAGGCCGTGGAAGTCGACCAGGTTGTCCATGCCGCGGGCGAACTCGATCACGTAGTCGACCCAGCGGCCGTGCTCGCTGCGCAGCTTGGCGATGGCGCGCTTGTCGGCGAGCGCGCGGCCGGCGAAGTCGTCGTCCCAGGTATGCCGGTAGTAGAGGTTGTTCTGGAAGAAGTCGATGTGGCCCAGGACGTGGTAGAAGATCATCACGTTGAGCCAGTCGGGGTTGTTGTCGTTGTAGTAGCTGATGGCCGGACGGGTGTTGATGACCGTCTCGTAGGGGTTGTGCGGGTACAGCTCGTAGCGGCCCTTGCCCTGCAGGACCTCGACGTCGTGCACCCAGTAGTCGTAGAGGGTCGGGATCATGATCTTCGGCGACAGCTCGATCATGTCGCGGTTGGTGACCACGTACTCGAGCGACTCGTCCTCGAACCGCAGACCCGCGTCCCGGGCGCGCTCCTTGCAGCCCTCCATGATCGCCTTGGCGTGCTGATCGATCAGTTGCATGGTCACCCCCTCCTAAGGCGCGGTGAGGACGCGGATGCCCTCGATGATGCGCGCCTCGTCGGCCCCGTCGGGCATGACGTCCAGGCGCAGGTTGCGCGCGTGCGACTCGAGCAGGCCGGACGCCTCGAGGTACTTCTCCACCTCGGACTCGCGGCGGGCGCCGAACGAGCGCTCGGTGATGCTCACGCCGGCGCGGGCGACGTAGCGCAGCGCCTCCTCGATCTGCGGGAGCGTCTCCTTGCCCTCGGTGTCCCAGTCGTCGCCGTCGGTGCCGTAGAAGGCGTAGATGTTGTAGTCCTGCTGCAGGTTCTCCTCGCGGACGATCTCGTTCATGAGGCGGAACGCCGAGGCGACCTTGGTCCCGCCGGCCACCTGGCTGTTGTGGTACGTGTAGAAGTCCTCGACTTCCTTGGCCTCGGTGTCGTGCAGGATGAAGCGGGTCTCCACGAGGCCGCCGTACTGGTAGAGCAGCCAGCTGTAGATGAGCACGTGCTGGGAGACGACCAGCTCGGTCGGCTTGCCGCCCATCGATCCCGAGTAGTCGCGCAGGAAGAAGACCACGGCCTGCGACTCGAAGTCGCGCTCGCGCGAGAGCACCCGGTAGACGCGGTCGCGGGGGGCGATCAGGAACCCGGTGGGGTCCATCTCGCGCCGGGGGTCGATGCGGCCGAGCGCGATGTTGGTCTGGATGATGCGGCGCAGCGTGGCCTTCTTGTCCAGCAGCTGGCCGAATCCGCGGTTGCGGTCGGTCAGGTCGTAGGTGTAGCGCGTGAGCGACCGGCGGCGACCCTTCTCCTCGAGGTTGGGCAGGTTGAACTGCTCGGTGAGGATCCGGCCGAGGTCGTAGGCGTTGCTCTCGAGCTCGTGTTCGGCGCCCTCGCCCTGGCCCGGTCCCTGCCCGTCGCCCTCGCCCTCCTCGGGACGGACCGGCTGCTCGCCGATGACCTCGCCCTCGTCGCCCTCGCCGGAGCCTCCGGAGCCGCCACCCCCCTCCTGGGAATCGGAGATGCTGTTGTCGTGCAGGAGCTTCTCCTCGACGGTCGTCGGCACGACGACCACCTTCTGGCCGCCGCGGGCCGGCTTGACGAGCTTGCCGATGCGGATCTTGCGCGGGAAGCCGTCCTCCTCGCGGCGGGCGTCCCGCTGCATCAGCTCGTCGAGCGAACCGACCCGCACCGCCGGCGGGCCGCCGGGCGGGTCGAGGGCCTGCAGCCACGGCAGATCGCCGTACGCGTACGGACTGCGCCGCACCACGCGGAACGTGGGCACGTCGCCGGGCGCTGGACGGCGGGCGGTCATCTCAGTTCTCGTCTTCCTGCGTGCAGAAGTACTCGATGGTCTTCTGCGCGCACGTGCGGCAGTAGCCGAGCTTGCTGAGCATGGTGTCGATCATGCGGTCATAGAGCTTCTGGTTCTCCTCGTTGGTGCGGTTGGCCAGGGCGCCGATGAGGCTGCCCGCGCCGGCGATGTCGCTCTTCAGGCGCACGTCGGTGACGGCCTTGACCAGCTCGAGGTTGTCCATGAAGTCGTAGTTCGGGTCGACGCCGATCTTCTGGCCGTAGATCTTGCGGATCGACGTGCGGAAACTCTCGCGCTGCTCGTCGGTCTTCAGCTGCAGGCGCTCCTCGATGCTCTTGATGAAGCGCTCGTCGACCTTGAGGGCCTTCAGCTCGCCGGTCTGCGGATCCTTGTACTTCCACATCTTGTCCGGACCGAGGTGCTCGGCGTCGATGCCGATGATCATGTTGACGTAGTTCATCACGTCCTTGCGGATGGCCTGCGGCTCGTCCATGTACGCGTTGAACATCTCGGTCATGATGCGCTCGCGATAGAGACCCTTGGCGGTCTTGAGGTCCTCGAGGTACTTGGCGCGGTCGTTGTTGTCGTGGACGTAGTCGAGGATGACGCGCTCGAGGGTCCTGAACACGTCGTAGGCGAACATGCAGCTGCCCTCGTTGGTCTCCGAGCTCTCGACCATGAGCTGGATGGCGCGGCCCAGGTTGCGCTGGCCGAGCCCCTTCTGTCCGAAGCGGTTGGTGATGTCGGTGTCCTGGCTCAGGGTGTCGATGACCTCGGCGAGGGTCTTGATGGACTTCTCGCCGGCGATCTCGCCCGCGGCGAGCTTCATGGTCTCGACCGGCGTGAGCTTCTCCGAGCGTGGCAGTCGCGTCAGGATCGCCGCGGCCGAGGCGGCGTAGTTCAGGTTGGGATCCTGGTGCAGGGCCTCGCGCGTGAGCGTGGTCTTGGTCTCCGAACCGATCGCGTACTGCGTGAGCTGCTCCTGCAGGATGTAGTTCGTGTTGTGCGAGATGTAGCTGATGCGGCAGCGGTCGACGATCGGCGCCTCCTCCTTCTCGGCGAGGAAGCTGTTGAACTCCGAGTTGTTGCTCGTGGCGATGATCAGGGTGTCGATGGGCCACTTGAAGCCGTCGATCTCGATGGTGCGGTTCTGGATCACGCCGAGGTAGACCTGCACCAGGTCCTTCTTGTTCTTGAACATCTCGTCCGAGAAGTGGATCCCGCCGCCGGCCACGCGCGCGAGGGCGCCGCGGCGCAGGTCGAAGCGATACGGATTGTTGGTGTCGGTGATGTGCAGCAGGCGCTGGATCGACTCCTCGCCCAGCAGGTCGACCGCGCTGGAGGTGATCTTGTCCTTGGCGGGGTACTTGCCGGTGACGGTGCCGAGGCTCTCGGTCAACGGCACCGGTACGATCTCGACGTGCTCGAGCATCTGGTCGAGCTTGCCGTCGCAGTGGATGCGGATGTCGTTCCAGATGTAGCCGCTGCAGGCGCCGAGAGGCCGGTGGTTCTCGTCGATCTCGGCCATCTGCTCGTCGGTGAAGCCGATCTTCCGCTGCAGCCAGTCGCGGCTGGCGTCGCCACGCTCGAGCAGGTTCATGGCGAGGATCATCGGATCCTCGTAGGTCTGGCTCTCGATGACGTTGATCTTGCCGTAGTGGCCGAGCTGGTCGAGACCGGTGAACCGGAAGGTGTACTTGCGGTTGCCGTCGCGGGCGAGGAAGTCGCGGTAGAGGCTGCTGACGTACTCGACGAAGAAGGTCTTGCCGTTGCCCGGCTCGCCCACGAGCACGTAGGCCATTTCCTTGGACGAGCCGCCCTCGGCGGCGTCCTTGACGTAGGAGACGAAGCTGTTGATCTCGTCGTACAGGCCGACGATGTGCTTCTTGCCGCGCCGGAATATCTTGAAGTCATAGGTCGTCTTCCCGTTGACCACGACCTTCTCGATCTCGTCCTCGAGGATCATGCGGCTGATCGCCTCGAAGGCGTTCTCGTACCGCCGTTCGCCCGCCTTCACCGCGAGCAGGTGCTCCTGCAACGTGCCGTTTCCGCCGTTCGCCATGATCGCCCCCGTCCGTGCTTCTGGCCATTGTCCGCAGCGTCGATCACCGGGTATACACCGCGGCGCGCGGGAAGTTCTCCGCAAGCGTCGTGCCGATCCTGGAAGTGATGAAATATCAAAGCCTGGGCGCGTTCCGTGGGCCGGCCGACGTCGTCATGAACATACGGCAAACCGCGGCGACTGGCACCGGGAATCGCCGGTATTCCGGTCCATGGCCGGTCCCTCGAGCGGGGACGCGTCGTCGTCGTCGGCCGGCGCCTCGATCGCTGGCGCATCGGCGGCCGGGAGCCTCCGTTCGCGCAGATCCTGGCCACCGACGGATGATCCCGGAGCGTCGGCGTACTGGATACGTCCACGAGCCGAGCGCGCGGCGGCCAGGTCGTTGCCGTAGGATCGCATCGACCCTTGACAATGTGGACATGCGTCTGGTTCGATCCCCGTGCGAAAGGAGTCGCCATGCCTCCGACACCACCGGGCGAGACACGGGCGCGGGTGCTCGCGTTCGTCCGCGAGCGGATCTTCGCCGGGAATCCGCCGACCACGCGCGAGGTCCAGGAACACTTCGGGTTCCGGGCGGTGCAGTCGGCGCGTCAGCACCTCGAGGCGCTGGTCGCCGAGGGCGAGCTCACCAAGCGGCCGGGCCGGGCCCGGGGCTACGGCCTGCCGGCCCGCGAGTGGGCGCGCGCCCGGCCGGTGCCCGTCGTCGGCCGCGTGCAGGCCGGCCGCCTGACCGAGGCCATCGAGGCGGCCGAGGGCTGGCTCGTGATCGAGGACCGGTCCGGTGGCGAGCGGCTGTTCGCCCTGCGCGTCCGCGGCGAGAGCATGACCGGCGTGGGGATCCTGCCTGGCGACGTGGTCGTGGTGCGGCAGCAGGGGCTGGCCGACGACGGCGCCGTCGTGGTGGCCCTCGTCGATGGCGAGGCCACGGTCAAGCGCCTGCGCGTCCGTCACGGACGGCCCGAACTGCATGCGGAGAATCCGGCCTTCGCGCCCATCGTTCCCGATCCGCCGGACACGGTGCGCATCCTCGGGCAGGTGGTGGAGGTGCGGCGCCGGCTGGCCTGACCGCCGCTGCCGGTTGCCACGCTGCCGGACCCCGGCGACCTTGTCACGGCTCGTCCAAGATCGAGTTCATCCCGGCCACGCCGTGCGCCGGACCAGCCACGAGGACCGTCATGCGCTCGAACGCCGCTCTCCGACTCGTCATCGTCACGCTCTCGCTCGTCACGTTCGGCGCGACCATCGGTCCGGCCCTCGAGGTCCGGCTCGTCTCCGACCCGTGGCCGCCGTTCACCGGTGAGCAGGGCCAGCCGCGGATCGCGCTCGACCTGGTGACCGAGGCGCTCCGGCGAGCCGACGTCTCGGTGGCGACCGAGATCGTCGCCGTCGGCGAGGTCTCCCCGGGCATCGCGGCCGGACGTTTCGACGGCAGCGCGGCCATGTGGCGAGACGACGACCGCCGCGAGTCGATGCTCTTCTCGGCCCCGTATCTCGAGAATCGCCTGGTGCTGGTCGGACGTGCGGGCAGCGACGTGACGGCGAGCAGCCTGGACGCCCTGGCCGGCCAGCGCATCGCGGTCGTGGGGTCCTGGAGCTACGGCGAGGACCTCTCCGGCACCGCCGATCTCGTCCTGGTTCCCGGCCGCGACCAGCAGCAGAACCTGGAGCGCCTGATGGCTGGCCAGGTCGATTACATGCTGGTCGACGAGCTGGTGATGACCCACGCGCGCCTGCAGCATCCCCGCGAGGTGGAGGCCAGGCTCGCCGTCGGCGACCAGGCCGTGGTGACGCGCACGCTGCACCTGGCCCTGCGTCGCGACGTGCCAGGCGCCGACGTGATCCTCGCGTCGTTCGATCGCCAGATCCGGGGCATGATCGCCGACGGGACGTACAACCGGATCCTCGGCCTGGACTGGATCCGGGCCGACGTCGACCGCGACGGCGTGATGGACTACGTGCATGGAGGCAGCGTGCGTGGCGAACGTCCCACGGGATCCTACGCGCTCATCAGCCCCGAGCGCGACGCCGAGGGGCAGGCCTCGTTCTACTTCGGTGGCCAGCGGTACCGTGACTGGAGCGAGGTGCCGGCGACGACCAGCCGCCCGGCCGACGAGGAACAGGACGAACCCTTCACGATCTTCCGCTTCGACTTCTGATCCGGACCGCCGGAGTGCCATGAGTGCGGGCGCCGGCCCCCCCGGCGCCCGCGCGCTCGTATCCACCGGATGCGCTCGTCCGCGGCGATCCAGCCGGACGGGTCCGCGCGGGTGATCTCCGGTTCACACCGGGGCGCGTATTCGCGCAAGTACGCACGGGAGGCCCGCACCCGGGCTCGACACCCGCCAACCGTCACGACCTGGAGGTCCACCATGCTCGCCCGACGCTCCTGCCTGATCCTCGCCGTCCTCCTGATCCTGCTCGCCGGCTGCGAGCGCGATCAGGTCACGAGTCCCGAACCCACCGGCCCGGACGCCACCGTGGCCAGCGATCTCGATGCCGAGCTGCTGGCCGGTGAGATCATGGCGGTCAGCGGCTGGGCGTTCGACCCCGCGGCCGAGGTGCCCGCCCACGCCCGCGGCACCGACACGAAGGACCTGACCTGGCTGCGCGACTGGTCGCGCGAGGTCCTGATCGACGACATCGTCCACTACACCTACCTCGTCCAGCTCGGCCCCGGCGAGTACGACCGGATCCGCTTGCATCGCGTGGTGCGCGAGGCGCAGCCCCAGCGCCCGATCCAGACGCCGCACACGATCTTCCTGCAGCACGGCGACGCGGTGGGTTTCGTGAAGTTCCTCTACGGCCCGGCCGCGCCCAGCGCGCCCCAGGACCACGCGGCGGCCATCCACCTCGCCCAGCAGGACATCGACGTCTGGGGCATCGACCAGAACTGGGTCCTGGTGCCGGTCGACGTCGCCGACTTCGGCTTCATGCAGGACTGGGGCATGGACAACCAGATCGCCAACCTGCGCCTGGCCATGGCCGCCGGCCGGTACGCGCGCTACTTCGGCGGCAGTGGCTTCGGCAAGCTGCCCCTGCTCGGCTACAGCAGCGGCGGCTGGCTGGCGATGGCCTACGCCAACGGCGAGGCGGTGATGCCGGCCTACCGGCAGCACGCCGGCGCGCTGGTGATCGCCGATGCATACTACGAGATCGGTCCGGACAACCCCGAGGGCATGGCGGTCAACTGCGGCGACGCCGCGGCCATCGAGCAGGACCTCGCCAACGGCATCTACGAGTGGTGGGTCGGCTTCGAGGAGGTCGGCCGTTACGCGCTGGACGACCCGGAGGGCGACTCGCCGATCTTCGAGGGCTTCACCAACCGCCAGGTGGCGCTGTACTTCGGCTGCGCCGGCTTCCGCGACTACCCGCTCAACGCCTGGTGGCATTACTGGGGCGGTGAGTTCGACGGCGACCCCGAGGATCCCAACAGCCTGCCCATCGACACGCGGTTCCTGCCCCAGGAGTGGGCGTTCGAGTTCATGACCACCGCCTCGCCCTGGCAGGCCAACGCGTTCTTCTACGACTACAACCGCATCAGCTGCGAGGACTACGACGTGCCCTGGGACGACAACCTGGCCCAGATCACCGTGCCCGTCCTGAACCTCGGCGGCGCCGGGGGCCTGGCGCCCAGCAACTGGTACACGCTGGACATGCTCGGCAGCACGGACATCGAGGAGGTCGTCGTCCAGCTGCTGCCGGACGAGCAACGGTTCGAGGACTTCGGCCACATCGACATGTGGACGGCGACCGATGCGGCTGCGCTGGTCTGGGCGCCGCTGGCCGACTGGACCATCGCCCACAGCGGCGACGACGCCGACCAGCATCCGCTGGGCGGCGGTCGGGACTGATCGCACGAACTGCGGTCGACACGCGCTCCCGGGCTGCCGGGAGCGCATCTTATCCCTTGAAATGTCAACAAAAATGGGATACGATCGCGGCCCGTCATGATTTCGTGACATTTCCGCATCGTTGGTTCGATGCGACAGGAGGATGGCCATGAAGAAGATCTTGCTATTGACCCTCGCCCTCGCCCTGGTCCTCTCCAGCATGGCGCTCGCCGAGCAGAAGCGCCCGGACGTCAAGGACGGCGTGATCCAGAACGCGTCGCGCATCGTGCTCTCCGGCACGCTGGACGCCAATTCGCCGACCTGGAACCGCGGCTTCAACAACGTCGATCCGCCGGCCCCGGGCTGCGACTTCCCGCTGAGCGACTCGAGCGACGGCCAGTACTACGAGGTGTTCTGCATCGAGGTGACCGACCAGAACCCGGTCGAGGCCATCGTCGACCCGGCGGCCACCACCATCGGTGACACCCACATGGAGCTGTACTGCGATCCGTTCGATCCGGCCAACCCGCTCGAGAACGCCGTCTTCTCCGACGACGACGACGGCGACGGCCTGTTCAGCGCCTTCACGCTGGACGACAACCTGGTGCTCTCCCCGGGCGAGCAGTACTGGCTCGTGCTGACCACCTTCTCGCCGGGTGACATGGGCGACTTCGCCATCGACACCAGCGACAACGTGATGATGTGCGGCGGCGTGTCCGCCGAGGGTCAGAGCTGGACGGAGATCAAGGCCCTGTACTAGGCCTCGGACGTCCGATCCGCTCGATCATCCCGCCCCGGTCTCTCCGGAGACCGGGGCGTTTTCGCGCCCGGACCGCATTTTCGCCAAGAAGGCGAAAATATCCTTGCCTATACAGTCATGCGTCTGTTATCGTGAGCACGACGTTCGCCGCTGCTCTGGAGGTGCCGCATGGCCGTCCCCGCCCACGAACTGGTGCCCGCGCATCCGCGGCTGGCCGAGGTCCTGGACCGGCACGGCGCGCTGGTCCAGCGCGGAATGCCGGTGGAGGCGCCGGCTGCCGGCGCGTGGTCGCTCGCCGAGCTGCGCGGGCGCCTGTCCGAGCTGAGCGCGGGGCCGCAGCCGGCGGTGCTGACCGTGGCGGTCGAGCTGGTGCGGCAGGTCCAGGCGGCCGGCGAGCCCGCGGCCTGGGTCGCCGCCACGGGCGACCTCTTCCACGCGCCGGACGTGGCCGCCTGCGGGGTCGACCTCGTGGCCCTGCCGGTGGTGCGGGCGGACGATGCGGCCTCGGCCGGGCGCGCGGCCGACCTCCTGCTGCGCTCGGGCGCCTTCGCGCTGGTGGTGATCGACCTGGGGCGCGGTGGCCGGCTTGCCACGCCGCTGCAGAGCCGCCTGGTGCAGCTGGCCCGCCGGCACGAGGCCGCGGTGCTCTGCCTGACCGGGGCGGCGGCCGACGCACCGTCGCTGGGCTCGCTGGTGTCGCTGCGGGCGGTGGCCTCGCGACGCCGCCTCGCGCCGGGCCGCCACGCGTGCGAGGTGACCGCGATCAAGGACAAGCGCCAGGGCCCGGGCTGGCGCTGGGAGGGGGTGTGGCATGGTCCGGATGGTCTCGCTTGAGAGCCTGCGCGCGGCCCTGAAGGAGCGCACCACGACGGAGCAGACCCGGCCGGACCGGGCCCGGCTGGAGCAGGTCCGGCGCGCGCGCGACCTGCCCGCCCCCACCCGCCTGGCCTGCGTCGACCTGCCCGCCTGGCCGCTGCAGCTGCTGGTGCGGCGGCATCCCGACTGGCGCGAGCTGCCCGCCGCGGTGGTGGCCGAGGACAGCCCGCAGGCGCCGCTGCTGTGGGTGAACACGGCCGCGCGCCGGGCGGGCGTGCAGCCGGGCATGCGGTATGCGGCCGCTCTCTCGCTGGCCCACGAGCTGCGCGCCGGGACCGTGCCCGGGCGGGTGCTCGAGCAGGCCGGCCGGCAGCTGCACCGTCATCTGCTGCGTCACAGTCCACGTGTGGAGCCGGCGCGCCACGAGCCGGGCGTCTTCTGGCTCGACGCGCGCGGGCTGGAGCGGCTCCCCGGCTCGGGCGCGGCCTGGGCCGAGCAGCTGCAGCGGTCGCTGGTCGCCGCCGGCTGGGTGGCGTCGGTGGCGGTCGGGTTCACCCGCTTCGGCAGCTACGGCCTGGCGCGCACGCGCCGCGGGGTGACCGTGGCCGGGCGCAAGGGCGACGAGCTGGGGGCGCTGCGCCGGGTGCCGCTGGCGCGCCTGCACCTCTTGCCGGATCTGCGCGACCAGCTCGACCGGCTGGGCGTGCGCACCGTGGGCGAGCTGTGCGACCTGCCGGCCGCGGGGGTGGGCGCGCGCTTCGGGCCGGAGGCCGCCGAACTGCACCGGCTCGCGCGGGACGTCTCGTTCGCGCCGCTGCAGCCGGTCCGGCCGGCCGAGCCCGCGTGCGCCGAGGAGGTCCTCGACGAGCCAGAGACCGACGCCTGGCGGTTGCTGTTCGTGATCAAGCGCCGGCTGCACCCCCTGCTCGAGCAGCTGGCGGACCGGCTGCGGGCGGTGCGCGGGGTCGGTCTGGAGCTGGTCCTGGCCGACCGGGCCTCGACCTGCCGGCGAGAGACCCTGCAGCCGGCCGCGCCCACGCTCGATCCGGTGCTGCTGCTGGAGCTGGTGCGCCTGCGTCTGGAGCGGCTGGAGCTCGCCGCGGGCGTCGAGCTGGTGCGCCTGCGCCTGGACGATGCGCCGGCCACGCCCCAGGCCCTCGATCTGTTCCGCCGCCAGCGCGAACGCGACCCGGCCGCCGCGGCGCGGGCCCTGGCGCGCGTGCGGGCCGAGCTGGGCGACCAGGCCGTGGTGCGGGCCGAGCTGACCGGGGCCCAGCTGCCCGAGGCGCGGACCCGCTGGCGACCCATGACCGAGGTGCCGGTCCCCCGGGTGCCGGGAGGCGCGACGCCCACCCTGGTGCGGCGCCTGGCCTCGTGCCCGCGCGAGGTGCCCGCACCGCGACCGGAGTTCCTCCGCGGCGGTCCGTTCCGGCTGTCGGGCGGCTGGTGGCAGGGGGAGGTGCGGCGCCGGTACGCGTTCGTCGAGGTCGCCGGCCGCGCGCTGCGCTGGGTCTTCCTCGACGAGCGACGGGGCGTCTGGCGCGAGCAGGGGCGGGTCGAATGAGCCACGCCGCCCTGTGGTGCAAGAGCCACTTCTCGTTCCTCGAGGGGGCGAGCTCGCCGGCCGAGCTGGTCCGGACCGCGGCCGAGCTGGGGCTCGACGCCGTCGCCGTGACCGATCGCGACGGCGTGCACGGCGCGCCGTCGGCCCACCTCGCCGTACGGGAGCTGGCGAGCAACCGGCAGGCCGCACCGCCGCGGCTGATCCACGGCAGCGAGGTCACCCTCGACGACGGGACCACCCTGGTGCTGCTGGTGGCCGATCGCGAGGGCTGGCGCCATCTCTGCCGGCTGGTGACGCTCGGCCGGCGGCGCTGCGAGAAGGGCGAGAGCCGGGTGAGCTGGGACGAGGTGTGCGAGCACGCGCCGGGCCTGCTCGCCCTCTGGGGTGGCGCGCGCAGTCGGCTGGTCGAGGCGGGTTCACGCGGGTTGCCCGCGCTGGCCGGCCGGCTGCGCGAGGCCTTCGACGATCGACTGTGGGCCCTGGTCGCGCGCCACGAGCAGATGGACGAGCCGGCGCAGGAGGCCCGGCTGCGCCGGCGCGCCGCGCGCCTCGGCCTGCCGCTGGTGGCCGGCGTCGAGGTGCTCTATCACCACCCGGGCCGCCGCCCGCTGCAGGACGCGCTGACCTGCATGCGCCACCGCACCACCCTGCGCGAGGCCGGCCGCCTGCTGCGGCCCAACGACCGCCACGCGCTGCGCCCGCCCGCCTCGCTGCGGACGCTGTTCGCCGACCTGCCGGACGCCGTCGCCCGGACGCTCGAGGTCGCGGGCCGCTGCACCTTCGACCTCGGCCAGCTCCGCTACCGCTACCCCACCGAGCAGCTGCCGCGGGGCATGACCACCGGCGCCTGGCTCGATCACCTCACCGAGCGCGGCGCCCGCCGCCGCTTCGGCGCCCGCGTGCCCGACGCGGTGCGCGCCCGCATCGGCCAGGAGCTCGCGCTCATCCACGACCTCGACTACGACGGCTACTTCCTGACCATGTGGGAGATCGTCCGCTTCTGCGAGGAGCGGAACATCCTCTGCCAGGGCCGCGGCTCGGCCGCCAATTCGGTGGTCTGCTACTGCCTGGGCATCACCGCGGTGAACCCCACCGAGGTCGACCTGCTGTTCGAGCGCTTCATCTCGCGCGAGCGCGCCGAGCCGCCGGACATCGACCTGGACATCGAGCACGATCGGCGCGAGGAGGTGATCCAGCACGTCTACGAGACGTACGGCCGCAGCCGCGCGGCCATGGTGGCCAACGTGATCCGCTTCCGGCCGCGGTCGGCCATCCGCGAGGTGGGCGCGGTGCTGGGCCTGCCCGCGGTGCAGCTCGATCGCCTGGCGAAGTACGCCTCGCGATATGGCGGCGAGCTCGAGCCCGACGCCCTCGAGGCGGCGGGGCTCGATCCACGGGCGCCCGCGCACCGTCATCTGCTCGCACTGGTGGCCGAGATCCAGGACGCGCCGCGCCACCTGGGCATCCATCCCGGCGGCTTCCTGCTCGGGCACGAGCCGGTGCACGACCTGGTGCCCATCGAGAACGCCACCATGGAGGACCGCACGGTCATCCAGTGGGACAAGCACGACGTCGAGGCGCTCGGCCTGTTCAAGGTCGACCTGCTCGGCCTCGGCGCGCTCAACCACCTGCACCGGTCGTTCGACCTGCTGCGCCGGCACCGCGGCCAGGCCTGCACGCTGGCCACCATCCCGCGCCGCGACCGCGCCACCTTCGCGATGGTCCAGCGCGCGGACACGGTCGGCGTCTTCCAGATCGAGAGCCGCGCCCAGATGGCCATGCTGCCGCGCCTGCGGCCGGAGTCGTACTACGACCTGGTGATCCAGGTGGCGATCATCCGGCCCGGGCCGATCACCGGCGGCATGGTGCACCCGTACATTGCGCGGCGGCACGACCAGGAAGAGGTCACCTACCCGCATCCCTCGCTCGAGCCGGTGCTCAGGAAGACCCTCGGCGTGCCGCTCTTCCAGGAGCAGGTCATGCGTCTGGCCATGGAGGCGGCCGACTACACGCCCGGCGAGGCCGACCAGCTGCGCCGCGACATGGCCCGCTGGCGGCGGCACGGCCCCATCGAGACGCACCACGACCGCATCGTCTCGCGCATGGTCGAGAAGGGGATCCCCGAGGCGTTCGCCGAGCGGGTGTTCGACCAGATCCGCGGCTTCGGCGAGTACGGCTTCCCCGAGAGCCACGCCGCCAGCTTCGCGCTCATCGCCTACGCCACCGCGTGGGTGAAGTGCCACTACCCGGCCGAGTTCGCCTGCGGCCTCCTGAACGCCCTGCCCATGGGCTTCTACATGCCGGGCACCATCGTCGAGGATGCCCGCCGGCACGGGGTCGTGATCCGGCCGGTCGACGTCGCGCGGTCGAGCTGGGAGTGCACGCTCGAGGAGATCGATCCCGCCGCGGCGCTGCCGGCCACCGTCGCCGACTACGCCCGGCGGCCGCTGGCGGTGCGCATGGGCCTGCGGTACGTCAAGGGCCTGGCCGCGCGCGAGGCCGATGCGCTGCTCACCGCGCGCGACGGACGCGCGTTCACCTCCATCGCCGACCTCGCCCGTCGCACCCGCCTGTCGCACGACGCGCTGCTGCATCTGGCCGAGGCCGGGGCGCTCGAGCCGCTGGTGGGCGACCGGCGGCAGGCGCTCTGGCAGGTGCACGCGCTGGCGCGCAGGGTCCGGCCCGAGCAGCTCGAGCTGCCGCTCGGGGACCCGTCGCCCGCGCCCGAGCTGACGACGCTCTCCGAGCACGAGACCATCACCTGGGACTGGGAGCGCACGCAGCACTCGCCGCGCGGCCACCTGCTCGAGCCGATCCGCGCCGACCTGCGCGCCCAGGGCCTGCCCACCGCGGCCGAGGTGGCCCGGCTTCCGCACGGCGCACGGGCCCACTACGCGGGCGTGGTGATCTGCCGTCAGCGGCCGGCCACGGCCAAGGACGTCACCTTCATGACCCTCGAGGACGAGACCGGCTTCGTGAACCTGGTCCTCTGGGCGCGGGTGTACGACGGGTACCGGATGCTGGCCAAGACGCGGTCGTTCCTCGGCGTCAGCGGCAAGATCCAGAGCGAGGACTCGGTGGTGCACCTGGTGGTCGAGCAGCTCTGGGAGCCGCGCCTGCGACGGACGCCGCTGGCGGTGGGGGCGCGGGACTTCCAGTGATCGGCGGGTTGTCGTCCAGCTGGTTGGCGTCTGCGCTGTCGTGACCGCGACAGTGGAGCCGTCGTGCGAGATGGGGTATCATCGTGGGTGTTCCAGCCCCGGGAGCTCTGCCGTGCACCACGCCCTCACTGTCGGACTGGCCATGGCGTTCGCCGCCTCCGCCAGCGCGACCACCCTGCAGGCCGTCTTCGACGCGGCGCCTGCCGCGCACGGCTACGACCGCTATCTCGCGCTCGAGACCGGCGTCACCTATCACGGAGGCCTGCTGGTCGGCGCCACGTGGGACGATGACCGGCAGCAGTTCCTGCCCGAGCCGGGCGTGGACGTGAAGATCGACGGCCGCGGCGCGATCCTCGATCTGCAGGGCCAGGAGATCTGCGTCAGCTTCTGCGACGCGAAGCTCGACCTCGAGGACTGCATCGTCCTCGATGGCGGGGTCCGCTTCCGCGGCGCCGACGACCCCGACATGGACCGGACGCCCACCGGCTCGGTGCGCCAC
>WJIQ01000013.1 GCA_014730255.1 bacterium | reverse complement strand
TTTGTGATACGGTGGCCTCGATAAGCCAGCGGTCGATTCCGGCAAGGAGGGTCCCATGATCCTGGTGCAGTCCTTCCGCCCCGACCTGAACCTGGTCTACACCCGCTTCGGTCCCGAGCTGAGCCTGGAGACGGCGCGTCGCTGCGCCGTGGACACGTTCCGCCATCCTCGCTACGTCGCGGGGATGAACGAGCTGGTCGACCTGCGCGCGGTCGAGACCCTCGACCCCGCCTTCGAGTTCGAGACCATCCATGAGATCTGGGAGACGCAGGCCACCTGGATCCGCACCCTGCGCGGGGACGGCCACGTGGTCATCGTCGCCGGCAGCGACCTGCTCTTCGGCATGGCGCGGATCTACGCCAGCCTCGCCAAGCAGGACGACGTGCACGTCACGCCCTGCCGCGACTGGAACGCCGCCTGCGACCTCCTGGGCATCGACGCGAAGATGGACCTGCGGACCCACGTGGCCGAGGCCTAGCCCGGATCATTCACGAAGGGCCGTCGCGAGGCCGAGGAAAACGGCTGCCAGAACACGACCTCGCTAGGGCTGGCGAGGGAGGCGTACCCGATGCGGTACGTTGACCGAGCCAGACCGAGAAGGCGTGTTCTGGCAGCCGTTTGGCCGGCCGCAGCAGGCCCTTCGTGAATGATCCGGGCTAGTCGTAGACCTCGGTGTGCGGGTAGAAGCCGGACCAGGCGAACCAGAACACCTCCAGCACGTCGATCGGCTCGGTCTGGCCGTCGCCGGTCCCGAGCCAGGCGCGCACGCCCCCGTCCTCGCCCCGCCGGACGTGCACGGTGCGGTCGCCCAGCTCGATCTCGCGCGCACGGCCGCCGGACAGGAAGCCGTCGGTCACCGCCGCGGCGTGGGGACCGACATGGATCCCGTAGACGAGGGTCTTGCCCGGCAACCTGCCCGTCAGCCACCGCGCACGGAACAGGCCCGTCCGCTCGGGATCGTCCAGGTAGTCCGCGTACCGCGACCCGGTGATGGTCGTGTCCTTGACCAGCAGACGGGTCCCGGGATACCGGTCCCGCCAGCTCCGCCAGTCCGTCTGCACCGACTCGACCACCTCGAGCGTGGTGCCGGCCAGCTCGCCCTCGAGCGCCTCGCCGGTGACGTGGCTCCACAGCGTGCCCGTCTCCTCGTCCTGCATGATCAGGCTGTTGCGCCAGAGCTTGCCCGAGACCAGGAAGGTGAGTTCGCGGCCGGCGACCTCGCGGGCGTACACGACGCCCGTGTGGCAGAGGGGTCACCAGGTGGCGGCGAGCGCACGGCCGGCGACCGTGTCGTTGACGATCTCGTGGCGGTCGAGATGCCAGAGGCTGTAGGCGCGGGCATCGCCCTGGACGACCACCCCGAGGACCG
The DNA here is from genome assembly GCA_014730255.1 of bacterium. Taxonomy (GTDB): domain Bacteria; phylum Krumholzibacteriota; class Krumholzibacteriia; order LZORAL124-64-63; family LZORAL124-64-63; genus Glo-17. The sequence continues at coordinate 3,424 of WJIQ01000013.1, read as the reverse complement.
GCTCGTCGGGAGCCATCAGGCGGTCCGCCTCCTCGCCGGTCACGAATTCCGGCGTGCGGATCGCGGGGATCCGGTCCGGAGGCAGCACCGTGTACATGGGCTCGCCCTCGAAGGTCCCGTGGACCTCCGGCTGCGGCTGCTGCGCCGCGACCATCGTGGCCAGCGGCACCAGCAGGGCGATCGTCACGGCGACTTTCATGTCGACTCCTCCGCTCACGCCAGGGTGATCCTGGGCACGAATTCCTTCTGCAGCGCCTCGGCCAGGAGCTGGGCGATCTCCTTGCGCTGGAAGCCGAACATCGTCTCGCCCACCTCGAAGAGCATCTCGACCTCGCGCTGATCGAGCATGCGGTCGGCCAGGGCGACGGCCACCATGAAGCGGAACATGGAGAACCGCTCGCCCGGATTGGCCTCGAGGATCGCCCGCGCCGACTCGTGGAAGACCTTCAGCACGTCTCGCTCCTCGAGCACGCGGCGGAAGTACTCCGCCGGGAAGTGGGTGAATCCGGCCAGCGGTTCGAGGATCGCGTCCACCTCGGCCTCGTCGAGCTGCTCGTCGAGGCCGGCCACGAGCAGGCCCGCCGCGGCGATGAACCGGCGCCGCGCCTGCACCAGAGCTGAGTGGCCCTTGGTCAGGAGGACCTGCACGAGTTCTTCCATCGCCGCGTCGAGGTCGGTGTCCGCACCTCCCTCGCGGCCCTCGAGCAGGTCGGTGCAGAGGTGGCTACCGGCGAAGAGCTTGAGCGCCTGCAGACGCAGTGGGTTGATGGGGTGCGACGCGCCGGTGTCCGACATCTCGGTCCGGAAGGCCTCGAGCACGCGGTCCATCTCCCGGCTGTAGGCCGCGGCGTCGAAGCGGATCGCGGCGGTGTCGAGCCCGCTCGAGAGCTTGAAGAACACGGCGAGGCAGACGTCGAGATCGGGCTCGGCCAGGTAGCCGAAGCGGTCGGCCGACATCTCCGAGCACTTGCCCCACAGCTCGATCTTGTCGCGGATCGACAGGGGGATCTGCTCGTCGTCGGCGAACACGAAGCGGATGACCCGCGACAGCTCGCTGTTGCGGCTGATGAGGTGGCCCAGCTCGTGCCCCAGCACGAACCGCAGCTCGGCATCGGTGAAACGCTCCAGAAGTCCGCTGTTGATGATCACCAGGTGCGGCTGATCGTCGCGGGTGCGCGGGGCGGCGACGCAATTCAGGCTGCTGTCGCCGTGGACGAAGAACTCGACCGGCTCGGTGAACTCCAGCGCCGCCTTGACCTGCTCGCAGATCGCGTGCACGCGCGGGGCGAGCCCCTCGGTGATCTTCAGACCATGACCGTGCATGGCGGCCAGCAGATAGTTCTCGCGACCCTCGACCTCGCCCTCGCGGATGATGCCCTCGATGACGTCGGCGTTGAAGAGCTGGCGCAGCTCCTCGCTGAACTCCTTCTCGCGCTGGACGCGGATGATCTCGTACTTCACGGGCTGTCCTCCAGGTGGTGGCGTGGCGCACGCCGGCTCCAGTGCCAGATGGCCTCGGCGAACTCGCGCGCGCTGTAGGGGGCGAACGTGCCGCCCGGCTTCTCGAGGTAATTGCGGGCCATGGTCACCGGATCCATCGGCTCGTCGGGACCGTCGCCCGCCAGCAGGCAGACGACCTCCCAGTCGGCGTCGCTCGAGCGCACGCCGTCGTTCTCCTCGAGGGTCTCCGCGCTGTAGAGCACGACCCCCGCCCAGCGCGGTGGCGCCGGCTCACCCTCGGCGGTGATCCGGATGAACGGCTCCTCGCCCTCCTGGCGGCGGTCGAGGAACGCGTGCAGCGGGGTCTCGTCGGTCGCGTGGACGGTCGTGCCGTGGAAGCCGCGCGGCGGGACGGGCACGACGACGACCTGGTCGAGGTCCTGGCGGCCCGCGCCGGGCGACCGCTCGGCCCAGTGCTCACCCACGAGGTCGAGGAGGTCCTGCTCGGAGCCGTCGAACCAGGTGTGCCGGCCGCCGGGGGCGTGGCGTCGGCGGGCGAAGTCGCTCCAGGCGACGGTCGGGACGGAATCGGTCAAGGGGCAGCTCCCGGGGTTGGGGTCCTCTCGATCAGGGTAGCACGAGGATGGCCTGGTGCCACGCGCGTCTCGACCTCGCGGCGTTCACCACTTGACGCGGCGCCCGATCCGGCCGACCTATGGCCTCGATCCCGGAGCGCCCCGCCACCACGACCCTCGAGAGGTCCGCCATGTCCACGCATCTGTTCACGCCCCTGCGCCTGCGCGAGGTGGCCCTGCGCAACCGCATCGCCGTCTCGCCGATGTGCCAGTACTCGAGCACGGAGGGGCTGGCGAACGACTGGCACCTGGTGCATCTGGGCAGCCGCGCCGCCGGCGGCGCCGGCCTGGTGATCGCCGAGGCGGCGGCCGTCGTCCCCGAGGGTCGGATCAGCCCGGCGGACCTCGGCCTCTGGAGCGACGACCACGTCGAGCCGCTGGCACGGTGCTTCCGGTTCGTCGCCGACCAGGGCGCGGTCCCGGGCATCCAGCTGGCCCACGCCGGCCGCAAGGCGTCCACCGCGGTGCCGTGGGCCGGCCGCGGCCCGGTCGGCGCGGCGGACGGCGGCTGGGACGAGATCGTCGCCCCGAGCGCCCTGGCGTTCGACGAGGGCCATCCCGTGCCGCGCGCCCTGGACGCCGACGAGCTGCCCGAGCTGGTGGACGCGTTCGCCGCGGCCGCCCGGCGCGCCCTCGCCGCCGGCGCCGAGGTGGTCGAGATCCACGCGGCCCACGGCTACCTGCTGCACACCTTCCTCTCACCGCTGACCAACCGGCGTGACGATGCGCACGGCGGCGACTTCGCCGGGCGGACGCGGCTGCTGCGCGAGGTCGTGTCCGGCGTGCGGTCGGTGTGGCCGGAGCGTCTGCCGCTGCTGGTCCGCATCTCGGCCAGCGACTGGATCGAGGGCGGCTGGACGGCCGACGACTCGGTGCGTCTGGCCGGCGACCTCGCTCCCCTGGGCGTGGATCTCGTCGACTGCTCGTCCGGCGGCCTGCGCGGCGGCGTGGCGATCCCCGTCGAACCGGGCTACCAGGTCCCCTTCGCCGCCCGGGTCCGCCGGGAGGCCGGCATGGCCTCCGGCGCCGTCGGGCTGATCTCCTCCGCCGACCAGGCCGAGGCGATCGTCGCCGGCGGCGAGGCCGACCTCGTCCTGCTCGCGCGCCAGCTCCTGCGCGACCCGCACTGGCCCCTGCACGCGGCCCGGCAGCTCGGCGCCGAGGCGCCGGTCCCGCTCCAGTACTTGCGGGCCTTCGATTGACCTGGTTCAGCCGGACGCGTCCGCCCCGGCCAGGGAGGCGTAGATCGCCTCGAAGCGCGACACCTGCGCGTCGAGCGTGAACCCCGCCGCGCGCTCGCGCGCCGCCGCACCCAGCCCGCGACGGCGCGCCGGGTCGCGGGCCAGCTC
>WJIQ01000115.1 GCA_014730255.1 bacterium | reverse complement strand
GCCGCGCGATGCCTACACCGGACCCGTCGACTTCCATTTCGCCGTCACCGATTCCGCCACCGGCACCATGCGCCAGGTCCCGGTGCGCTTCCGGGGGCCATGATGCGCCGGTGGTTACGTGACCGACCGTGGATCTGGATCCTGCTGTTCCTGCTGGTGCTCATGGCCGGGAGCTTCGCGACCCTGGTGATCGCGGAACTGAACAAGCCGCACGTCCTGAACTGATCCGGGGGAACGCCGATTCCCCGGGCCGTCTCGTCCGCGACGGCCCTTCAGCCGCCGCGCGAGGTCGAGCTCCCTGCTCCCGGTCTTCGACCGTCAGCGTCCGGGTCGCCGGCCCAGCACGATTTCGACTTGATTCGGTAGCCGAACATAGTGTATGATTGAACAATCAGGAGCAATCTTGCATTCCTGGCGAAGACTGCGTACGGGTTTCGGGCCCGAGCCCGGCGCGCGACGCTCCATCGAAACCGAAGGGATCCCGAGATGAAGAACCATGTGAACGCCCTGCTGGCCGCGGCGGCCCTGGTCTGCCTGCTGCCCGCGACCGCCCTGGCCCTGCTGCCCTACGCCGAGGACTTCGAGGACCTCGACGCCTCCAACCCGGCCGCCCTCGGCGACGCGGGCTGGCTGATCTTCGCCAACGTGTTCGCGCCGGACGGCACCTACCTCTACGGCTACGGCGTGTTCCCGGCCCCCAACGATGGCGCCGCGTTCTCGGCCATCGTCACCGGCGAGGGCGGAGCCGAGCAGGGCGACCAGCAGCTGTCGATCTTCAGCGACTACAACAACACCGACCACGGCAACGGCAACCTGATCGAGGCGAACGTCTTCCAGGAGATGACCATCGAGGCCGGCGACGTCGGCGAGAACTGGGTCTTCGACTTCCAGGCCAAGATGGGCAACCTCGAGGGCGAGACCACCGCGCTGGCGTTCATCAAGACCCTGGACCCGAACGCCGGATTCGCCGTGACGAACTTCATCGTCGAGGACATGACCTCGATCCCGGCCTCGTGGAGCAGCTACTCGCTGCAGCTGATGATCGACGCCGGCCTCGAGGGCCAGATCCTGCAGATCGGCTTCTCGAACACGGCGACCAACTACGAGGGCTCGGGCGTGTTCTACGACAACATCGACTTCTACCCCGAGGGTTCGGTGGCCACGGAGTCGAAGAGCTTCAGCCAGGTGAAGTCGCTGTTCTAGAGGCGGCGATCTCCGTCCAGGCTGCGGCCGCGATGACGAGCGAGGGCCCGGCGATGCCGGGCCCTCGTGCCGTCGAAAGCCGTGCCGCGTGACTCCAGAAGCGCCGGACACCGGCTCGGGCCGGCCCGCGGCGATCCCGGCGGCCCCGGATATCGATCGTGGAACGAGGTGACGGGGACCGTGGACGGCTCAGGGTGGCGTGGCGTCGGTCCGCGCGCCGGCCTGGTCGCCGATCGGAGCGAACAGGCGGCAATCGGCCAGCGCCTCCTTGAGCACCATCGTCGCCGCTCCGACGGCGACCGACTGCGGGCCGAGGCAGCTGGTCCGCAGCTCGGCCGCGGAGACCAGGCTGACCAGCGTGCGCTGGCCCACCGTCTCGCGCACCGGTTCGAGCAAGAGCTCGCCGAGCCCGGCGAGACCGCCCCCGAGGACGACCATCGAGGGGTTCATCAGGTTCAGCAGGCCGGCCACCGCGATGCCCAGGTTCTCGGCGGCCTCGGTCGCCACGCGTCGGGCGAGGGCATCGCCCGCGAGCGCGGCGTTCTCGATCGCGTCGATGGTGAGCGCGCGGCCGGCCAGGTCGCTGTCCGGATAGGACGCGAGCAGTTCGCCCGTCCGCTGGACCAGCGCCTCGGCGCCGACGAGCGTCACCAGGCAACCCCGCAGGCCGCAGACGCACGGCTTGCCCTGCGGGGCGATGGCCAGGTGCCCGATCTCGCCGGCAACGCCGGTGGCGCCGCGATAGATCTCGCCACCGATCACGTATCCGCTGCCCACGCCCGTGCCGACCTTGATGTAGGCGAAGTCGTCGACGCCCCGGCCGGCGCCCCACCAGTGCTCGGCGAGCGCGCCGAGGTTGGCGTCGTTGTCGACCATCAGCGGCACGCCGAGCTTCTCGCCGAGCGACTCGAGGCCCAGCTCGCCCCGCCACGCCGGCAGCACGACCTCGGACAGCCGGTCCGGGCGCGAGGGATCGACCGGGCTGGGGACGGCCACGCCGATGCCGACGAGCGGGCGCGCCTCCCCGACGGCGGCCAGGCATGCGTCGCCCAGCTCGACGACGAGAGCCCGCGTGCCCTCGGGGTCGGAACGGACCGGATGCTCCTTCGATCGCCAGTCGAGCACGCGACCGCGCAGATCGGTCACCACGGCGCCCACGTGGGTGGCGCCCATGTCCACGCCGAGGATCACGGCCGCATCGTCCTGGAACTCGAGGATGATGGGGCGGCGGCCACCCCGGGACTCGCCGACGCCGACCTCGGCCACCAGGCCGGTGGGCAGGAGCTCGCCGACGACGTCCGAGACCGTCGACCGCGAGAGGCCGGCCTGCTGGGCGATCTCGGCCCTGGAGACCCGCTTCTCCTGCCAGATCAGGCGGAGCACCGCGTCCGCCAGGGGTCGGGGGCGATCCGGGTCGACCCTCCGGACACCCTTCCATTGCAGTCCATCGTCGTGCACGTCGTGGTCGCCTCTCGTTGGTTCCCGGACATCATGCGAATTATGCGCAACAGGCGAGCCCGTGTCGCCTAATTTCCTCCTGGCGGTCCCGGGATCCGCGACGCACCGCCCGATGACACTCGACCAGCCGGCCTTGCCGGTCCGGATCGTCGGGCCACCCGATGCTGCGGCAGGGGGCGGACCCCGCGAAGGCCCGCTAACCTGGGTGCGGAGGTGATCCGCATGGAATACACGACCAT
>WJIQ01000114.1 GCA_014730255.1 bacterium | reverse complement strand
GCCACCAGCCCCCGCGAGACCACCGCCGCCGCCAGGTATCGCCCGAGCATCCGGTGGGCCTCGTGATTCCAGTGCCCGCGCTGCCCGGTCACCGGCCAGTACCAGGGGTCGACCCCGTCGCGCTCGAGCGCCGCCCACACGCCGGCCAGCTCCAGCGTCGGGATGCCGCTGGCCAGGACGCTGTCGCGCCAGGCGGGGCGGATCTTCCAGTTGATCACCGCGGCGCAGCGGCCGCGGTCGCGCAGGTCGCGCAGCACCGCGGGCGTGACCGGCGGCAGCGGCCGCGCCGGCGCCAGGCGCACCGGCTCGGGCAACGGGCCGGGCACCTCGCCACGCTCGATGACCGGCGCCTCCTCGGGCCGCGGGGCGAACTTGCCCAGCAGCATGGGCCGCCACTGCCCCGTGTCGATCACCTTGAGCAGGTTGAAACCGAGGCGGGGCATGGCGAACCGCGTGAGCACGGGCTCGAGCTCCAGGTAGGTGGCCCGCTTCGCGCTGTCGCGGAACTCGCGGTTGATGCGCAGCTCGCCGTCCACGAGCTCGGTGTACGGATACATCGCCGGGTCGGCCGGGTAGGCCGGCGCGAGGTCGCCGTCGGCCAGGAAGAACAGCGCCAGATCGTGGTCCCACTCCGAGGCATGATCCACGTAGTGCTGGTGCATGTTCCAGAGGCAGTAGTCGGCCCGCGCGAAGTTCAGGACCGTCACCTCACGGCCCAGCGCACGCTCGAGCTGGGCCGCGAGCTCGGTCTTGAAATGATGGCGCTCGAAGACGGTGTGGCCGAGGACGAAGCTGTCGCCCAGCAGCAGGATGCGCAGCTCGCCGTCCTCGCGCTCGCGCGGCGCACCGGTGCCCAGGAACCCCCAGCGGTTCGAGCGGCCGAGGAAGAAGCCCTCGCTGAAGCGGCTCATCTCGACGTCCGGGCGGTAGATCGCCCCCAGCTCGGGGTCGCTACGGTTCTCGATGGGGTTCTGGATCTCCGCCAGCTGCAACCAGGCGTCGAGCGCCAGGCCGGTCGCCAGGCCGGCCAGGACGAAGCTCGCGATGGTCACCACGGTGCGCACGATGGGCTCCCTAGAACTGGAAGTACACGAACGGCATGGGCTCGGTGGTGGCCATGTACAGCAGGACGACGACCATCGCCGCCGCGCCCATGCCGGCCGCCACGCCACGCGGCAGCCGCAACGGCCAGACGTGGCTGCGCGAGAAGTACTCCAGGGCGTCCAGCAGCACCACCATGCCCACGAAGCTCAGCGTGATGCCCAGGAAACGCCCGGCCAGCGCACTGGTTTCCCAGTGCACGAACGAGTCGAGGAAGTACCAGGCCTGATCGAAGCTCGTGGCCCGGAAGAAGAGCCAGGTCAGCAGCACCAGGACGTTGGTCGCCGCCACCGACAGCACCCACCGCACCAGGCTCGCGGGCCCGCGCCAGACGAAGCGGTCGGCGACCTTGCGCTCGCCCAGGATCATCTTGTGCGCGGCGAGGTACAGGCCGTGCAGCCCGCCCCAGACCACGAACGTCCAGGCCGCCCCGTGCCACAGGCCGCCAAGCAGCATGGTCGTCATCAGGTTGACGTAGGTGCGCCCGTCGCCCCGCCGGTTGCCGCCCAGCGAGATGTAGAGGTAGTCGCGCAGCCAGCTCGAGAGCGAGATGTGCCAGCGGCGCCAGAACTCGGTGATGTTGGCCGCGAGGTACGGCTGCTCGAAGTTCTTCATCAGCTCCAGGCCGAGGAGCTTGGCCAGGCCGCGGGCGATGTTCGAGTAGCCCGAGAAGTCGGCGTAGATCTGGACCGCGAACAGCACCAGGGCCGCGAGCAGCTCGGGCGACCGGTACAGGTCGGGCTGGCCGAACACGTGGTCGACGATGCGCCCGGCGGCGTCGCCCACGGCCACCTTCTTGAAGTAGCCGAGCACGAGCAGGGTCAGCCCCTCCTCGACCTGCGTGCGCGTGGGCCGGCCGAGCCGGGCGATCTGCGGCAGAAGGTTGCGGGCGCGCTCGATGGGACCGGCCACCAGCTGGGGGAAGAACGAGACGAAGAGCGCGAAGTCGGTCCACGAGTCGGTCGGCTCGAGACGCCGGCGGTAGATGTCGATGGTGTAGCTCATCGTCTGGAACGTGTAGAACGAGATGCCGACCGGCAGGACGATGTTCAGGTGCAGGAAGTCGACGCCCAGGCCGAGCGAGGCGGCCGTGGCCTGGATGCTGTCGACGAAGAAATTGAAGTACTTGAAGAAGCCCAGGATGCCGAGGTTGACCGAGCAGCTCAGCCACAGGAGCCGCTTGCGCCGGCCGGGATCCTCGCTGGCGTGCATGGCCCGCCCGACCAGGAAGTCGACCACCGTGGAGACGAGCAGCAGCGAGCAGAACCGCCAGTCCCAGTAGCCGTAGAACACGTAGCTGGCCACCAGGAGCCAGACCGCGCGGTGCTGCTGGCGCCGCAGCAGGTAGAACACCGGCAGCACCAGTAGCAGGAAGAAGAAGAAGACGAACGAGTTGAAGAACATCGCCTAGCCCACGACCGACGGCCCCGGGACCATGGCCTAGTCCACGACCACGGTGACCAGGGGCAGCTCGCTGAAGAAGCTCGACACCCCCTGTAGATCGGCCAGGGTCACGGCATCGTAAGCGTCGATCTGGCGCTCGTAGCGCGCGGTACCGCCGGTGGCGAGGTCGGACATCGCCAGGTAGTAGGCGCGGCTGATGCTGTCGAGCCGTCGCATGGTCAGACGGCCCTGGCGCGCGCTGCGGGCGGTGTCCAGCTCGTCCTGGGTGATCGTCGTGGCGTCGAAGGTGCGCAGCGCGGCGGCGAGGGCCTCCTCGCCCTCGGGCACGCGCGCGGTCGGCGGGTTGACCGAGGCGGTGAACACGGCGCGGTCGCCGTGGATCGCGATGCCGGCACCGACGCTGTAGCCCAGGCCGCGGGTCTCGCGCAGGTCCATCTGCAGGCGGTCGGAGAGGATCGCCACCAGCAGCTCGAGCGCCGGACGGTCGGCCGGGTCGATCTCGCGCACCGAACCCACGCGGATCACGCCGAGCGGACCGCCCAGGGTCTCGGTGATCCGTTCGGGCGTGGTCGTCAGCGGCAGCGGCGCCATGGGCTCGCGCCCGCCTCCGTTGGTGGGCAGGCCGGTGAGCAGGTCGGCGACCTCGTCGTGGCCGAGGGGCGAGACGATCGAGACGATCAGGTTCTCGGCGTGGAACGCCTCGCGGTAGAGGCTGCGCAGGTCGTCGTAGGTGATCGCCGACACCGAGGCGACCGTGCCCTCGGCCGGGGCGGCCAGCGGGTGGTCGCCGTACAGCCCGTCGCGCAGGAGCTGACGCGAGATCGCCGACGCGCTGCCCGCGCGGCGGCCGAGCAGGGACAGCTGCGCTCGCCGTTCGCGCGCGAGGTCCTCCTCGGTGAACGAGCTGAACTGCACCAGCTCGGCCAGCAGCTCGAGCGCCGCCCCGGCATGCTCGGCCGGGCACTCCAGACGGATGAAGCTGAAGCGACCGTTGGTGTAGTAGTCGTCCATCGGGAAGCGCGGGTCGTCGACCAGCTTGATCTCCGCGCCGATCTCCCCCAGACGCCGCGCCAGGCAGGCCTCGTCGCAACCGGCCACGCCGGTGGTCAGCATGCGATGCACCAGGTTCAGGGCGCCCGGCTGGCCGAAACGCTGGTCGAGCGCCGCGCGGTCGCGCACGGTCAGGTGCACGGCGAGCAGCTTGCCGTACGGGTCGGTCTCGGTCACGAGGACCGGCCCG
>WJIQ01000113.1 GCA_014730255.1 bacterium | reverse complement strand
CCGGGGCGAGGTCGTCCACCAGGTCGTCGACCGGCCGCTGCAGGATCAGATCCCGATCGCGTTCGGCTCGGTGGCCACCGGTCCGCGGTCGGTGCAGTGGCGCAGCGACGAGGCGGCGCAGCTGGTGTGGGTGGAGGCCCTGGACGGCGGCGACGGCGGTGCCGAGGCGGAGTGGCGCGACCGGGTGTTCACCCTCGACGCGCCGTTCGGCGGCGAGCCCGCCGAGCTGATCACCCTCGCCCAGCGTTTCGGCGGCACCATGTGGGGCGATGGCGAGCTCGCGTTCGTCGTCTCCTGGTGGTGGGCGAACCGGAACCTGCGGGTCTGGCACGTGCACCCGGACTCGCGCGATACCGAGCCACGCATCGTCGACGAGCGGTCGTTCCAGGACCGTTATGCCGATCCGGGTCAGCCCATGATGCACCGCGGAGAGTACGGTCGTCAGGTCATCCTCACCGCCGATGGCGGCCAGACCATCTTCCTGCGGGGCGACGGCGCCTCGCCCGAGGGCGACCGGCCGTTCCTGGACGCCTGGAACCTCGCCACCGACGAGAAGGAGCGCCTGTTCCGCAGCGAGGCGCCGTACTACGAGTACGTGGTCGAGCTGCTCGGTGCCGACGATCGCCGCGTGCTCACGCGCCGCGAGTCGCAGACCGAGCCGCCCAACTACTTCGAGCGCGTGCTCGATCCCGACCGTGCGGCGATCCGGCAGAAGACCGCCTTCCCCGACCCGACGCCCCAGCTGGAGGGCATCCACAAGGAGCTGATCACCTACGAGCGCGCCGACGGTGTCCCGCTCAGCGGCACGCTCTACCTGCCCGCCGGCTACGACCAGGACCGCGACGGCCCGCTGCCGGTGCTGATGTGGGCCTACCCCAACGAGTTCAAGAGCGCCCAGGACGCCGGCCAGGTGACCGACTCGCCCTACCGCTTCACCCGCGTGGGCTGGTGGTCGCCGATGCTGTTCCTGACCCGCGGGTACGCGGTCCTGGACGACCCCACGATGCCGATCATCGGCGAGGGCGACGAGGAGCCCAATGACACCTTCGTCGAGCAGCTCGTCGCGAACGCCCAGGCGGCGGTCGACGAGCTGGTGCGCCGCGGCGTCGGCGATCGCGATCGCATGGCCATCGGCGGCCACAGCTACGGCGCGTTCATGACCGCCAACCTGCTCGCGCACAGCGACCTCTTCCGGGCCGGGCTCCCGCGCTCGGGCGCCTACAACCGCACGCTCACCCCGTTCGGCTTCCAGGCCGAGGAGCGATCGCTCTGGGAGGCGCCGGAGGTCTACTTCACCATGTCGCCGTTCATGCACGCCGACAAGATCGACGAGCCGATGCTCCTCGTGCACGGGGACGCCGACAACAACTCCGGCACCTATCCCATGCAGAGCGAGCGCATGTACGGCGCGCTCAAGGGCCACGGCGCGACGGTGCGGCTGGTGATGCTGCCGCACGAGAGCCACGGCTACCGCGCCCGCGAATCGATCATGCACCTCCTGTGGGAGACCGACCGCTGGCTCGAGGAGTTCGTCGCCAACGCGGAGCCGCGGACGCTCGCGACCGGCGAGACCGGTTCCTGAGCCGGCGTCGTTGGTGACGGAGTCTGGGGTCCCGGTCCTTGCGGCCGGGGCCTGTCGGCTCCATCCTGCCCGCGCGGTGGCGAGGAGACCCGGAGTCCGCCGGGCGCATTCCCGACCTGTCGAGTCGCATCGCCTACGATCGCGCCGTCGAGGATGTCGTGGTGCGCGGCTGGGTCCCGCTCACACGGTCGCCAGCGCGCGCTCGCGCTCCCGCTCGGGCTCGTACCACCCCGGCCGCCCCCGCTCGTGCCAGAGGCGGTGACAGGCGCTGCAGAGGGTGATCAGGTTGTCGGGAGCGTTGGTCCCGCCCCTGGATCGCGGATTCACGTGGTGGATCTCCAGGAACCCCCTGTGGTCGCACCCCGGCGCACGGCACCGGTGACGGTCGCGCGCGAGCACCTCGCGCCGCGTGCGTGGCGGGATGGTGGTCGTGTTGCGGCGGCCTGGCTCGGCGATCGCCGCGTCGCACTCGACCCGCTCCCGGTCGGGCCGGTCCAGCGGTCGGCCGCCGGATTCGGTGGCGCCGCAGTCCGGGCACCGGTGGACGTGGACCTGGACCGCTGGCCGCATGTCCCCCCGGGGGGAGACGGTCGCGGAACTGGCTTTATCGCTTGCGTTTGCGCCATTTCGTGGTCCGGCCAGCGCCGCCAGCGCCTCCAGCAGGTCCTCGGCGTTGGGCGCCCGGCCGAGCGTCTCCCACAGCGCGTCGTACCGCGCCCGCTGCTCGCTGGTCATGCGGATCGAGACGCTGGTCGGCACGGCGTCGACGATCTCGGCCGCGGGCTCCGGGACCCCGGCCTCGGTCGCCGGCAACAGCTCCCCCTGCCCCGCACGCGCCGCCCGCCGCCGCCGCGCCTTCTCCCGCGTCCTCTTCACCTTGGTCTCCAGCTCGCGCCGCGACGACTGCGCCGCCTCCTCGAGCCACTGCCCCTCCGTCTCGGGGCTGGCGACCTTCACGATCTCCCGCGCCTTGG
>WJIQ01000112.1 GCA_014730255.1 bacterium | reverse complement strand
TCGCCCGTGCGCACGGTCAGGCGGGCGCCGCGCGCGGTCAGCTCGTCGGCCACCTCGGCGAGGCACTCGTTGACGAAGACCAGGTGCGAGGGGTCGAACTCCGGGCTCTCCAGCAGAGCCGGCTCGTAGACATGGAGCGCGAGCACCGGGCCAGCGCGGGCCGCGCGCGCGAGGGCCGGGTGGTCGTCCACGCGCAGGTCCCGCTTCAGCCACACCACCTGGATGCCCACGCCGCGTCCCTCCGTCCCGGCCTCACGAACCCGTCGGCCGCAGGCGATAGTGGCCGACGAACCACTCCTGGCCGCCGCGGTAGCCGAACAGCTCGGAGCAGGCCATGAAGAAGACGCGCCAGCGCACCCACCACCGCGTGACCTGGTCCTCGCCGTAGGTCGCGGCCAGGATGGGGCGGACCGCCTCGCGGCGCCGGTCCATGTTCGCGAGCCAGGCCTCGAGGGTGCGCTGGTAGTGCAGGCCGGAGACCTGCCATTCGCGCGCGACGGTCAGGTGCGCGTCGAACCGGCGTAGCAGGTCGTGCGACGGCATGGTGCCGCCGGTGAAGAAATGCCGGGCCATCCAGTCGTCCGGCCCCTCGCTCTCGTAGTGATAGGCCAGCTCGCGATGGACGAACATGTGGACGAACAGGCGGCCGTCCGGCGCGAGCCAGCCGGCGATGCGCGCGAGCATCTCGCCGTAGTTCTTCAGGTGCTCGAACATCTCGACCGAGACGACGCGGTCGAACCGGCCCTCCGGCGCGAAGTCGTTTACGTCGGCGGTGTGCACGGCGAGGTTCTGCAGGCCCAGGCTCGCCGCCTCGGCGCGGGTGAACTCGCCCTGGTCGCGGCTGTTGGAGACGGCCACGATCTCGCTGCCCGGGAACCGCTCGGCCGCGTACAGCGCGAGCGAGCCCCAGCCGCAGCCCAGGTCCAGGATCCGCTGGCCGTCCTGGAGCTCGGCCCGCTCGCAGGTCAGCGCGAGCATCGCATCCTCGGACCCGGCGAGGGTCTCCACGCCGTCGGGCCACAGGCCGCAGCTGTACTTGCGGCGCGGCCCGAGGACCTGCTGGAAGAATGCCGGCGGCACCTCGTAATGCTGCTCGTTGGCGAGGTCGGTGTGCAGGGCGATGGGGCTCTGCTGCAGGTCGGCGACGAACCGGTCGCGATCCTGGCGGCTCTGCTCCTGGTCGAGCCGCGCCTGGCACCGCCGGCGGATCGCCTGGCGGATGACCCAGTCGGGCACGAGGTCACGGTCGAGGATGCCCTGGTACCACATCACGACTCCTTCCCGACGGCCTCCGGCTCGGGCCACGCCGTGGTCACCGGCGAGACCATGGGCAACGACCGGCAACGCGGCTTGACCAGGGTCTGCTGCACGACGCCGACCCGGCGCTCGCGGAAGCCGCCCTCGCAGTACACGAAGTAGAACTCCCAGGCCCGCAGGAACTCCTCGCTACGCCCGGCCGTGCGCAGGCGATCCCAGCCGTCGCGCAGGGCCGCACGCCAGCGCGCGAGGGTCTCGGCGTAGTGCGCGGTGAGGTCCTCCAGGTGCGCGGTCTGCAGGTCGGTCTGCCGGGCGACGTGGCGCGCGATGACCGCGATGGAGGGCAGGACCCCGCCGGGGAAGATGTAGCGCTTGATGAAGTCACGGTGGTGCGCATCGTGCGCGAAGTGCCGGTCGTCGACCACGATCGCCTGCAGGACCATCGCGCCATCGGGCGCGAGCAGATCGCTGCATCGCCGGAAGTACTCGCCGTAGTACCGCGTGCCCACGGCCTCGATCATCTCGACGGAGACCAGCTTGTCGAACTGGCCCTCGAGCTCGCGATAGTCCTGCTCCAGGACGGTGATCCGATCGGCGAGGCCACGCCGGGCGACCAGCTCGCGCGCGTGGTCGGCCTGCTCGGCACTGAGCGTGGTGGTGGTGACGCGGCACCCGTATCGCTCGGCGGCATGGATGGCGAAGCTGCCCCAGCCGGTGCCGATCTCCAGGACGTGGTCGCGCGGCGAGAGGTCGAGCTTGCGGCAGATGCGGTCGAGCTTGCTGCGCTGAGCCTCGGCGAGATCCTGATCCGGCGCCTCGAACACCGCGCTCGAGTAGGTCAGGCTGGGGTCGAGGAACGCGGCGAAGAACTCGTTGCCCTGGTCGTAGTGGGCGGCGATGTTGCGCCGCGCCCCATCCAGGTCGTTGCGCCGCAGCCAGAGCGCGAGCCGGTGCCACGGCGCCAGCAGCCCCAGGGTCGGCCGGGTCCAGCGGCGCAGGGCGACCTCGTTGCGCGCCAGGATCCGGATCAGCGCCACCGGATCGTCGCAGGTCCACCAGCCGGCCATGAACGCGCGGCCCACGCCGGCGCTCTGCTCCAGGAGGGCGGCGGGATAGAACGCCCCGTCGGTCACGACGACCGTCACGGCGAGCCGGCCGTCGTCCGAGATCCGGCCGAGGGTCCAGTCGCCGTCGTGGTCGCGCAGGACGACGCGCCCGCCGGTCAGCGAGCCGAGCACGCGCAGCAGGAGGCCGCGGGCCAGGCGCTGGCGCGCGGTCAGGGGGACGAGGGTCGTCTCGGTCGCGGGATCGGTCATGGCCAGCGCTGCTCCAGGTTGCCGGGGTGCGGGTGGAACGGCACGCCCTTGCGCCACAGGTGCAGGGCGTGCCAGTGGATTCCGCCGACCACTTTCAAGGTCAGCCACGGGTAGCGCCAGAGCAGGCGGCCGAGGTGCCGGCGGTCGAGGGGACGACGTTCGAGATCCAGGGTGGCCTGGAAGAGGCGGCCCTCGGTGTCGTGGTTGGTGATGCCGACGGTCAGTCCGGAACCTGGCGGGCGCAGCAGCCAGCGGTACTCCATGTCCATGTCCATGAACGGCGAGACGTGGAAGACCTTGCGACTGGTCGGTCGCCACCCGCGCGACCAGTCGACGTCGTCGGCCGGCCCGAGTACGTAGGCATGCCGCTCGTGCCACGGGGTGTTGGTGACGTCGGCGACCACCCAGCGCAACGTCCGGCCGTCGGGCTCGTAGACGTAGTAGAAGCTCACGGGGTTGAAGCACCAGCCCCAGTAGCGCGGGTGCGTGAGCAGCCGGACCGGGCCGGCGGGGCGCTCGCCCGTCCGCCGGGCGACCTCGTCGCGCACGGCCTCGTCGAGCGACGTGTCCGACGGGCCGAGGTAATCGGCGCGACAGAACGCACCCGGCGCGGCATGGCGGGCCGACCAGAGGGGGTGCGCGTCGAGCACCGCGGGAAGCTCGGCGAGATCCACGTAGAGCATGCCCAGACGGTAGCGGAACGTGTGCTCCCGCGGCCTGAGGCGATGGTGCGTGAGCACACCCTCGTAGACGGCGCTCGCGGTCATCTCACAGCTCCTCCCCGAACGCGCGCGCGACCCGCAGGCCGCTCGCGACCCCGTCCTCGTGGAAGCCGTAGCCCCAGTAGGCGCCGCAGTAATACGTCCGGTTCTGTCCGTTCAGCGCCTCGATCTCGCTTTGCATGCGCACCGCCTCGCGGTCGTACTGCGGATGGTGGTAGGTCATGCGCGCGTGGACGAGGTCGGCGGCGAGGGCGTCGTCGTGGTTCAGGGTCACCAGGTACGGACGGCGTGTCCGCAGGCGCTGCAGCCGGTTCTGGTCGTAGGTCATGACCACGCGCTCGTCGGCGGCCGGCACCCGCAGGTAGTTCCAGCTCGCCCACGCCGCCCGGCGGCGCGGCATGACGCTCGTGTCCGAGTGCAGGACGGTCGCGGCCTCGGCATACGGGAAGGCCGCGAGCACGGTCTCTTCGGCGCGGGTCGGCGACTCGAGCAGCGGCAGGGCCTGATCGGCATGGCAGGCGAGGACCACCTGGTCGAAACGCTCCGGCGGGCCGGTCGGCGCGTGAACCGTCACGCCCGACGCGTCGCGCTCGATCCGGGTGACGGGCGAGCCGGGGCGGATCGCCTCGCGGAAGGGGCGCGTCAGCGTCTCGACGTACCGCCGGGAGCCACCGGTGATGGTGCGCCAGCGCGGCCGATCGGTGAGCGAGAGCAGGCCGTGGTTGCGGAAGAAACGCACGAGCGCGGCCGCGGGGTACTCCCCCATGCCGGCGTGCCGGCTCGACCAGATCGCCGCGGTCACCGGGTAGAGATGCTGCTCGACGAACGCCCGGTCGTAGCCGCCGGTCGCGAGATAGTCCGCCAGGGTGAGGTCGGTGTCCCGTTCGGCCGCCTCCAGGAGCCGCGGCGCCTCGCGGTAGAAGCGCAGGATCTCGCCGAGCATGCGCCAGTGCGCCGGACGGACGAGGTTGCGCGGCTGCGCGAAGAGGCGCCAGGGTTCGGGCGCGCCGTACTCCAGGTCGGCGGCATCGTCGCGGTAGCTGAAGCTCATGTCGCTGGGCTGGGTCGCGACCCCGAGCTGGTCGAGCAGCCGACAGAAGGCGGGATAGGTGCGTCGATTGTAGACGATGAAACCGGTGTCGACGCCGTGGGTCCCGGCGCCGTCGGCGACCTCGACCGTGTGGCTGTGCCCGCCGATACGCCGGTCCGCCTCGTACACCACCAGCTCGTGGCGTCGCGACAGCAGGTAGGCGGCCGTGAGCCCCGAGATGCCGGTGCCCACGATGGCGATCCGATCGTTCACGTCGACGTCCGAATGGTGGCTCGGTCAGGTCCCGTTGAACCACCGGACATGGTAGCCAAGAACACGGATCGTGCCCGCCGGGAGACGCCACGGACACGCACTGGCTGCGCGGCCGGATCCGGTCTATCATCGAGGCGCATGATCATCGGAGGAGATCCCGAGTCGATGACGCCGCGATCACGAGCGATCCTGTTCATCCTGCTATCGATGCTCCCGGGCGGGATGCTGCTCGCCGACGACGGTTCCATCGACGTCAGCGGGTTGCGCCCGTGGGCGGGTCGCGACGTGGCCGAACTCCGCCTCGAGGGCATGCCGGAGCAGCTCGCCGGCAAGGCCCGCAAGGGCCTCGCGCTCACCCCGCGCCGCAAGCTGCTGCGCGTCGAGCGCATGCGCCTGCGAGTCTCCATCGCCGAGGCCGACGCGCAGCGTGTCCGGCTGCTCCTCGCCCGCCACGGGTATCCCCATGCCACGATCACGGCCGGGGGCGAGGCCGCCGATGACGACCGCGTCATCGTCACGCTCCGCGTCGACCCCGGGCCTCCGATGGTCTACGGCGACCTCACGTTCGACGGCGTGCCCGGGGCGGCGAGCGCGCAGCGGGACAGCATGCGCATCCTCCTGCCGCGAGGACGGCGGTTCGAGGATCCGGCGGTCACCAGCGCCCGCGAGCAGCTGCTGCTCGGGATCCAGCGTGCCGGTCACGCCGAGCCGGAGCTGGCCGTCTCGCTCGCGCCCGGTGACAGCAACGCCATCGACCTCGCGTTCACCGCGCGCCCCGGCCGCCTGTTCCGCTACCAGGACTTCACCTTCTCCGGCGCTCCCGACGACCTCGTGCCGCTGGTCCAGCGCAGCGTCCACCTCGAACCGGGCACGCCCTACTCTCCGGGCGTGATGGCCCGGGCCCGGCGCGACCTGCGCGAGCTGCAGCTGTTCCGCCAGGTGCGCATGCACAGCGAGGCCCGCACCGACACGACGCTCGACCTGGTGGCCACGCTCCGCCCACGCAACATGATCTCGCTCGAGGCCGGTGTCGGCTCGTTCACCGACGACTGGTTCGTCGCCTCGGCCGGCGCGCAGCATCGCAACCTCTTCGGCCGCGGCCGCGGCGGCCGCGTCGACCTGACCTACTCGACCCATCGCCGCGAGGCCGAGGGCCGGCTGTGGTGGCCGAACCTGCTCGCACGCCGGTCCCGCAGCGAGGTGCGCATCACCGGCGAGATCGAGGACGAGGACAGCTACCGGCTCGACACCGT
>WJIQ01000111.1 GCA_014730255.1 bacterium | reverse complement strand
CGGCTGATACCCACCGACTCGCGGAACTGGAGCGGGTTGAGCGTGAAATCCTTGCGCGGGTCGGTCTGATCGATGAACTGGCTCTCGAAGCGCACGCTCAGGTAGGGATTGAGCCCGGACTCCGTGTACCGCAGCAGCGACTCGAAGGTGATCTCGTCGGTGGTCTTGTCCGGACGCTGCCAGAAGAGTTCGCCGTCCTGGTCGCGCTCCTGCTGGTGATTCTGGCCGAAGGCGAGGTTGAGCGTGTTGTTCCAGGTGAAGGCCTCGCTGAGTTGCTTCTTGGCGATGGCGTCGAGGGTGGCGTTCCACACGATGGAGCCCTTGTCGCCGCCGTTCCAGTTCTGCGTGTAGTAGCTCTGCAGGAGGTTGACGCCGAGCTTGACCTCGGTGCCCCAGTTGCCGGCCTCGAACTCGGCCTCGACGTCCTCGGCCGCCGGCGCGGTCCCCGGGACGGTGAGGCTCACGGCCAGCATCAGACCGGCCAGGATTCGCACGTTACGCCAGGAATTCATGGTCTTCCTTTCAAGGTCATGGCGGTTCTCCAGGACGCGGAGAACCGCCGTCGACGTCCGCCCGGCCGGGCCGGGCACGAACCGGAGGCCTAGTTGCCGGCCTGCACCATGGTGACGACCCGCTGGGGGAACGGGATCTCGATGCCGTTCTCGTCCAGCGCCGCCTTGATGCCCTGCGTCAGATCGAAACGGGCCCCCCAGTAATCGGATCCCTTGACCCACGGCCGCACCACGAGGTTGACGCTGCTGTCGCCCATCTCGGCGACCGCGACCTGGGGCGCAGGCTCGGCGAGGACACGCTCGTCGGCCTTCAGCACGCCGGTGATGACCTCGATCGCCCTGGCCATGTCGTCACCGTAGCCGATGCCCACGACCATGTCGATGCGGCGGGTGTCGTAGCCGGCGTAGTTCTTGATGATGTCGCCGTAGATCTTGCTGTTGGGGACCTCGATGCGGACGTTGTCCGCGGTCGCGAGCGTGGTCGAGAAGATGGCGATGCTCTTGACGCCGCCGGAGACCCCGGCGACCTCCACCCAGTCGCCCACCTTGAACGGCCGGAACAGCAGGATCATCACGCCGGCGGCGAAGTTGCTCAGGCTGCCCTGCAGCGCGAGGCCGACGGCGAAGGACGCGGCACCGATGACGGCGACGATCGAGGCCGTCTGCACCCCGAAGCTGCCGAGCACGGCGACGATCGTGAACGCCATCACGAAGAAGTAGACGAGGCTGGAGAGGAAGCCCGAGAGGCTCGGGTCCCACTTGCGCATGTCACCGATCTTGACCACGCCCTTGCGGACCTGGCCGGCGATGATGCGACCGATGATCAGGATCAGGATGGCGCCGATGACCTTCAGGCCGTAGCTCGAGGCGAATTCCATCAGCGTGGTGGTCATGGTGGACATGAAGTCCGTGGTCTGGGCGACGGCGTTCTCGGACATGGCGAACACGGCTCCTTGGGGAAGGCTCGATCGAGATCGTGGTCCCGCGCAGGCGGGAGGCTAGCAGGAATCCAGACACCGCAGCGGGCATGAGTGTCGTGGGCTGGTCTGGCCCGGCGGCCAATGTACCCCGTTTCCGTCGGTGCGCTAGCGATTTCGGCTCGCAGACGGCATCTCCGCAGCATGGGACTTGCCTTTTCTCCGAAACATGAGACCGTGGTCGGGTCGGTGCGCACCGCGGTGGGCCCACCGGGACGCGTCGTCCCGGAACGCGAGGCAGGCCCGACGCCTTCCGGTGCCGAGTCGCCGGAGGCCACCGTATCTCGCTCGAAAGGATTCATGCCATGATTCGATGGATGATGACCGTGGCCGTCACGATGCTCGTGGTCGGATCGGTGCAGGCCGACACGTGGAACGATCGCTGGGGCGTCGGACTGGAAGGCGGCCTCTGGAAACAGATCCATGGCGACCACGACTACAGCAACGTCGATCAGTTCGTGGGCCTGAAGCTGCGCCATGGCCTCAGCGAGGCCTGGACGCTGGACATCGGCGTGAAATTCGGCACGACCCGCCCCGGGGTCGAGACGCCCGGCGACGATGCCGGCTTCACCCTCGACAGCGGCGCCGGCCTGCACACGCGGATCTGGCAGCCCAGCCTGACCGGCACCTACCGCCTGGTCCAGGACGGCACGTGGCGGCCGTGGGTCTCCGCGGGTGCCGGCGTCACCAGCTGGAAGATCCGTGACGCGCGCGACGAGAGCGACGTCGGCCTCTGGCCCGACGGCGAGGACATGGTCGTCTCCGACGAGGACGGGCTGCCGGTCGCCGGCGACGGCGTGAACGTCACCGCGATCCTCGGCGTGGGCACCGAGATCGTGGCCAGCGACCACTGGTCGTTCGACCTCGGCGTGCGTTACAACTACCTGTTCGGCCAGGACAAGGACTCGGTCGGCATGAGCGCCCTGTGGGGTCCCGACCACGCCGATGCCAACAAGGCCATCATCGAGGGTCTGGTGGGCGTGAACTACGCCTTCGGCAGCACCGATCGGGACGGGGACGGCATCCCCAACGACCAGGACGCCGACCCGGACAACCCCGAGGACTTCGACGGCTACCGCGACGAGGACGGCGCCCCCGATCCCGACAACGACGGGGACGGCATCCCCGACGTCGAGGACGGCGCCCCGGACGACGCCGAGGACCGCGACGGGTTCCAGGATGCGGACGGCGTGCCCGACCCGGACAACGACGGGGACGGCATCATCGACAGCCGGGACGCCGCCCCGGACGAGGCCGAGGACATGGACGGGTTCCAGGACGACGACGGCGCCCCCGACCCGGACAACGACCAGGACGGCGTCCTCGACGGCGAGGACGAGTGTCCGGACACGCCCGCTGACGTCGAGGTCGACGAGAAGGGCTGCCCGGTCGTCGAGGAGATCAAGGCCGACCTGGTGCTCGAGGGCGTGACCTTCCGCACCGGCAGCGCCGAGCTCACGCCCGGTTCGTCGAGCACCCTCGACGAGGTGGCCGGGAGTCTGAAGGCCTGGCCCGAGGTGCGCATCGAGGTGGCCGGCTACACCGACAGCAGCGGTCCTGAGGAGCTGAACCGCAAGCTCTCGCAGGAGCGCGCCGAGTCGGTCCGGCAGTACCTGCTGCTCAAGGGGATCGACGCGAGCCGCGTGACCGCCGTCGGCTACGGCGAGGAGAACCCCGTCGCTGACAACGCCACGCGCGAGGGCCGCGCCGCCAACCGGCGGGTCGAGCTCAAGCGCCTGCGCTGATCCGGTCCGGAGAGTCGCCCGCACGCCGGCCGCGGTTGAAAAACCGCGGCCGGCGCGTATCTTCGCCCGATGCGTGCGACCCCGGTCACCCCCGGCCGCCTGGCGCGGTTCTGGCTTCCCCTGCAGGCCACCTGGTTGATGATGGCGGTGGAGGGACCGTTCCTCGCCGCGATCATCGCCCGGCTGGCCGACCCCAAGCACAACCTCGCCGCCCACGGCGTGGCCTTCGCCTTCGCCATCATCGTCGAGGCGCCGGTGATCATGATGATGTCGGCGTCGACCGCGCTCGTCGACGCCCGGCCGGGCTACCGGGCCCTGCGCCGGTTCGCGCACGCGCTCAACGCGGCGATCACCGCCGTCATGATCCTGCTGCTCGTCACTGGCGCCATGGGCTGGATCCTCACCGACCTCGTGCAGCTGATGCCCCGGGTCGCCGCCCTCACCGAGCGCGCGCTGTGGATCCTGCTGCCCTGGCCGGCGGCCATCGGCTACCGGCGCTTCTACCAGGGCATCCTCATCCGGGCCGGCCTGACCCGGCGCGTGGCCTGGGGCACGGGCCTGCGGCTGGCAGGCATGGGTCTGGGCGCCATCGCCGCGGCCACGGCCGGATTGCCCGGCGCCCTGGTCGGCGCCGTCGGGCTATCGGTCGGCGTGTGCGTCGAGGCCATCGCGAGCCGGGTGATGGCCATCGGCGCGGTCCGCGAGCTGCCCGACACGCCGCCGGGCGACCGCCCGCCGGCCGACCTGAGCTGGTCCGGCCTGACCCGCTTCTACTGGCCGCTCGCGCTCACGAGCACGATCTCGCTGGCCGTGCACCCGCTGGTGACGTTCTTCATGGGGCACGGGCGCGCGCCGCTGGAGTCGCTGGCGGTGCTGCCGGTGCTCAACGCCCTGGTCTTCATCTTCCGCACCCCCGCCCTGAGCTTCCAGGAGGTCGCCATCGCCAAGCTGGCCGACGGTCCGCAGAACCGTCGCCCGGTGCTGCGATTCGCCGGCCTGCTGGCCGCGGCGGCCACCACGCTGCTGGCGGTCGTCGCCTGGACGCCGGCCTCGCGGCTCTGGTTCGAGGGACTGTCGGGCCTGAGCCCGGACCTCGCCGCCTTCGCGCTCGGGCCGGCCCGCATCATGACCCTCATGCCGGCGCTGTCGGTGCTGCTGAGCCTCGAGCGGGCGCTCCTGGTGCACGGTCGCCGGACCGGTCCGGTGACCACGGCCAGCGCGCTCGAGGTCCTGGGCATCGCACTGGTCCTGGCGCTCGGCGTGCTCGGTCTCGATGCGGTGGGCGTGACCGCCGCCGCGGTCGCCTTCATGGTCGGCCGGGTGGCGGCGAACCTCCACCTGTTGCGTCCGGCGCGGGCGGTGGATGCGAGCGTGGCGCCGCGGACCTGAGCCCGACGGCGCCACGCGGGATCGGCTGGCCTGGGGATTTCAGCCGATCGTCAGCTCGGCGCTGCCCTCCGAGAGGCCGGTCGAGTGCCGGTTCTGGATGTACTTGCGCACCGTCGCGAGGGCCGCGCAGCCTGGGTCGTCGACGAACTCCACGCCGAGGCTCGCCCCCCTGCGCGTGTCGTCGTGCGTGACGTGCAGACGCCGGACCACGGCGTTGAGGGTCACCTCGCCGAAGCCGGGCGGCAGCTGGATCACGCAGACCACCTCGGCGCCCCCCTTGAAGCCGGAGATGAGCGCGTGGCTGCCGATGTGGAGCATGGCGCCGGTGAAGCTGATGTCGCAGACCTGCATGGGGATCCGCTTGCTGACCACGCCGAGGACGGCATCGTCGGAGACCTTGCGGCGGACGCTCCCGGTCACCCGCTCGGGCGGCTCGAGGCGGAACGCCCCGCGGCGCTGGCCGTAGGTCACCGAGCCCGGCATGCCGAGCCTGAGGATCGGCAGGCTGATGTCGTCGTCGAGCCAGCTCTGGTCGTGATCGATCACCGGGCAGCTGCACTGCAGCAGCTTGTCCTGGAGGATGAACACCAGGGTGACCTTCTCGGGGATGTCCTCGGCGAGCTCGAGGGACGTCCGGCGCGCGCAGGTCAGCGGCAGCGTGTCCGAGCCCGGCTCGTACTCGCCCTGCAGGAACGTGGCCTGCAGCAGCTCGAGCCGGTCGCCCTCGGCCGGCAGCTTGACCTGCACGTCCGCGCCCGAGGACGCGAGGTGGGCCATGATCCGTTCGACCAGGGCCTCGCTCGTGATGGCCGACGCCGAGGTGTTGACCTGGGTCGCCCCGCCGCTCTGCAGCTCGGCCGACAGCCAGGCGCATTCCAGCGGATGCGGCGCCATGTCCAGCACCAGATCGAGGCGCCCCTCGGCCACCGCCACCCGGAACAGGAAGTTGCGCACCCCGCTGCAGTGCACGCGGAACTGCTGATGGTCGTGGACCAGGAACTCCTGATCGCCCGCCCACGGCAGACCGCTGCCCGCGAGCTGGACCTGCAGCGTCTGGCAGAAGGCTTGCAGCCCGTCATGGACGGCTTCGCCGGTCGCGGCGTCGGCAGCGACCTCGAGCCGGTCGCTGAGGTACTCGGCCAGTCGCTCCTCGCAACCGAGCAGCATGCGGCGGACGGGCCCGCCCGGGAAATGGGCCGCGGCGACGGACTGGAAGTGGAACTCGCGGCGATCGATCTGCACCAGATCGCAGGCCAGGATCTCCCCCTCGACCGCCTCGGACAGCGAGGCGAGGAGGGCCCGGCAGATGGCATGCAGATGGTCGCTGAGGGACTGTTCCATGCGCTCGGCATCCCTTTCGAGGACGGGCGGATCGCGAGCCACGGCCGCACCGGCGACCGGGGACTCCTCTCTCACCCACCTGATCGGCCGGGATCCGGGGAAGTTGAGCGCATTGTCGCGGTCAGGCGTCCGGGTCCAGGAGCGCGGCCACCGCCGCGGCGATGGCCGCCGCGCCCGTGTCCTCGGCGGTGACGACCCGCGCCCAGTTCGCCGCCTGGGCCGCCGTGGTCGTCACCGGCCCGATGCACGCCGCCGGCAGCCAGCCGGGCAGGTCGAGCTCGGACGTGGCCGCGAGCAGGGCGGTGATCGCCGATCCGGACGCGAAGGTGACCGCATCGATCTCGCGCCGCTCGAGGGCCTCGACCACGTCCGGTGGCGGCGCGATGGACACGGTCCTGTAGGCCGTCAGCACCTCGACGTCCGCGCCGCCGGTGGTCAGCGCCTGCTCGACCACGGCCGGCGCCAGGTCGCCCCGCACCCGCAGCACCCGGGCCTCGGCGAGGTCGAAGGTCGCCAGGGTCTCGCCGAGCGCCTCCCCGCTGGCCGTCCGGGGCACGAGCGACACCGTCCAGCCCTGGCGCTCGGCCCGGGCCGCCGTCCCGGCCCCGACCGCGGCCAGACGCGTCCCATCGGGCCACGGCGTCTCACCCAGCCGGTCGGCGAGGGCATCGACGCCGTTGGGACTGGTGACGACGACCCAGTCGAAGGCCTCCAGATCGGGCGTGGGCTCGTCGGTCGGCTCGATCTCGAGCACCGGACAGGCCACCGGATCGGCGCCCAGGTCGGCCAGGGCCGCCATCAGTTCGCGCGACTGGTGGGCCGCCCGCGTCACCAGGACGCGGCGGCCGTCGAGACGGGGGGCGGAGCTCTGGCCGGTCACTTGCATCTCCTCCGGGTCGGAGCCGAGGAAGGTCGCATAATGCGCGATACCCTACAGACCATACGTGCGTCACGAGACACGGCAACGTGGCCGGTCCCGGCGACCGGCTCGCACGGGAACCCGCCCGAGGGGGTTGCATCATGAAACGTCCCGTCCGCCAGCTCGGCATCCATCTCGTCGTGGCCTCCCTGGCCCTCCTGGTCGCCTGCGGCCAGGTCACCGACCCGTCCGTCGATCAGGATCGCGACCTCGTCGACAAGCGGGCCACCGAGCGCCTGCGCGGTCCGGCCGACCCCACGTGGCTGGGCCATGCACCTCCGCCCGGGGACGTGCCCGCCACGCCGGACGAGCTGGTCGCCGCCGTCCTCGCCGCGCACGATGCCCGCGACCCGCAACGCTACGCCAAGCTCGTCCACGACGGCTACCTGTTCCTGCGCTCGGACGGCGGCGTCTACGAGCGGGCCGTGGACCTGAGCATCCTGACCAAGATGATGGTCGGTCGGTCCGGCCAGGACGGGACCGTGATCGCCAGCATGGCGACCGAGCTGTTCGAGCCCCTCGGCGCCTGGTCCGACGTCACCGCCAGCGATCCCTACTTCAGCGAGGTCCCGGGCGCGGTCTCGCGCGCGTACGAGGCCCGGTTCCGCTACGGGATCGACGGCAGCGACGTCACCCTCGAGGTGACCGGCCTGGTGATCCTCTACGCCGCGCCCATCGGCGATGGCTACCGCCTGCTGGGCCTGGTGGACATGACCTACGGCGCCAAGGACCGCAGCGAGGCCATCGACTGGACCGGCGTCCGCGCCAGGTTCGAGTAGCCCGGCGACGAGGACGGCGGGAGCGCCCGCGCGCCCCCGCCGTCACGGCGATCGTCACGGTCGGGTCAGCGCACGGTCTGCTCCACGGGCAACGGCGGCTCGGCCCCCGCGGCGTCCTCGTCGCCCAGCAGGTAGTGCCGGAACCACTCCAGTTCGCGGGTCTGGTAGTCGAGCATGTGGCTCGGCCGGTTGATGCCGTGCCCCTCGTCCGGGTAGAGCACCAGCCGG
>WJIQ01000012.1 GCA_014730255.1 bacterium | reverse complement strand
TTGTCCTCGACCACGAGCACGCGCATCGTCGGTGCCGAGGACGTCGCGTCGGCGAAGCTGGCCGGGCCGCTCTCGATCCGTGGCAGCGGCAGCAGGACCGAGAAGCAGCTGCCCAGGCCCGGGTCGCTGTCCATCCAGAGGCGGCCGTCCATCAGCTCGACCAGCCGGCGGACCATGGCGATGCCGAGGCCCGCGCCGCTGAGATCGCCAGCCGCTGTGGGCCCGGGATCGCCATCGATCAGGCTCGCGAGCTGCTCCTCGGTCATCCCACGGCCGGTGTCGCTGACCCGCAGGTGCAGGGCGTCGCCATCGGGCTCGACGCGGATCTCGACGTGGCCTCTGCGGTCGGTGAACTTGACGGCGTTCTCGAGCAGCAGGTCGAGGATCTGCGCGCAGCGGCGGGCGTCGCCGTGGACCCGCGTGTCGGCGCCCTCGCCCGCGACGACGGCCAGGTCGAGGCCGGCCTCGACGGCGGTCCTCGTCCAGCGGGCCTTCACACCGGCCACCATCTCCGTGGGCGAGAAGGGTCCGTGGTCGAGCTCGAGCGATCCCATCTCCAGGCTCGTGTACAGGTACATCCGGTCGACCTGGTCGAGCAGCTGGCGCGCGGAGTCTCGGATCACGTCCACCGCCGCGGTGTCCTCCGGGTCGAGATCCGACCCGGTCAGCATCTCGGCCATGCCCATCACACCGTTCAGGGGGGTGCGCAGCTCGTGGCTCAGCGCGGCCAGGAAACGGGTCTTGTTCAGGTTCGCAGCCTCGGCGCGCCGCTGGCCCCGCTGGGCGTCGGCGTGAGACTCGTCGAGGGTCAGGTCGGTGACGAAGCCGAAGTACTCGACGTCCTCGGTCTGGTCGGCCGAGCCACGCACGAGGCAGGCGGTCATCGAGACCGGGATCAGACTGCCGTCGGCGCGGCGCAGGCGCGTCTGGAAATCCCGGACCTGGCCGTCGGTGAGCAGCTGCTCGACCAGTCGCTCGCGATCGTCCGACGGGTCGTAGAAGTGACGGTTGCGGCGCGGGCACACGGCGTCGCGCATCTCGCGCTCGGTGGCGTAGCCGAGGATGCCGAGCATGCCCGGATTGGCCGCCCGCAACCCCGAGCCGACCCGCGAGAAGAAGATCCCCAGGTTGGCGTGGGCATAGAGCTGGCGGTAGTGCTGCTCCGAATCGGCGAGCAAGCTGGCGTACGAGTGCTGATCGAGCTGCGTGTTCACGAGGCGGGTGAGGCGCGGCAGGAGATCCTGCTCGGCCGCGGTCAGCGGCTCTTCGCCGCGGCGCAGCAGCAGCACCCGGCCTCCACCACCGCCGGTGAGTTCGAGCCGCAGGTCGCCGCCCTCGAGCGTGCCGGCCCACGGCTGCGAGCGGGTCGGCAGATGCGGCTGCGCCATCGCACCCGACGCAGCGACACGGTGCCAGCCGGTCGGCTGGTCGTGATAGATCGCCGCGCCGCCGTAGCCGAAGGCCGGCCCCACCATCATCGCGACGAGGCCGGGGAAGACGTCGTCGGGGTCGGTCTCGTCGCGTTCGGAAGAGGCGAACGTCACGAGGGCCTCCAGGGCGGCGACGCGCCAGGCCTCGTCGCGCGAAGGCGCGCTGGTCGGCGCTGCGACCCTGGGGTCGGGTCGTTGATCGACGGTCTTCGGCACTCGGGCGACCTCACGAGATGGCGTTGGTGAGCATCCGTGAGATCGGCCGGACATCGGGAATCTTGACCGGGATCTGCGCACCGGTCCGGCACTCGGTCCTCACCGCCAGAGGCGCGCCAGCCAGCGTCGCCAGCGTGGCACCTCGGGGACCGCCCGCTCGGGCGCCAGGGCGTCGTCGTCGTAGGCCTCTCGCAGCCGGTGCAGGTGCTCGCTCACCCAGAGGTAGAGGTCGGTCTCGGTGCGTCCGGGGAACCGGGCCATCAGCTCGCGCTGGCGCACGACGTCCACCAGCGGCTGGTAGACCCGACCCCACCAGGAGGCGACGGCCTCGGTCCAGGAGGGCTCGCGACGGAGTTCCAGGCCGAGGTAGTAGCGATGCACCGCGACGTGCTCGAGCAGGCGGTCGTAGCCGGCCGGGTCGCTCGTCCGCAGCGCGTCGACCGTAGCGTCGTCCAGGCCGGTCGCGCGCTGGAAGTTGCGGCGGCCGGTCTTGGCCACCACGGCCGGGACGTCGTCGCCGGGCCGGACGGCGACATCGGTCGGGAACTCCCAGACGTGCGCCTCGATCTGCGCCAGTCCCATCTGCCGCGCGAGCGCCACGCGATGGTGGCCGTCGACCACGAAGTAAGCTTCTCCCACCTGGTAAAGCTCGATGGGCGGGAATCCCTCACGCTCGGCCATCGCGCGCAGCGAATCCAGATGGCGGCGCCGGTCCTCGTCGCGGGGCAGGAATCCCCGGTCGAAATCGCGCGAACGGCCGAGCGAGCCGGTGATCGCGTCGATCGGGACCTCGCGCACGCCGCGGTCGAGCATGTGCGTCAGGTGCAGCTGGCGCTGGATCTCCTGGAAGGGGACCAGCGAAGGGCGCCCACGCAGCACCGACAGGAGTTCGCGCACCGCCGGGGCGAGCGGCCCCAGCGCATCGAGGGTGGCCCGGGGCTCGGGGAGGCGGTCGTTCATGGTCTTAGCTCGCGTCGTCGTCCAGCGTCATGCCGCCGGTGGTCTCCAGCCAGTCACACACGCGGTCGGCGGCCGCGGTCACGTCATCGTCGGAGACATCGACCTCGAGCGCCATCAGGGACGATTCGTTGATCAGCTCGCGCAGGGTCTCCTGCTCGTCCAGGAAGATCTGCAGATCGTCGTACTGGGACGGTTTGCCGGACACCTTCAGCCGCTCCTCGCGGGCGGCGGCGAAGGTCTCGGGACGCCGCACGCAGTGAACGATCCGGAAGCCCACGGCGGCGAGCCGCTCCTCGAGCCAGCGGAAATCGAGATCGAGGCCATGGTTCAGCTTCTGCCAGCATCGGGTCGAGACGTGGAAGCGGTCGACGATCCAGGTGTAATAGCGTAGCTGCTCGAAGAGGGTGGCCCACGTGGCGAACGTGGCCATGGCGTGGTCGTACTCACGTTCCGGATCGAAGTTGATCAGCCCCCGACCCCACGGGTGATTGGTGAAGCCGCACCACTCGCCGGACACCACCGGCGAGTGGTACCGGTACCGGCGCGGTCCCACGAAGCGCGGATGCTCGTTGAGCGCGAACGCGAGGTCGGTCTTGTGGGTCAGGCGCGTGCCCTCGAGCAGCACCTTGCCCACCAGCTTCCCGCTCACCGCTGGACCTCCCAGACACCCGTCGCGCGGGCCGGAAGGGTGATCGACCCGCTGGCGGGCAGGCCCACGCCCGGGTCGCCGAGGAGCAGGTCGTACGATCGGGCGCCGTCCAGCGCCCAGCTCACCGTCGCCGCGGCGTCGCCGAGGTTGTGCACCACGAGGACCTGCTGGTCGTCGGTCGTGCGGAGGTAGGCGATCGCCTTGCCGCCGGCCCCCGAGGTGGCGACCAGCTCGAGGTCGCCGGTGCGCAGGGCCTCGCTGGCCTGGCGGACGCGGATCAGGCGACGGTAGCGGCTGAGCAGGCTCTGCGGGTCGTCGGTCTGCGCGGCCACGTTGGCCGTGTCCTGGCCCGGGGCGAACGGGTGCCAGGGCACGCCCTCGGTGAAGCCGGTGGCGTCGGCGGTCCAGGGCATCGGGGTGCGCTTCTCCTCGTCGCCGCCGGCGCGCGGGTTGTGCAGGCCGACCTCCTCGCCATAGTAGAGCCACGGCGTGCCCGGCAGGGTGAGCAGGACGGCGGCCACCTGGGCGAGCTTGGCCTCGTTGCCGCCGAGCTGGGTCGCCAGGCGGGTCATGTCGTGATTGGCCAGGAAGGTCCCGTCGAGCACGCCGTCGGGGTAGACCGCCTGCTGGCGCATGATCGCCGCCTGCAGCGGACCGCGGTCGCCGAGGTTCACCGACTGGATGATGCCGTCGGCGAGGCCGAAGTTGAAGGCCATGGCGAACTCGTTCCCGCCGGGGACACGCTCGGCGTCGCCGAAGTAAGGGGCGACGTCCTCCGGTCCGGACCAGATCTCGCCGAGCATGAGGCGGTCGGGGTAGCGGGTGCGCAGGAAGCGCGAGAACTCGCGCCAGACGCGGTGCGTGGCCGGCGTGTCGTTCTGCTGGGCGCCGGGGCCGGTGGCCACCAGGTGGCGGGCCGCGTCGAGCCGGAATCCGTCGACGCCGCGATCGAGCCAGAAGGCGGCGATGCGCTGCACCTCGGACAGGACCTCGGGGTTGCGGAAGTTGAGGTCGGGCATGCCGCCCCAGAAGATGCCGTAGTAATAGGCGCCGTTCTTCTCGTGCCATACCGGCCAGGTGCCGCCCCAGGGCTGGGTCCAGCCGGGATCGTCGGCGCGCCAGACGTACCAGTCACGCTTCTCGCTGTCGGGGCCGCGGGCGCTGTCGACGAACCAGGGGTGCTGGGAGCTGGTGTGGTTGACCATCAGGTCGAGCACGACGTCGATGCCGCGGCGGTCGCACTCGCGCAGGAGCCGGTCGAGGTCCTCCTCGGTGCCGTACTCGGGATCGACCCGGTCGTAGTCGATGCAGTCGTAGCCGTGGTAGCTGGGCGAGGCGAAGATCGGCATCAGCCAGATCGCCTCGATGCCGAGGTCGGTGTCGGTCGCCGGGTCGCCGTCGTTGAGGTGGTCCAGGCGGGAGATCAGGCCGGGGAGATCGCCGACGCCGTCGCCATCGGAATCCTGGAAGCTGCGCACGAAGATCTCGTAGCAGACCTTGCCGCGCCAGTCGTCGAGCTGCCAGCGTGGCGCCGAGGCCGCCGCGTCCCCGGAACCGGCCAGACCGCCGGCGCCCGGCACCACCGCCGGCAGGATCGCCGGCCGATCGCGGCGCGACGAGTAGTCCGAGAGGATCGCCTCCTGGCTCATGCCATCGGGTACGAGGAGGTCGACGATGGGCGGCTGCAGCGGCTCGCCCGGCTGTCCGCCGGCGAAGCGGTCGGTCCACTCCTCGCCGGGGTTGATGGGCACCACGCCCAGCATCGCGTTGGTGTTCGAGGTCAGGCCGGTGGCCGACATCATCTCCAGGCTCGCCTGAAGATCGGCGGCGGTCACGAAGACCGTGTAGCCCCAGGTGGCCCGGGCCTCGCCGCCCAGGACGGCGTGCGGCACCTCGAAGCTCAGGCGCTTGCCGCGCACGCGATAATCGGCCGGGAAGTGGACCGAGCGATGGAACGTCGCCGCCTGTTGCCGGGCGAGGCGGCGGGCTTCGTCCGCGGAGACCTCGCCATCGATCTGGGCATCGACCAGCTCCTCGGCCGTCAGGTCACGCAGCTCGCCCTGGATCACCGTGGGACGGGGGACGGCGAGCACCGCCACGTCCCAGGCGTCGTCGGGCGCGACCCTCGCGAGGCGGCCGGGCAGGAGGCGCGTGTAGCCAGAGCCGGGCCGCCGGTCGGTGTCGATGTAGATGTCGACGTTGAACTTGTAGAAGCCGTGGCGCGCGATGCGGTTCAGGTCGCGGCCGAGCTCGTCGGCCGCACCACGACCGGGGCGGTCGATCCGCCGGGCGAACTCGACGGTGAACACGGCGCGGTCGTCCTCGTTCTCGACCGTGAATCCGACCACGTCGAGATCGCCGCGCTCGAAGCCCTGGCTCGGGTAGACGAAGCGCCCGTCCCCGTGATCGTCTCCCTCGGGGTCGGTGAGCTCGACCACGGGCGCGGCCGAGGCGAGCGGGACCGCTCCCGTCAGGGTGGCCAGGGCGAGCGGTGCGAGCAGTTGGCGCAGGGTCATGATCCTCGGCTCCTCCGGGCCGTCCAGGCCCCTCGTGACAGGACCCCGGGGCGCCAGGCCCCGGGGTCCACGTGTTCGCCCTGAAGCCGCGTCTAGAACAGCAGCTTCATGTAGGCCTTCATCCGGGAGTGGTAGTACTCGCGCTTCTCGGTGCTCTCGAAGCCACCCCAGTTGTTGATGAAGCCACGGTCGCCGTCGTCGTTGGTCACGACGGTGTAGTCGTCGCCGAAGTTCGGCGCCCACTCGCCGAAGCTCCACTGGTAGATCATGCCGAACTCCGCACCACCGATCATGTAGCTCGCGTCGGCGATGATGTTGTTCTTGACGTGATCGCCGCCGGCCATCCGGTGCGAACGGTTGCCCATGAAGGCCGTGTTGCCGTCGACCAGCTCGACGTCGTAGTACTGGTACGTCAGGTCGAGGTACAGCTCGTCGGTGAGCTGGTAGCCCGCGCCGATCTCGTACAGGTACATGTCCATCTGCTTGTCGTCGTCCGCGAGGTCGGTGAACAGCTTGGCGCCGTCGACGGCCGAGTAGTGGCCGGCGGTCTCGGCGTTGTTCACGCTGCCGTCCTCGTTGAACGGGATGTACTCTTCCTCGTTGATGCGCAGGTCTTCCTCGTCGATGTACTTCCAGCGCGCATGCACGTCGACGCCGTCACCGAGGTCCAGGAAGTAGTTGGCCTTGAACACGTAGATGTTCGTGGTCTTCTCCTGGAACGGCATGTAGGCGTTGCGGAAGCTGCCGAAGCCGGCATCCGGCTCGGTGGTCGGGTACGGCGAGTCGCCCCAGGTGTACATCTCGTCGTCGCCCCACATCTGCCAGTTGGTGTTGTAGTCGATGAAGCTGAGCTCGGCCGAGAGGTCGAGGTCGCCGACGCCGATGCTCGGCACCACGGTGAAGCCCTTCCAGCCGATCACGGTCTGGGCCATGGGCTCGTCGAAGTCGGTGAACTCGTTGTCGACGTTGGTGGTCGCCACCTGCTGCGCGTGGCCCAGGAAGCCGCCGTAGCCCAGCACCGAGGTGCCGCGCCAGCTGGCGTTGTCGGCCTCGGGGTAGTACCAGGTGGCCTCGTGACCCTCGGTCAGGAGCACGTCCGACTCGCGGCGGGCGGCCATCACGCTGACGTAGTCCGACCCGATGTCGAAGTACTGGCCGCTGATCGACAGGCCGCTGTCGGCGATGTTGTCGAGGTTGAAGTCGGCCAGCCAGGTGACGTCGTCCAGGTTGCCGAGAGGGTAGGTCGTGTAGCTGCCGAAGCCGCCGGAGTCCAGGTTCCCGTCGCCGTCGAAGTCGTTCAGCGTGTAGTACTTCGAGTAGTAGAACGCCGGGTTGAAGGTGAAGTCGGCGAAATCGCCGAACTCGTTGCTGTAATCCATCTTCAGGCCGAAGACCTGGTTGCGCTGACGCTGGCGCACGTCGCGGCCGTCGTCCGCGTCGTCGTCGCGCGGGTCGAGCTCGATATCGTTCACGTAGCTGAAGATGCCCGTGATGCCCAGATAGTCCAGCGGCCGCGAACGCAGCTGCACGCCGTAGGCCGCATCCATGCTCGTGTACTCGCCGGTGCTGTAATTGGGACCCGCCCAGAGGCGGCTCAGGCTCATGCGCGCGACGTCGTAGCTGATCTGGCCGCCCGCGAAGCTGCCGTTGAAGAACAGTCCCTTGCCGTTGTCACGGTCGATGTAGCGGATCTTGCCGATGGTGAACGGGTCGAACATGCCGAAGTCGCTCGAGCCGATGGTCGCCCGGTTGAGCCAGGTGTAGCCCGGGGTGATGTTCACGGTGATGCCGCGCAGCTTGACGTACTGGTTGCTGCGCGGATCGAACTCGCCGCCGTCGCCGCCGACGCTGCCGATGTCGTTCGGGCTGCCGCCGAAGCCGCCCCAGTTGGTCCACTGGTTCTGGTTGAAGCGGCTCTTGATCCGGCCGTTGACCTCGATCTTGCTCGAGGGACGGCTGGAGAACAGGAGCTCGAACTCGGTGCCCTGGCCGTTGTCACCGTAGCCCTCGCCGGGGATGGTCGTGAAGTTGTACATCGATCCGTCATAGTGCCTGTTGCCGGCCAGGAACTTGGTGTAGTTGACGCCGGTCCACGACAGCTTGTCGCCATCGGCCGCACTGGCCGGACCGGCCAGCGTGCCCGCCACCACGAGCACGGCCAGCGTGAAGATCGTCAGTCGCTTCATTCAGGGGTCCTCCTTGGAATCGCGTGCGTCTCCGGAACTCGTTCAGGGCTGCACCAGCTTGATGGTCGCGTGCTTGACCGTGCTGCCGTCGTCGGCGCACTCGTAATGGGCCAGCTGGGAATGGTCGCCCAGAATATCCATCACGTGCGGGTCGCAGTCAAAGTCCGTTCCACCGCCGAACCGGTGCTGCCCCTCGAACTCGTTGACCTTGCGCGTGAGCAGATCGCCGCCCTTGGGGAAGCCCTCGTTGCTCTGCATGAGGACCTCGTACTTCCAGGTCGAGATGTCGCCCTTGCCGCCGAGCTCCTCCTTGGAGACGCGCGCGGTGATGCTCGACCGGCGGCCCTTGACGCGCGTGGGCGCGATCAGGCTGGAGGCCATCGCGCCACCCTTGGCGTCGATCTCCTGCTGCACGCGGGCCATGGTCTGCGGCGAGAGGATCACGCACACGTCCCAGGCCGTGGACTCGTCGACCTTCACGTTCAGGCCGGGCGGGGTCTCGGTGAAACCGCCGGGCGCGTTGTCGATGAGGATGAAGGCCATCTGCACCGAGAAGCCGGAGCCCATGCGCCAGGGATCCTCGAGCTTGGCGCCGACGTTGAGCTCGAACTCCACGTCGTCGCCCTTGTCGTCGACCTCGAAGTCGGTGATGTCGAAGGAGCCGGGCGCGTAGACCGCGTCGGTCGGGTAGACGTACTCTCCCGGTCCGTGATCGTCGCCCTTGGGGTCCTCGAACTCCACCGTGGCGGCCAGCGCACCGGACGCTGCCAGGGACATCACCGCCAGGGCGAGCAGACTGAATCGAAGCTTGGCCATGGTCATCCTCCCAGTTGAGGTTGGTTCAGGGTCCATCGGATCGTCGATCTTCCGGGTACGTGGTCAACCTTTCACCGAACCCGCCGTGAGTCCGGAGATGAGGTAGCGCTGCAGCATCAGGAACAGCACCACCACCGGCAGCGCGGCCACGATGGACCCCGCCGCGAAGAATCCCCATTGCTGCTCCGCGAACCCGCCCACGAAGAAGCGCAGGCCGACCGGAGCGGTATACATCGACTCCTTGTCCATGATGGTCAGGGCGAGGATGAACTCGTTCCACGCGGTCATGAAGCTGAACAGCGCCGTGACCGCGACCGCCGGCTTGGCCAGCGGCAGGATGATCTTCCAGAAGATCATCGCCGGCGAGGCTCCGTCGATCAACGCCGATTCCTCCAGCTCGCGCGGGATCGTGTCGAAGTAGCCCTTGAGCATCCAGACGCAGAACGGGATGGCGATGGTCGCGTACATCAGCACCAGGCCGAGGTAGTTGCTCCCCAGGCGCAACCACTCGACGATGATGATGTAGAGCGGGATCAGCGTGAGGGTGCCGGGGAACATCTGCGAGATCAGGAAGCTCATCATCCCGGCGCGGCGTCCGGGGAAGTTGAAGCGGCTGAAGGCGTACGCGGCGGTGCAGGCCAGGAAGACGCCCACCAGCGTGGTCGCCGCCGAGACGACCACGCTGTTCAGCAGCCACCGGCCGAAGGGCTGGTCGCGGAAGACGGCCACGAAGTTGCTCATGGTCACCTGTTCGGGCCAGGGGATGATGGCCCGCAGGCGGTCGCCGAGGGTCGGATCGGCGGGCAGATCGATGAAGGCCAGGTTCTGCTGGCCGCTGAAGGCCACGGTCAGCACCCACAGGATGGGGTAGACCGTCACCAGCACCATGACGATCAGGATCAGGTGCTGCCAGACGTGTCCGACCGAATCTTCGCGCTTGCTCATGCCCCCTCCGTGGCCTTGGTGACCCGGTTCTGCCAGATCCCGTAGGTCAGAAGCACCAGGAAGATCACCGTGCTGTACGCCGCGGCGTAGCCGTAACGGTACTGCTCGAAGGCGATCTTGTAGGCGTCGGTGATGAGGATCTCCGTCGCCCCGGCCGGTTGCCCGCCGGACACCAGGTAGATGATGTTGAACATGTTGAAGGTCCAGACGACCGACAGGATGACCGCCGGGACCAGCGCGGGCTTGAGCGACGGCAGGGTGACGTAGCGGAACTGCTGCCAGCGGCTGGCGCCGTCGACGCGGGCAGCCTCGTAGAGGTCGCCGGGGATCGACTGCAACGCCCCGAGCGAGACGACCATCATGAACGGGAAGCTCAGCCAGCCGTTGGTGGCCAGGACGGCGAAGAACGAGGTGTACCACGTGTCGAACCAGGCGAGCGGTTCGCCGCCGAAGATCTGGATCACCTGGTTGATCACGCCGAACTGCTGGTGGAACATGCCGCGCCAGATCAGGGCCGTGATGTAGTTGGGCACCGCCCACGGCAGGATCAGGATGACGCGGTAGACCGGCTTGAGCCGCAGGTCCTTCGCGTTGAGGATCAGCGCGAGGATCAGGCCCACCGTCACGCCGATCGTGACGTTGCTCACCGTCCAGAGGATCGTGAAGAAGAGCGTCCAGTAGAAGTTGTTGAAGTTGATGCTGTAGCCGACGTCGCTCGCGGCGCGGACCTTGAAATCCGAGAGGATGTCGATGTAGTTGTCCAGCCCGATCCAGAGCTCCCAGAGCGGCTGGTTGACGTTGTACAGCGTCTGCTTGGTGAACGAGAGCACGACGCCGTAGGCGAACGGGAAGATCACCAGCAGGATCATGCCGATCATCGCCGGCAGGACGAAGCCGTACGCGAGGCGGTGCTGCACGAGGGCCTGGTACGTCCGGCGTGTCCAGCCCAGGCCGACCCACGCCGCCAGCGCCAGGGCGATCACACCCAGCCCGGTGAACGCCTGCTGGAAGCGGGCGAGGTCGCGCGCGTAGCTGGCACGCACGGCCGCGGCGCCGACCGTTCCCGCGGCGTCGAAGAAGCCGCGCGGGCGGCCGTAGCGGTCCTTGGCCCAGTCGACGGGGTCGAGCGCCGCCGGGTTGGCCACGACCGATCGCAGGTCGTCCTGGACGGTGAGCGCCCCGTCCCTGACGGCGGTCTCGGCGGCGACCCGGTTGGCCGCCAGCGCATCGAGCCCGCTCGAGCCGTACCAGAACAGGGCGGCGATCAGCAGCACGGCCACCAGGGCGACGCGCAGCCAGTGGCCCGGGACGAACCACACCACGACCGACCCCAGGGCGAGCGTCACCAGCGCCAGCAGCCACCAGGGCACGCCGGTCGGGCTGTCCAGCGCGATGTCCGCCCGCGCGACCTCGACGAGCACCGCGCCGCCGACCTCGTCGCCCTCCATCAGGGGCAGGGTGACCTCGAGCCGGCCGTCGGCGGCCTCGGCGACGAGGACCTCGTCCTTGCGCGGCTCCGCCTCGGCAACGTTGGTCAGGTGGGCGGCCCGCAGCTCGCGGGCCAGATCGTACCATGGCTTCTCGTCGCGGCCCAGTCGCCGCGGGAACCCGCCCTGATCGTCCTCGGCCACGGTCGAGGCCTCGAGCTGACGGCTGTCGATGTGGACGACCCGGATCTCCTGCAAGAGCGGCAGCGCGTCGACCATGCGCTCGGCGGCGATCTGGATGCTGGTGGTGTCGGCTCTGGCCGCGGCCACCGCGTCGGCGGCCGCCGCGGCGGTGACCACGGCCGTCTGACGGACGGCGAGCTGGCGGTTGCCCTCCGAGCCCGCCGACCGCAGGAGGCTCATCAGCCCCAGCCCCAGCAGCAGGCCGACCGCCAGTCCGATCAGGATCTCACGCTTGCTCAGATCCAGCATGAGCAGCTCACTTCCGCAGGCTGGCGATCCGCGCCTCCACGTCCTCCTGGGCCTGCTCCAGCGCCACCTCGGGCGACGCGGCTCCGCGCACCAGACTGTTCATCGCCGTCGTCGCCGGCGACCAGACCATGGTCATCTCCGCGAAGTTGGGCATGGGTACGGCGTACTCGACCTGCTCGCGGAAGGCGGCGAGGATCGGATCCTCCTGCACGCGCGGGTCGTCGTAGACCGCGGTCCGCGCCGGCGTCTGGCGCCCCTCGAGGGCCATGACGGTCGCCGCCGCGGTGTCGGTGAGATGGAGGATGAAGTCGAACGCCGCGTCCTTGTTCTCGCTCGGCTCGGCGATGTAGGCGCCCTCGATGGTCATCCACGGCTTCATGCGCGTGCCGCCGGCCTCGTCGATCCTGGGCAGCAGGGCCAGGCCGAAGTCGACGTCCTCGCCGATCTCGGCCATGAACCACGGGCCGGAGAAGACCATCGCCGCGCGACCGGAATTGAACAGCTCGGTGATCAGGCTGGTCGACGGTTCGGCGGGCAGGATCTCGTCCTCGTTGAGCCACTGCAGGAGCAGCTCGAGCGACTGCACGTTCTCCGGCCGGTCGAGCGTCGCGTCGCGGCCCTCGCCGAACACGCCCCCGCCGAAGGCGTTCATCAGGCCACTGTGGTAATAGAAGTCGCTGTACCAGTAGGCCAGCCCGAACCGCCGCGCCGACTGGTCGGTGAGCGACCCGGCGACCTTCACCAGCTCGGTCGAGGTCTCCGGCGGATCCTGCAGGACCGCCTTGTTGTAGAACATGGTCAGGACCTTGAAGTTCATGGGCAGGCCGTAGACGTTGCCCTGGTAGGTCATGGCCTCCATGGTCGCCGGCAGGAACCGCTCGCTGATATCGGGCGTGACGTAGAAGTCGAGCGGCTCGATGGTCCGGCCGGCCTCGACCCAGCCGCCCAGCCGGTCCTGCGCGTAGATGAAGACGTCCGGCCCCTTCCCCCGCGGCACCGCGGCGGAGATCTTGTCGGCGTACGCGTCGTAGGGCACGGCCAGGGACTTGACGGTGATCCCCTGCTGGCTCGCCTCGAAATCGGCGACCACCTGCTCGAAGGCCGCCTTCTCGCGGCCACGATAGGCGTGCCAGACGACCAGCTCGGTCTGCGCGCTGGCCAGGACGGGCACGACGACGGCGGCGGCCACCGTCATGATCAGCAACCAGGAACTGCGGGTCATGGTCATTCTCCTTCCTCGCCGAGGCGGGCCTCGGTCTCCGGATCGTAGAGGTGCAGGGAATCCAGGCGCGCCTGCATCTCGATCTCCTGGTTCAGCTCGGGTTCGCTGTGGGGATCGACCTTGCCGACGAGCAGCTTGCTGGGATCGGTCTCGCGCTCGTCGCTGCCGAAGTGGCCGTGCACGAGGACCTCGTGACCGAGGGTCTCGACCAGCGCCACCTTCAGGCGGATCCTGGCCGTGGGGTGATCGGTCTGGCGCTTGACGTCGTAGAGGTTCTCCGGCCGGATGCCCACCATGACCTCCTTGCCCGACCGCCCCTGGGTGATCCTGCGCAGGGAGTCGTGCACGGGCAGCTCGACGCCGTCGGCGGTGAGCCTGGCCCCGTCGTCGGCGATGGTGGCGCGGAAGAAGTTCATCGGCGGCGTGCCGATGAAGCGGGCGACGAACAGGTTGCGCGGCGTCTCGTAGAGCTCGAGCGGCGTGCCCACCTGCTGCAGGTCGCCGTCGTGCAGGACGGCGATGCGGTGGCCCATGGTCATGGCCTCGACCTGGTCGTGCGTGACGTAGATCGTGGTGGTCTTCAGCCGGTGCTGCAGGCCGGTGATCTCCGCGCGCATCTGCACGCGCAGCTTCGCGTCGAGGTTCGACAGCGGCTCGTCGAAGAGGAACACCGACGGCTGGCGCACGATCGCCCGGCCGACGGCGACGCGCTGCCGCTGGCCGCCCGAGAGGTGCTTGGGCCGGCGTTCGAGCAGCTTCTCGATGCCGAGGATCCGGGAGGCCTCGTCGATGCGCTGGTCCATCTCCCCGCGGTCCATCTTCTTCAGCCGCAGGCCGAAGTCCATGTTCTCGCGCACGGACATGTGCGGGTACAGCGCGTAGCTCTGGAAGACCATGGCGATGTCGCGGTCCTTGGGCGCCACGTTGTTGACCACGCGATCGCCGATGCGGATCTGCCCGCCGGTGATCTCCTCGAGCCCGGCGATCATGCGTAGCGCCGTCGACTTGCCGCAGCCGGACGGCCCGACGAGCACCATGAACTCCTGGTCACGGATCTCGAGGTTGAGCTCGCGGATCACCTCGGTGTCGCCGTAGCACTTGTTGACCCTGTCGAAGATCACGCCTGCCACCGGTCACTCCTCGCGTCTCGCGCGCGCAGCGGCGCGGCTCATTCGTGGTCCCCCGGCGCCAGGATCTGCACCGAGCGTCGGGGGATGGTGACGGAGAACTGATCGCCGGCCTCGTCGGCCGCCGGCCCGTCGGTCAGCGATACCGCGTCGCCGATCCAGCCGTCCGGACGCGGCACCTCGGCCGTGACGGCCGTGTCGCCGCGGTTGACGGCCACCAGGACGCGGTCGCCGCTCTCGGGGTCGTGACGGTGGAAGACGAGGTGGTCCTGGCCGAAGACCAGGCCCTCGCGGTCGCCGCGCCAGATGCTCGGGTGCGCCCGCCGGATCGCGATCAGCTGCTTGTAGTAGGCGCGCAGGTCCTCGTCGCGCTCGATGCCGGCGCCCGGCTCGATGGGGCGGTCGCCCCAGGGCATGTCCGTGCGGTTGTCCGGCCAGGTGCCGATGTCCCGGCCGACCTCCTCGCCGTAGAAGATGCACGGGATGCCGCGGGCGGTCATCTGCAGGGCGACGCACATGCGGAACAGCTCGAAGTCGCCGCCGAGGGTGAGGATCGCGCCGTCGGTGTCGTGGCTGGAGAGGTAGTGCGAGACGAAGTAGCCCGGCCGGACCTGCTCGCGCCGGTCGAGGTAGTGATCGAAGGCCACCGGCCGTCCGCGACCCAGGACGAAGCCGATCGCGCTGCCCTGGAAGGAGAAGTCGAAGCCCCCGTCCATCTCGTCCGGCTCGAACCAGGGGTCGAGCACCCGGCCGTCGCCGCCCCAGACCTCGCCGAGCAGGAAGAAGTCCTCGCCCAGGCGCGCGCGCGTCCGCTCGCGATGCTCGCGCCAGAAGTCGTGCTCGACGTGCTTGACCGTGTCGAGCCGGAATCCGTCGACCCCGGTGCGCTCGGCCAGACCGAGCTGCGCCCCGAACAGGTACTCCCGGACCTCGGGGTTCTCGGTCTTGAAGTCCGGCAGCCCCGCCAGGCAGCCGGTGATGTCGTCGTCGCCGCAGCGGCTGCCGAAGCGCAACCAGTCGCGTCCATACTCCTGGACGTAGCGCGAGTCGTAGCCGCAGTGGTTGTAGACCACGTCGAGCAGGACCTTCATCCCGCGCGCGTGGGCGGCGTCGACCAGCGTCTTCATCTGCTGCTCCGTGCCGAAGCGCGGATCGACGGCGTAGAAGTCGTCGGCCCAGTAGCCGTGATAGCCCCAGTCGAAGAAGCCGGCGCCCGAGACGTAGCCGGGGATCTGCTGCTGGATCGGCGTGATCCAGATCGCGGTGCAGCCGAGCTCGCTGATCTCGTCCAGCTGCTCGATGAGGCCCGTGAGGTCGCCGCCGTGGAAGTTGCCGGGGCCGTCGCCGACGTCCTGGTTGTTGCCGTCGTCGCCGTCGGCGAAGCGGTCGAGCATGACGAAGTAGAGCACCGCGTCGTCCCACGAGCGCTGCGGCTGGACCACGGCGACGTCGGCCGCGGTCTCGACGGCGGGGTCGGCGGGAGGGGGCGTGGGCGTGCTCGCGCAACCGGCGATCAGGGCCAGGAGGGCGGGGGCGAGCAGCGGCCACAGGAAGAATCCGTCGCGACGCGTCATTCGGGTCACCTTCCCGGGGGTTGGCGACCCCCTGACGAGCAGTGGCCGAGGTCGCCTGATCCCAACCGCCGCAGTATTGCGCAAGGGCCCGATGTGGTCAAGAATTCATGTGGTTGCGGCGGTGGCCCGCGTTTCCGCGACGCGATCGCATCCGAACCGCTTCAGGCGGGCCTGACGCGACGCGAGCGCTCGCGCAGCGAGAGGCTCACCAGCACCAGCGCGCCGGCGACCAGCAGCCGCCAGGTGAGCGCCTCGCCGAGGATCGCGACCGAGAGCGTGGTCGCCACCACGGGCTGCAGGAAGATGTAGAGGGCGACGCGCGAGGCCTGCGTGTGCTTGAGCGCGAACAGGTTCAGGAAGTACGTGCCGACCGTGGCGCCCACCACGACGTACGCCATGCGCCCGAAGTCGCCGGAGCTCAGGGTGCCGAACGCGGTGGCCAGCAGCTCGTCTGCCCCGTAGAGGGCGATGCCCGCCGAACCGAACAGGAAGACCACGGTGACCGCCCCGAGCGGATCGTGGCGCGCCATCACCCGGCCGCTGAGGGCGACGAACAGCCCGAAGCACACCGCGTTGGTCAGGACGAGCAGGTCGCCCACGAGGTATTCCGACTCGAGGCTGAACCGGTCGACCTCCAGGAGCACCATCACCCCGATCATGCCGCTGACCAGGGCGGCGACCTTCGCGCCGGTCAGCGGTTCGCGGCGCATGGCCACCGCGGCGGCGAGGGTGAACAGGGGGATCTGCGCGCAGATGAGCGAGGCGTGGGCCGGCGTCGTGCGGCTCAGGCCCTCCAGGAAGAGGATCTGGTTGAGGGTCACCCCGAGCATGGCGCAGCCGGCGAGGTACCAGACATCGCGTCCGCGCGGGAAGCGCCGGCGCAGCAGCAGG
Organism: bacterium; assembly: GCA_014730255.1. Lineage (GTDB taxonomy): Bacteria > Krumholzibacteriota > Krumholzibacteriia > LZORAL124-64-63 > LZORAL124-64-63 > Glo-17. Next base: position 9,019 of record WJIQ01000012.1, on the reverse strand, counting down.
GCCGCCGCGCCCAGGATCACCAGGGCCGAGGTGGCGCGCAGGGTCGCCCAGGCGGCGGGGTCCAGCACGCCGACCACCTGCTTGCTCACCAGGTAGTTGATGCCGAAGAGCATCTGGACGGTGACGAGGGCGGCGCGGACGCGGCCCTGCTTCTGCTCGTCGGTCAACGGTCATGCCCCCGCGAGTTGCGTGACTGCGAAGTCTTGCATATATAATCCGCGAACCAGCCGATCAGGCGCGCGGCGGCCCGCGGCGGCCGCCCGTTCTCCAGTGAGGAGTGATCCATCGTGCCCCTCGTCGAGGTCAGTTTCCCCGGTGGCAAGCAGGTCGATGCCCGCATCGCCGGCCGGGACATCCCCACCGACCAGGAGGTCGCGAGCGGCGGCCAGGGCCTCGCGCCCGAACCCTTCCAGCTCTTCCTGGCCTCCATCGCCACCTGCGCCGGCGTCTACGCCAAGTCGTTCTGCGATCAGCGCGATCTGCCCGCGCCGCTGGCCCTGGACATGGACCTCACGCGCGGCGAGGACGGGCTCATCTCCCGGCTCGACCTGAACCTGCGCGTGGACCCGGCTTTCCCGGGCAAGTACGAGCGCGCCATCATCCGCGCCATGAGCCTCTGCGCGGTCAAGAAGCACCTGCGCACCGAGATCGAGACCGGGATCCGCATCGAGCGCGAGGCGAAGGTCGCCTGACCGGCATCAGCCCGGCTGCTGCAGGAACTCCAGCGCCCGCGCCACCGAGTCCTTCGGGCTGATCCTGATGTGCTGGTCGAGCAGCGTGCCGTCCGGCCCGATCACCCAGTGGCTGCGGATCACGCCCTCGTACGTCTTCCCGTACATCTTCTTCTCGCCCCAGGCGCCGTACCTCTCGAGCACCGCATGGTCGGGGTCGCTGAGGAGGTCGTAGGGGAAGGATTGCTTCTCGCGCCAGCGCTGCAGCTTGCCCACCGGATCGGGGCTGATGCCGAGGACCACCGCGCCGGCCCCCTCGATGTCGGCGTAGGCGTCGCGGAACCCGCAGGCCTGGGTGGTGCAGCCGGGCGTGGCCGCTTTCGGGTAGGCGAACAGGACCACGGTCCGGCCCTCGTGGTCGCTCAGCGCGACCTTCTGACCGTCCTGGTTCTCGAGGGTGAACGCGGGCGCCTTCTTGCCGACGTCGGGCATGGTCTCTCCTCCTGGCGGGGGCGGTGGCTCGGCGGCCACAGGATCGGCCTCTTCGTGCATCTTGCAACGCGCGGCCGGCAATTCTTGCCGCCGTCGGCAGCTTTTTCCTCAAGAAATCCAACCATGATGCCGAAAACAAGCGAGGGCACGGTGGCCCGGGGCCGATCGCCAGCGGCGCGGGCCGAACGGAGGGACCGACATCTTGCGGACCAGACGTGCCAATCCGACCCGGCTCTCGATCCTCGCCGCCGTCGCCGTGCTGGTGGCGGCCGTCCCGGCCGGCGCGGTCGACCTCGCGACCACCGCCCTGGTGGAGATCGTCGAGGGCGTCGCCATCACCGAGACCCAGACGCTCGACTTCGGGGTGCTGGCACTGACCGACGGGTCCGTCGTGGTCGCGGCCTCCGATGGCGGGGTGACCGACGCCGACAACATGGTCGTCGACGCCACCGGCATCAGCCAGGGCGTGTTCGACGTGACCGGCGTGGTCGGCGCCGACCTGGTGGCCGACTGCACGGCCGGCGCCCTCCCGGCTGGCATCGCGCTGAGCGCGTTCACCGCCGACTGGGCCGACCTCGGCGCGGAGGCGGCGGTCCCGACCAACCGGACCATGGCCGCGTCGACGGAGGTCCTGGAGATCGGCGCCACCATCACCATCGACGAGACCACGGCCAGCCTGACCGGCGGCACGCCGGCCGATCTGCCGTACACGGTGACGGTGGTGTACCAGTAGCGGCGAGAGCAGCGTACATCTGATTCGATGATCATCGAATCATTGCGCCGGCACACGGCGCGACCTGCCCGAGCACCGGCAGGTCGCCCCGGAACCATCGCGGGCTACCGCGCCAGCCGGCACCCCATCGCGATGGACAGGAACTTCGACTCCTCGCTGTCCGCGCGCGAGGTGAGCACGCAGGGCGCCGTCGTGCCGACCACCGCGGCGGCGAGCTTCGCGCCGCCGAGGATCGTCATCCCCTTGTAGAACACGTTGCCCGTCTCGATGTTCGGGAACACCAGGCAGTCGGCCGCCCCCTCGACCGGCGAGGCGAGCCCCTTGATCTCGCAGGCCTCCGGGCTGGTGGCCACGTCCAGGGCCAGCGGACCGTCGATCACCGCGCCCTGGAGCTGGCCGCGGCGGTTCATCTGGGTGATGATCGCCGCGTCCACGCACGCGGTCATCTTGGGATTGACCTTCTCGGTGGCCGCGAGCAGGGCGACCTTCGGCTCGTCGATCCCGAACGCATGGGCCGCGTCGGTCACGTACTGGACGATCTTCAGCTTGGTCGGCAGGTCGGGCTCGGGGATGATCGCCACGTCGCCGACGAAGAGCAGCTTGTCGTGGACCTGGCGGTAGGCCGGCACGTCGAGCACGGTCACGTGGCTGAGGACGGCCTTGGGCGGCAGCAGGCCCTTCTCCTTGTCCAGGATCAGGCGCATGTACTTGTCGGTGCCGATCAGGCCCTTCATCAGCACGTCCGCCTCGCCGTCGCGCACCAGGCGCACGGCCTCGGCGCCCGCGCGGGCCTCGTCCTCCTCGTCGACCACGGTGAACACGCCGGCATCCAGGTCGAACTGCCGGCAGAGCGACTCGATGCGACCGCGGTCGCCGACCAGGGTGACGTCGGCGATGTCCTCGGCCGCGGCCCGGGCGGCGGCCTGGATGGTGTTCTCGTCATGGCCGGCGGCCACGGCCACCCGGCGTGAGGGCTGGCCCTTGAGGTCGGTCACCAGCTGGTCGAGGCTACGGATCTGCGTCATGTCGGTCCTCTCCTATTCGGGCGCGTACTCGCGCACGTCCTCGCGGCCACTGAGCACGCGGAGCGCGCCCTGGGCCAGGGCCACCATCTCGTTCTCTCCGGGGTAGACGCTCACGCCGCAGCCGAGCGGCTCGCACGCCTTCTCCACCAGGGCGACCAGGGGCCGGGCGCGGGCCAGCCCACCGGTGAGCAGCACGCGGTCGACGGGCTCGCCGTCGAACGCCGGCACCATCGAGCAGATCCACTTGCTGATCTGGTAGCACATGGCCTCGAACACGGGCGCGAAGTCGGGGTCGCCCGCGAGGTACTTCTTCTCCACGAGCATGAAGTCCGTGGTGCCCAGCAGGTCGATCAGGCCGCCGCGTCCCTTGTTGAGCTTGAGCAGCTCCTCCATGGTGTACTTGCCGCTGAAGCACAGGCGGATGAGGTCGCCGACCGGCAGCGAGCCCGACCGCTGGGGCGAGAACGGCCCCTCGCCGTCGAGCGCGTTGTTGACGTCGATGAACCGCCCCTGGCGGTGCGCGCCGATGGAGATGCCGCCGCCCATGTGGCAGACGATCACGTTCAGGCGCTCGTAGAAGGTCTCGGCGTCGCGGGCGTAGCGGTGGGCGGTGGCGATCTGGTTGAGCGCGTGGCTGATGGCCTTGCGGCGGATCTCCTTCAGGCCGGTCACGCGGTTGCGGTCGTCCATCTCGTCGACCACGACGGGGTCGACGATGTACGCCGGCTTGTCCCGGTCGCCGACCAGGGCGTGGGCTATGAGGGCGCCGAGATTCGACGCGTGATCGGCGCCGGTCTCGCTCATCAGGTCCTCGCGCATGCGCTGGTTCACCGCGTAGGTGCCGTGCGGGATGGGCTTGACCAGGCCGCCGCGGGCGCTGACGGCATCGAGCTGCTCGACCGAGAGGTCGTGCTTGGCCAGGAAATCCTCGATGGCGTCCTTGCGGAACTCGAACTGGGCGGAGATGCGCTGACCCTCGAAGGGCTCGAGCTCCTCGGCCGGGTGTTTGAGCTCCTCGCCGAAGATCTCCTCCTCGCCCTCGAAGATGGCCAGCTTGGTGCTGGTCGAGCCGGGGTTGATGGCCAGGATGCGCGGACGCGGGAAGAACGTGTCGCGCGGGGTCCGCTGCCACTCGCCGAACTTCTGCAGGCGCAGCACGGCGGCCTTGACCGCCAGGGCGGCGTCCTCCGGCTCGACGTCCATGGGCAGATCGACGCCGCGGAACCGGATGCCGAACACGGCGCCGAACTTGTGGGCGTCGGGATAACGCGTGGCGAAGAGGTGGAACAGCAGGTTGCCCGTGTCCAGGTTGGGCGTGATCAGCACGTTGGTGCCCTTGTACTCGCCATTGCCCTCGCCGCCCTTGCGGTAGAGCTGGGCCGACCGCTGGCTCAGCGCAACGTTGATCTTGACCTCGCCCTCGATGTCGATCGAGCAGTAGCGCGCGCCCTTCTCGCAACGTTCGGCCATGAACCGCGGCAGCAACTGCGTCGCCTCGCGCACCAGCCGGGGTGACGGGCCCTCGTCGCCCCCGCGGTTGCTGTAGCTGACGATCACGCCGCGGATCTCGCGCAGCTCGTCCATGGGGATCAGGTCGCGGGCCACGGCGCAGGTGCCGACGGCCGAGCGGGCGAGGGTCTCCGGATCGACGGTGGCGTTGACGCCCACGTCGCCGATCACCAGGATGTTGTGGGGATAGATCCCCTCCGGATGGGAGTCGGGCAGGATGATGATGCCCGCCTCGCAGACCACGGGCTCCTTCTGCATGACCTTGATCATCGGCCGGAAGAAGTCGCGCGGCTCGTGCTGCGCGCCCCCGACCACCATGTCGGCGTGGCCCTCGTGGACGGCCATGATGCCGAAGCCGGCCGGCGTGGCGGTGAACTCGCGGGCGGCCTCGAGGCCCTCGACCGGACGCCGCTCCGCGGGCATCGTGAGCACGGCCTGCGCGAGCTCCTCCTGCAGCTCGGGACAGCCCGCGAGCTCGCAGAACGCGGCCTCGGACAGCATGAACTCCAGGCGGGCGGGGTCGACGTGGCCGAGGTGCTCGGCGATGACCGCCTCGACCTGCTCCTCGGTGGCGAGGAACACCGGGCGGGCGAAGCGGGGCACCCGGGTGGCCGCCTCGATCACGCGCGGGTCCTCCGGCTCGATGAACAGGACGACCGGCCGGTTGGTCCGCCCCTCCTGCAGTTCGCGGTCCAGCGACGCGCCGATATCGAACATGAGGTTGTTGCCTCCGGAACAGGATTGACCAAACGACACACGGGTCACCTGGTAAGGTGGTGCCACGTCCGGGCGATTTCAAGGCGTTGCCGGACGGTCGGACCCGGTGCTAATCTGCTGCGAGAGAGGAGATGGTTTGACTCGTGAAGCGATCCGCCACGCCCTCGACCGCCTCGGCCATGCGCCCGGACGCTGGCTCCTGGTCGACGTGGCGAACCAGCGCCTGATGCTCCTGCGCGACGACGACGTCCAGTCGACGTGGCCGGTCAGCACGGCCGCCGCCGGCCTCGACGCGCGCCAGGACAGCGGCGGCACCCCGCCGGGCATCCACCGCATCGCCGCGCGCATCGGCGCGGGCGCCGATCCATCGGCCGTCTTCGTCTCCCGCGAACGGACGGGCGAGGTGTGGGACGGCCGCGACGATCCGCGGGACCTCATCCTCGGCCGCATCCTCACCCTCGAGGGTTGCGAGGAGGGCATCAACCGCGGCCCGGGGGTCGATTCGCTGGCGCGTTACATCTACCTGCACGGCACCAACCACGAGGACCGCCTCGGCGAGCCGTGCAGTCACGGTTGCGTGCGTCTGGGCCGCCGGGACGTGATCGCCGTGTTCGACGCCGTCGCGGAGGGCGATCCGGTGGTGATCGTGTGACGCCAGGTCGGGCGATCGGGGAATTGTGGAGTTAAAGTATCGGTCATTCCCCCCGACCGGAGGCCCGACCCGGTGGACCCGCGACGCTGGCAACGCATCACCGAGCTGTTCGAGCAGCTGATCGCACTCTCGCCCCATGCTCGTGGCGACCTGCTCGCGACGCTCGATGAAGAGCTCCGTGACGAGCTGATCGCCATGCTCGCCGCGCACGATGCCCCCGGCGGCCCCCTGAGCGGCCCGGCCCCCCTGGCCGAGGATCTGGTCCGCGACGATCTCCTCGGCGCGCAGCTCGACGTCTACCGTCTGGAGGAGCGCCTCGGCGACGGCGGGATGGGCGTGGTCTACCTGGGCGAGTTCGCGCGCGAGGACGTGCGGCGGCGGGTCGCCATCAAGGTGATCAAGCGCGGCATGGACAGCGAGCACATCGTCGCCCGCTTCCGGGCCGAGCAGCGAATCCTCGCCAGCCTCGACCACGAGGGCATCGCCCGCATGCTGGACGTCGGCATGACCGACGACGGCCGCCCCTACCTGGTCATGGAGCACGTCGACGGCCGGCCGATCGACGCCTACGCCGAGGAGCAGGAACTCGACCTGGAGCAGCGCCTCGTGCTCTTCCAGCAGGTCTGCCGCGCCGTGCACCACGCGCATCGCAACCTCGTGGTGCATCGCGACCTGAAGCCGAGCAACATCCTGGTCACCGACCGCGGGCGCGCCAAGCTGCTGGATTTCGGCATCGCCAAGATCCTCGATCCCGACCCCGTCCGCGGCGACTCGCCGGTCACGCACACCGGCCTTCGGCCGATGACCCCCGATTACGCGAGCCCGGAGCAGTTGCGAGGCGAGGCGGTCACCACCGCGACCGACGTGCACGGGCTCGGCGTGCTGCTGTTCCTGCTGCTGACCGGCCGGCACCCGCGCCGGGCCGCCGAGCAGGCGGGCGACGACGCGCCCCCGCGCGCGAGCGATTGCGCCGGCGCCTGGGCGCGCCGGATCCGTGGCGACCTCGACGTCATCGTGCAGACGGCCATGCACCCGGATCCGGAGCGTCGGTACGGCTCGGCCCTGGCCCTGAGCGCGGACGTCGATAACCACCTCGAGGGGCGGCCGGTCACCGCGCGCCGCGACAGCTTCCTCTACACGCTCGGCAAGTTCGTCGGCCGCAACCGCGCCGCGGTCACCGTGGCGGCCGTCGCCGTCGTCGCGATCCTGGGCTTCGCCGTCGGCATGGCCGGTCTCGCACACCGCAACGCCCGCCAGGCCGAGCAGATCCGCGTCGAGCGCGACCGCGCCGAGCAGATGCAGGGCCTGGTGATGGAGATGTTCGATGTCTCCAATCCGTACGGCGACGCGCCGGTCCGCGGCGACACCCTGCGCGTCCGCGACTTCCTGCGCCTGAACCAGGAGACGCTGCTCGGCCGGCTCGACGACCAGCCCGAGGTGCAGGCCCGGTTCGCCCATCTGCTCGCCCAGCTGCACGGCAACCTCGGCCGCTTCGACGACGCCGTGCCCCTGATCGAGCGGGCCCTGGCCCTGCGGCGCGAGCTGCACCCCGGCGATCATCCCGACGTCGCCCTGAGCCTGGACTACCTGGGCACCGTGCGGCAACAGCTCGGCGACTTCGACCGCGCCGAGCAGCGTTTCCGCGAGGCGCTGGCCATGCGGCGCCGACTGCACGGCGAGCAGCATCTGGACGTGGCCGAGAGCCTCAACAACCTCTCCTACGCGCTGGTCGAGCTGGACCGTTCCCTCGAGGGCCTCGAGTACGACCGTCAGGCGCTGGCGGTCCGGCGTGCGATCCTCGGGGACCGCCATCCCGAGACCGTGCAGAGCCTGAACAACCTCGGTGCGAGCCTGATGCTCGTCGATCGACAGTCCGAGGCGGTCCCCGTGCTCCAGGAAGCCCTGGCGCTGCGACGCGACCTGCTCGGCGACGAGCACCCCTACGTGGCCAACACCATGAACAACCTCGCCCGCGCCTACCTCGACCTCGGCCAGCACGGCGACGCCGAGCCCCTGCTGCGCGGCGCCATCGAGCGCTGGCGCCGGACCCTCGGTCCGGAGCACCCGCGCCTGGCCGGCGGCTACTTCAACCTGGGCCTGACCCTCGAGAAGCTCGGTCGCCCCGAGGAGGCCGTGGCCGCCCTGCGCCGCGGCCACGCCATCGACACGGCCACGCTGCCGGATGACCATCCCTACCTCGCCGACGCCACCATCGAGCTCGGCCGCATCCTCCTGGAGCTCGACCGTCCCGACGACGCCGGCCCCCTCCTGGCCCAGGCGCACCGCATCTACCGCCAGCGGCACGGCGACGACGCCGAGGACACCCGCCGGGCCAGCGCCCTGCTGGCGCGCTGGCGCCAGGGCGAGGGCTCGCCATGAGCCGCCAGGCTGTCACCACGTTCCTGGGGCGCTGGCAGCGCGGCGAGGTCTCCGGGGGCGATGCCGAGCACATCCTGCCGGTGATCTACGACGAGCTGCGCGCCATCGCGCGCCGCCAGCTCCGCGCCGAACGCGGCGACCACACCCTGCAGCCGACCGCGCTCGTCCACGAGGCCTACCTGCGTCTGGTCGACCAGGAGCAGGTCGAATGGCAGGGCCGGGGGCATTTCCTGGCGGTCGCGGCGACGGCCATGCGTCGGCTGCTGGTCGACCACGCCCGCGGCAAGCAGCGCCTGAAACGCGGCGGCGACGCGCCCAGGGTCGCGCTGACCGAATCGCTCCCGGTGGCCGCCCGCGATACCGGCGCCGAGCTCGTCGCCGTCGACGACCTGCTCGAGACCCTCGCCACGGTCGACGAACGGGCCGCCCGCGTGGTCGAGTGCCGGTACTTCGCCGGTCTCTCGATCGAGGAGACCGCCCGCGCGCTCGAGCTCTCGCCGATGACGGTCAAGCGGTCGTGGCAGGTCGCCCGGGCGTGGCTCCGCAAGGAGCTGGCCGGGCGCGAGGGCGCGTGACCCGATTTTTTCTGGTCCGGATCACCGCCGTCCGTCGCGTCGAGAACCAGTGGGTCGGTCCGGCACCGTCCGGGGCGTCGGGCCGATCCGAGAATGAGATCGCGATTCCGGCAAGCAACTTGCTGGAGACGGGTACCACGCTCGCCCCATCACGGTTGGTGGCGTGAGTACAAGGGAGTTGACCTTCGTCGAGGAGGACGGGGGTCGACGGACGGCGGCGGGACTCCTTCCCAACCCACTCGGAATCCGTCGTCCGGATCGTCGGG
>WJIQ01000110.1 GCA_014730255.1 bacterium | reverse complement strand
CGGCTGCCAGAACACGACCTCGCAAGGGCTGGCGAGGGAGGCGTACCCGATGCGGTACGTTGACCGAGCCAGACCGAGAAGGCGTGTTCTGGCAGCCGTTTGGCCGGCCGCAGCAGGCCCTTCGTGAATGATCCGGGCTAGTTCGTATGATGCTCGGCCCATGAGACGAGGGGCCGGCTCTCGCGAGCCGACCCCTGTCGGAGGCGGTGGGCTGGTGTCCCGTCAGCCCATCGGTCGCGATCTACCCCTGCAAGACCGTGACCTCCGCCTCGGTGCCGCGATCGTGCGTGCTCCGGCCGGCACGCCGGGCGAACCGCCGCTGCATCAGGTCGTACGTGAAACCCAGGATCACCCCGAAGATCACGTGCCCCATCAGGCTCGGCAGCATGTTGCTCGCGGCGGTCGCGTTCCAGTTCGCGCCCAGGCCCATGCCCATGAACAGGGGCATGAGGGTGAGCGGACCCAGCAGCCACCAGACGGCCCCGTAGAGGGTGCCGAACAGCGTGCTGCTCACGCGTCCCTGCGCCAGCCAGCCGAGCGCCACGGCGAAACTCGCGCCGATCGACGCGCTGATCGCCAGGTGCACCAGCCAGCCGGCGGCCACCGTGGGCGACCCGATCATCCTGCCGATCATCGGCAGCATCCCCATCATCGCCATCATCATCCCGAACACCAGGCCGCCCGCGAGGCCACCACTCACGCCAGCGATCAGCTTCTTCGTCCCGAACATCGTTCATCCTCCCGGATCGTGGTTCCCATGCTCCGGCGGGGCCCCGGTTCCCTCTCGTCGTTCCCGGCTCCACCGCCGGGGTCCCCGCTCATCGTCGTCACCCGGTCCGTGCCCGAGCACCCCGGGTTCCTTACACCCGCGCTCGCATTCCGGCGAGATCGTGCGTATCCTGGACGCCAAGCCTTCGGCCCCGAACCCGAGACCGGAGACGCCCACATGGCCTACTCGCCGCCGCCAGAGTTCGCGACGCCGGAGTTCCTCGCCCGGCTCCAGCGCCAGGACCGCGACGCCATCCAGCAGGTCGTCCACGAGTTCCTGCCCCAGATCCTCCGGGCCGCCCGCGGTGCGGGCCTCGACGAGACCGAGGCCGACGACGTCACCCAGCAGACCTTCCTGACCTTCATCGAGACCCTGCCGCGTTTCGAGGGCCGCAGCCAGGTGCGCACGTGGCTCTTCGGCATCCTCTACCACAAGCTGCGCGAGGCCCGACGCGGCTTCCAGAAGCAGGACCGGCACGACGACATCGACGACGTGCTCGAGAGCCGCTTCGACGACCGCGGCATGTGGCAGGCCCCACCGCGCACCGCCGACGACGACGTCTGGGACCAGCAGATCCGCCGGCACCTCGAGGAGTGCCTCGAGACCGTTCCGGAGCGCCACCGTCTGGCCTTCGTGCTCAAGGAGGTCGAGGGGCTCGCGACCCAGGAGATCTGTAATGCCCTGGAGGTGACCGGCACCAACCTGGGAGTGATCCTCTACCGAGCGCGGAATCGGCTGCGCGAGTGTCTCGAAGATCGGGGGTTCGCCGAACGATGATGGCTAAGGTGTCCAGAAGGTGATGAGGCGATGAAGATGATGAAGATGCCAGGCATGTACAGCTGCCACGACGTGCAGGAGCTGGTCACGTGTGGCACGGTCGAGGAACTCGGGGCCTGGGACCGCCTCCGGTTCCGGATGCATCTGATGATGTGCCACCACTGCGCGCGGTTCGTGCGGCAGGTCCGGTCGCTCGGCGATGCGGTCCGGCGGCTGCTGGGCGCGCCGCCCGATCCGGAACGCGTGCAGCGCCTGGAGGAGGCGGTCATGGCGCACTGCGACGGTCCGGATCGGTGACCGGCCTGCCTCAGGCGTTCGCCACCAGCGTTCCGCCGACCACGATGAGCGCGGCGCCGGCCACCAGCTTCGTGACCGCCACGTCCCGGAACTCGGCGAACACGATCAGCGCGAGCACCACGACGATCAGCGTGTTCATGTTGTAGAGCGGAACCAGCTTGGCGAGCGGGGCGGCGTAGTGGGATAGGCCGACCGCGACGAACCAGGTCCCCAGCGCCCAGAAGATCCCCAGCGCGCCCGACATCAGCGCCCCCTTGCCGGTGATCGCGCGCGCGGGGCCGGTCGCGCCCATGGTGAGCACTGCGCCCATCACCAGCACGCCGACGCCGATGCACAGCAGGTACGGACCGAGGCCCACCCCGGTGCGCGTGGTCATCTTCTGCATCAGGCCGGCCAGTCCGAACATCACCGCCGGCAGCACGCCGCCGACGAGCAGGCCCTTCGCTTCCATGCTGATCGTCTCCTGGCGTCCGGGGGTCCGCAGCACGTCGTCCCGGTCAGTCAACGGCCCGCATGTGAAGATCGGGCAAGGCGCAAGTAAAATGACCGCAAGTGCAGCATGATCAACAGTTTCTCGACATATCCTTAAACAGATTCTGAAATTCGTTTGATCGCGTCTTAAAACATGGCTGTTTCCATGATGCTCCATGAAGACCTTGCGCAAAGCGGACTTGCACCTGCACAGCAACGTCTCCCATGACGTGCCCGACCTCGAGTCGCTGTCGCCGCGAGCCCTCTTCGAGAAGGCCCTCGGCAACCGCGACGGGTCGCGCCGCATGGACTACTTCACCCTGACCGACCACGACACCATGGACGGCTACCGGAGGCTGATCCGCGAGCTGCCCGAGGCCGACCAGCGTCTGGTCATTCCCGGTGTGGAGCACACGCTGCAGGATCCCGACCTGGGATTCTCCATCCACATCAACCTCTTCCTGCTCCACCCGGACACCTACGCCCGGCTGCGGCAAGAGGTGGTCACCGTCGACGATCTGGTGCACTTCTGCCGCGAGAAGGGCATCCTCGCGCAATACAATCATCCGACCTGGTTCGAGCACGACGAGCTGCGCCGCGGCCAGGTCGATTTCGGCAAGGTCCAGTGGGTGGCCGAGGTCTTCCGGGTGCTCGAGCTCAACGCCGGCCGCCCGCGCCGGCTGAACGAGGCGACCGAGCAGCTGGCGTGCGCGCAGGGCAAGGTGCTGACCGCCAACTCGGACAGCCACAGCGGCGATCCCGGTCTGGCGCACAACATCGCCCCGGGCGAGACCGCCGAGGCCTGGCTGCGCAATGTCTGGGCCGGCCTGGGCACGGTCAAGGCCCACGACATGACCTACACCGGCATGCTGAACGTGGCCCACGGGCTGATCGACGCCGTGCTCGACGACCGCGAGGGCCTGATCCTGGCCGAGTCGATGATCCACGCGCAGCACCGGCTGGTCGAGGCGCTGGCGGTGCGCCTGGTGAACTCGGGCGTCCTGCGGCGTCCGGGGCTCGCGCGCGAGGGGCTGCGCCTGCTGCTCAAGCAGATCAGCCGGCCCGCGATCCTCACCTGGCTGCACAAGGAGCACCAGCTGGCCGAGCGGCTGTCGACCACGCTGTCGAGGATCGAACCCGACATCGAGCGGGCCCGGGCCGCTTGACCCGCATCGAACACCAAATTGACCCTCTATTAACCAGGGACCGATACGTTGTCGGTCCCTGAATTCGTCCGTCGTCTTCGCCCATCCGGGTTCATTCTCGCTCCCCTGGAGGTCACCATGCGACCAATCGCCAACGTGTTCCTGGCCGTCCTGCTGATCGTCGGCATCGCCCACGCCGAGGTCACCCTCACCCCGATCGGGGTCTACGAGACCGGCATTTTCGACGAGGGCGCCACCGAGATCACCGCCTTCGATCCCATGACCGACCGCGCCTTCTCCGTCAACGGCGACACCGGCGCCATCGACGTCCTCGACCTCGCCGACCCCACCAACCCGACCTACCTGTTCAGCATCGACGTCACCCCCTGGGGCGACGGCGCGAACAGCGTCGACGTCGCCGGCGGCATCGTCGCCGCCGCGGTCGAGGCGGACGTGGCGCAGGATCCCGGCCGCGTGGTCTTCTTCGAGTCCGGCGGCACGTGCGACCACCTGAACGACGTTGCCGCCGGCGCCCTGCCTGACATGCTGACCTTCTCGGACGACGGCCTGCTGGTCCTGGTCGCCTGCGAGGGCGAGCCCGACGACGATTACGTCGTCGACCCCGAGGGCTCGGTGACGATCGTCGACCTCAGCGGCGGCGTCGCCGCGGCCGTGGCGACCGAGGTCGGCTTCGCCGGTTTCAACGACGAGATCGACGCCCTGCGCGCCGAGGGCGTGCGGATCTACGGCCCCGGCGCCACCGTGGCCCAGGACCTCGAGCCCGAGTACGTGAACTACGACGATGCCACCGGCACCGCCTACGTCTCCTGCCAGGAGAACAACGCCCTCGTGGTGGTCGACGTGGCGACGGCCACGGCCATCGATGTGGTCGCGCTGGGCTTCAAGGACCACGGCATGGCCGGGTACGGTCTCGACGCCAGCGACCGTGACGACATGATCAACATCACCACCTGGCCGGTCCTGGGCATGTACCAGCCCGACGCCGTGGCCGACTACACCGTCGGCGGCGAGTTCTACCTCGTGACCGCCAACGAGGGCGACAGCCGCGACTACGACGGCTACAGCGAGGAGGAGCGCGTCGAGGACCTCACCCTCGACCCGACGGCCTTCCCGGACGCCGCCACCCTGCAGCTCGAGGAGAACCTCGGCCGTCTCGGCACCACCAGCGCCAACGGCGACACCGACGGCGACGGCGACTTCGACGTGATCTACAGCAACGGCGCCCGCAGCTTCTCGATCTGGGACGCGGCCGGCAACCTGGTCTTCGACAGCGGCGACCAGTTCGAGCAGATCACCGCCGACCTGATCCCCGGCGACTTCAACAGCAACAACGACGAGAACGGCAGCTTCGACAGCCGCAGCGACGCCAAGGGTCCCGAGCCCGAGGGCGTGGCCGTGGCCGAGATCGACGGCCTCTGGTACGCGATCATCGGCATGGAGCGCGTCGGTGGCCTGTTCCTCTACGAGATCACCGACCCCGCCGCGCCCGTGTTCCTCGAGTACGTCACCACCCGTGACTTCTCCGGCGACGCCGAGCAGGGCACCGCCGGCGGCCTCGGTCCCGAGGGCATCGAGATCGTCCCGGCCGAGGACAGCCCCGTCGGCCAGGCCCTGGCGATCGTCAGCAACGAGGTCTCCGGCTCGATCGACGTCTTCCTGCTCGACGAGCTCTCGGTCCCGGTCGAGGACCCGACGCGGCCCGAGGAGGCCGAGCTGCCGATGAACAGCCGCCTGGTGAGCGTCTACCCGAACCCGTTCAACCCCATCACCAACATCGAGTTCGCCGTGCCCCGCGACATGCGGGTCCAGCTCGAGGTGGTCGACGTGCGCGGCCGCCACGTCGAGACCCTCGTCGCCGAGGCCGTCATCGCCGGCCAGCACAGCGTCACCTGGACGGCCGAGAACCAGCCCAGCGGCGTCTACTTCGCCCGCCTGGTCACCGAGGACCGCGTGCAGGTCCGTCGTCTGACCCTGGTGAAGTGACGTCGCACCGGCACCGGTCGGTCCGATGACTGGGGGCCCCGACGATCCGTCGGGGCCCTCGTATTCTGCCCGGAGTTTGGCCAGCGCGCGGCGTGGCGTCATTCCGACGCGCTCGCCAACGAGGTCCGGGAGCCCGGTCGGCCGCTCGACGTGGCGGTGGCCCCGGTCAGACCGACCGCCACACCGCCTCGACGCGTGCGAACACCGCAGACCAGGTCAGCGGCGCGAGCTCTTCGGCGGTGGGTGCGGCCGCGGTCGACGGCGCGGCCATGGTCCCGGAGATGGCCGCGGCGAGGGCGTCGGTGAAGCGGGGCAGGTCGCGCGGGTCGGGCCGATCCGGACCGTCGAGGCGCGGCAGATCGACGAGGCGGAGCCGGTCGCCGAATGCCGGCGCCAGCTCCTGCGCGACGCCGCCGACGCGCGTGCTGATCAGCCGGCACCCGCAGGCCCGGGCCTCGGCCAGCACCAGCGGCAGCCCCTCGTAGAACGAGGGCAGGACGAGCGTCGAGCAGCGACGCATGAGGTCGGCCAGCGGCGCCTGACCGAGCCGCCCGTGCAGGACGACCCGCGGCGCCAGCGCGTGCATGCGAGTCCGGAGCGCCTCGGCCTGGTCGCCGGAGCCGTCGCCCGCCACGTGGAGGGTGAAGCGATCGCCAGCGGTCCAGCGCCGCTCGCAGGCGTCGAGCAGCCAGGGCAGTCCCTTGGCGGCGGCGTACTTGCCGACGTACAGCAGGTTGCCGCGGCGGTCGCGGTCGGTGGCGGCCCCGTCGGCGTGGAAGAGGTCGTCGCGGTAGCCGGCGCCCACCATGTGGATGCGCTCGGGGGCGACGTCCAGCGTCGCGGCGACCACCCGGGCGTGGTCGGCGTGCAGGACGGCGAACGCACGGTGTCCCCTCAGGCCCGCCACGACCTCGTCGCGCAGGCCGGGGCACAGCTCCATCTGCCGCAGGCCCGTCGCGTGGCAGTGCGCGATGGACGGCACGCCGCCCAGCACGGACGGTGCGATGGCGCTGACGAGCCAGAGATGATTGCAGTGCACGACGTCGGGCCGGGCGTGATCGACGGCGCTCTGCAGGTGAGTGCGCCATGTATCCCGATAGGCTGACAGCTGCGGTCCGGTCATCCGGGACCACACCGTGCTCCGGTACGGCATCACGTCGCTCATCCCCGGCACGGCGAACGGCAGGTCGCCCCCCTCGCCGAACGTGACGGTGAGCACCCGGTCGGCCGGGATGCCGCCGACCGCGGGCACCGGCTCGCCGGCCGGCACGCCGCAGAGGACCCACGGCTCGTGCCCGGCCGCGGCCGCGAGGCGCACGAGGGCATCGAGCGTGATGCCGCTGCCGGTGAGCTCGGGTCGCTGGCTGAGGACGAAGAGGACGCGCATCGCCGGAAGATAGCATCGCCCGCCGCGGGTGTCGTGATCAGGGTGCGCGCGAGGGCAAGTCCCGGGTGCCCGGTGGCGACGCCGGCGTGACCAGCGGTCCCCCGTTGGCTTTCTGAAGCCATTCCATGACAATGTCTTGCACGCTTGTGCCGGCACAAGCGGCGGCGTGCTCGTGCAGATGGCGGTGGCAGCGCGAGCACAGGGTGATCAGGTTCTCGGCCCGGCTCGAACCGCCGCGGCTGGCGGGGACGACGTGGTGGAGCTCCAGGAATCGGGTCGACCGGCACCCGGGCGCCCGGCACCGGTGACGATCCCGGGCCAGCACCCGCTCGCGGACGGTCGAGGCGATGGTCTGGCGCTTGCGGCCCGTGTCCGGGTCGGTGACGACGGCGTCGCAATTCGCCGCGTCGGCCTGGTCGGGTGACAGCCGCGCGAGACCGCCGGCGGTCACGGCGTGGGCGGCGTCGCAGTCGGGGCAGCGCTGGATGACGATCTGTACCGGTGGATCGGATGCGGACGACGATGTCCGCGGCGGGGGCCCTGGCGAGGGCGCCGTCGGGGCGGCTGTATCGTCGCCGGGCGGCAGGTTCCGGCGGGGCAAGCCCTCGCTCCGGATCCCGGTTCCGGTCCCGGCGGCGACCAGCGATGCCAGCGCCTCCAGCAGCAGTTCGGCGCGCGGTTGGCGATGGCCACGCTTGCGCAGCTGCTCGATCATGGACTCGTACCGCGCGCGCTGCTTGCCGTCGAGCTGGAACGTGACGGTCGTGGGCGGGTCGGCCGCCGGGTTGGCCAGGTCGGCCTGGGCGGACGGTAGTTCGGGACCGCGGTCGTCGGGATGGTCCAGGGCGCCGGCCCGCGCCCGGAGCTCGCCGGATTCCGAGGGCTCGGGACCCGGGATCCCTGGACCCACTGGTCGCGGCCACTTGCCCGGCCGCGGTGGTCGTGGCTCGTCGTCGGGCGTCAGCGTGAGCTGACGAGCCCGTCTTCGCGATCGTCGCGCCTGTGCTCGCTGGCGTTCCATCCGCACCGCGTCGGCCAGCGTCCGTCGCCCCGTCCGGCGCGCCAGGTCGAGCCAGCGCGTGATCGTGGTCGGCGTGGCGACCCGGGCGACCAGCTGCGCCTTGGTCCAGCCGAGCTCGCCCGTGGCGACCGCCCGGGCGAGGTCGGGCAATCGCTCCATGGCCTCGCTGAGCTGCTTGAACTGCGCGAGACGATTGTCCGTGAAGCCGAGACGCTCGCGGGCGTACTGCTCGAGGCTGGGGTGACCGAGCGGGCGATAGAGCCTCCGCGTGGCGATGAGGTGAAACCAGTGGGCGGCGTTGCCGCGGGCACGATCGGCGCTGGTCAACGCGTCGACCAGGCGAGCGTGCGCCTGGCGAGGAGAGGGCTTGCGGGGCATGTCTTGATCCGTTTCCGGGAGGTATGGTCAATATAGAAGACAAATGTCTTCAGTCAAGGTCGAAAATGGCAGCCGGCGGATGGGAGGCTGCGATTTTTTATGGATCCTTTGTTTGATTGTCGACGATATACAGCTAGCGATCGTGGATATCTCGACCTATGCAGCATCCTAGCCGAATAGCTTTCGCTCCAGGCCGTCTATCCAGGCGGCTGTCTAACCCAATAGGCTGCCAAACTCGCCATTCCGTCTATCCCGATCGACAGCACCCCTCGACGATCCCCCGTTGCCGCCCGCCCCCGCGCGCGATACCATCACCAACCGACCCGCGGCGCGCCCCGCCAGCGACGACCGTCCGCCCCCGCGCGGCCCGCACGATCCCCGGACCGAACCCGAGGCGACCATGCCCCGCCAGAGCCGCGACCACGACCGATCCCGCGCCACGCGAGCCCTCGCCATCCTCGACGACCTCTCCGCGCGCCTTCGCCACCTCGAATTCTCCGACCCGGTCACGCACGTCTACGACCCGCTCGAGTACGCCCGCCCGGCGATCGCACGATACCTGGAGCGGTACGGCGACGGCCCGCGACGCGTCGTCCTGCTCGGGATGAACCCCGGGCCGTGGGGCATGGCCCAGACCGGCATCCCGTTCGGCGAGGTCGCGGCGGTCCGCGACTGGATCGGGATCGAGGCCGTGATCGGCAAGCCCCGGCGCGAGCATCCGAAGCGGCCGGTCGCGGGGTTCGCCTGCCAGCGGTCGGAGGTCTCCGGACGGCGCCTCTGGGGGCTGTTCCGGGACCGGTTCGGCACGCCCGACGCGTTCTTCGCCGAGCACCTCGTCCTGAACCACTGCCCGCTGGTCTTCATGGAGGAATCCGGGCGCAACCGGACCCCGGACAGGCTGCCCGCCACCGAGCGCGAGCCGCTGCTCGCCGCCTGCGACGAGGCCCTCGCCGCGCTGATCGACCTCTACGATCCGGAGTGGTGCGTCGGGATCGGCGGCTACGCGGAGAAGCGCCTACGTGCGGTCTGCGACGGAACGGTGAAGATCGGCAAGCTGCTGCATCCGAGCCCGGCGAGCCCGACGGCCAATCGCGGCTGGGCGCCGCAGGCGATCGCGCAGCTCACCGAGCAGGGCATCTGGCCGCCGGAATGAGCGTGGCCGCCAGCGCCGGCGGCCGGCGCCCGCGCTGATCGCACCGGGCCGCCAGCCTCATCGCCCCTTGGTCAGCCGCTCCGCCAGCCGCTCCGGCAGCCCGGCGCCGACGATCTTCAGCATGCAGGTCTCGATGTCGTACTCGATGCGGCGCAGCTCGATCCGCTGGGCGTCGTGATCGAACAGCGTCCAGGCGGCGCGCCAGTCGCCGTCGCGGGGCTGGCCGACCGAGCCGACGTTGACCAGCCAGTGGTCGCCCTCGCTGGCATCGTACTCCGACTCGATCAGCTGGTCGACGCGCTCGCCGTCATGGCGGAACGCCATGGGCACGTGGGTGTGGCCGAAGAAGCAGTAACGGGTCGGCTGGTCGGCGAGGGCCAGGGCGCCGTCGGCCAGGAAGCGCAGGTATTCCCACGCGCCGGGGTCGGATGGGCTGGCGTGCACGAGCATCACGTCGGGCTCGATGTACCCGTGCAGCGGAAGGTCGCGCAGCCACTGCCGTCGTTCCTCGCCGAGCTGCTGGCGGGTCCAGATGGTGGCCGCGGCGGCGAGCGGGTTGAACGCGTCGAGATCGCGCTCGTCCGCGGCGTAGGCGTCGTGGTTGCCCTGGACGATGACGCGGGGCTGGCGTTCGCGGACGAGGTCGAGGCAGGCGGCGGGGTCGGCGCCGTAGCCGACGATGTCGCCGAGGCAGACGAGGTGGTCGACCCCCGCCGCGTCGATGTCGTGGAGGACCGCGTGGAAGGCCTCGAGATTGCCGTGGATGTCGCTGATGAGGGCGATTTTCACGAGCCGCATCCTTCGCGCTGGACGAACATCAGGGTGAGGTCGTCGGCCTGGGGGGCGTCGCCGACGAACGCGGTGACGTCGGCCAGGATCCGCGCCTGCAGGTCGGCGGGGCAGCAGTCGCCGCACTCGCGGACCAGGGCGACGAGGCGGTCGTCGCCGTACATGGCCTCGTCGGCGTCCTGGGCCTCGGTCAGGCCGTCGCTGAACAGGACCAGATGTGCACCCGGGAGCATGCTGATCTCCTGGGCGGAGTACTGGAGGTCGGGGAGCATGCCGACGGGCGGTCCGCAGGCGCCGAGGGTCTCGACCGCACCGGCGTTGACCAGCAGCGGCGGGTTGTGGCCGGCGTTGACGTACTCCAGGCGGCCCGAGGTCGGGTCGAGCAGGCCCATGAACAGGGTCGCGAAGCGGACGGCGTCGGTGGCGGCGAACAGCTCGCGATTGATCTGCGAGACGACCCGGCCGAGGTCGTCCTCGATCTCGGCCGCCACGCGGATCGCCGGCAGCATGGCCGCCACGAGCAGCGCGGCGGGCAGGCCCTTGCCCGAGACATCGCCCACGACGATCATCACCCGGCCGTCGGGCAGCCGGCGCACGTCGTAGAGGTCTCCGGCCACCTCCTCGCAGGGCTCGAGCATCACGCTCATCGCGATCTGCTCGACCGTGGGCAGCTCGGCCGGCAGGAGGCGCGACATGATGCGGCGGGCGGCGCCCAGCTCGGTGGCCATGCGCTGGCGCTGCGCCTCGGTCTCGCGGTAACGCGCCTGGGTGATGGCGATGCCGACGACGTTGGCCAGCAGGAGGAACGCCGTCAGCTCGTCGCGGTCGTAGCTGACGGTGAGGTCGCGGGTGTCGGCGTAGAGGATCCCGATCACCGCGTCGTTGTCGAACAGCGGCGCGGCCATGGCCGAGCGCACGTGGGCGCCGATGAGGCTCTCGCCGCCGGCCAGGCGCTCGTCCTGGCTCGCGTCCTCGGTCAGGAACGCCTGGCGGTCCTCCAGGACACGGCTCATCAGGGTGCGGCTGATCACGAGCGAGGCGGGATCGTCGTTCTGGACGCGGGAGGCGACGACCTCGGGTTCGCCGTCCTCGTCGTCGCGCAGCAACAGGACCACGCGCTGGGGCTGCAGCGCCTTCTCGACCAGCTCGAGCAGGGGATCGAACAGCTGCTCGGGGCTGCTGGGCGTGGCGAGCAGCTCGGCGGCCTCGGCCAGGATGCGGAACAGGAAGGCACGCTTGCCGCGGCTGGCGACCTCGGTCTGCCGGGCCTCGTCCAGGGTCAGCGCCATGTTCTCGCGCACCATGGTCTGGTCGAGGAACAGGTTGTCCGTCGCGATCTCGCCCTCGGCGGTCTCGACCAGCAGCCGCAGGTTGCCCAGGGCGATCTCGTCGCCGTGCTCGAGGTGGGTGGGGCCGGCGATCTCGTGGCCGCGCACGCGGGTGCCGTTGGAGCTGCCGAGGTCCTCGAGGAAGATGCCGTCGTTGCCGACGTGGATGCGCGCGTGCTGGCGGCTGACCGAGGGCTCGTCGATCTGGACCTCGCAGCTGGTGGCCCGGCCGAGGGTGTGGATGCCCTCGCCGAGCTCGAACCGCACCGAGCGGCCGGAGAGCCGGCCGACGAGGGTCACGTGGATGGGGTCCATGGGCCTGCTCCCGGGACGTTCCGCGTCAGAAACGCTGGCTCCAGCCGAAGGTGTAGTAGTGGATGAGATTGAAGTTGTAGACCTCGTCGACGTCGGAGCCGCCCTCGAGGATGCGATACCCGAGGCGGAGGGAGCTGGCGGCGTAGGGGCGCACGACCAGGGCAGCGAGCACGTCCTCGGCCCGGCCCTGGGGCGCGGCCAGCGCGTCGGCCTCGATGAGCAGGCCGAGGGCGCGGCCCCAGCGCCATTCCAGCCGCAGGTGCACCAGGGGGACGAAGCCCAGGTCGTCCTTGCGGGTGGTCGTCTCGCCGTCGCTCAGCTCGATGTACGCGTCGCGCACCTTGGCGGTCGCACCGAGGCCGAACTGCAAGCGGTGGCTGCGCGTGAGATCGTAGCGCCAGGTGGCGCGGTAGCTGTTGAACTGCCACGTCCCCTCGAGCTCGCGGCCCGCCGCGAACGTGGTCCCGTTGAAATCGATGGGGCGGTCGACGGTGCCGCTGGAGAACAGCCGCAGGGGCGCCACGAGGACCGAGACGTGCTGACGCTCGCCGATGTCCAGGCCGAGGCGACTGCGGAAGGCCGCGTCGTCGTCGGTCTCGAGGTCGTCGACGAACGAGATGTCGCTGCCGGTGTCGCCGGGGATGCGCACGTCGATGCGGCCGGCCTGCACCATGGCCGCCTCGACGTCCAGGCGCCAGGCGGCGTCGGCCGTCGCGAGGGTCGTCACGACGAGGAACACGAGCACGAGGGCGATGCGCTGGACCAACGGAGTCTCCTGACGGGAAGGACCGGGACGGGCGCCGTGCCCGTCAAGCTATTTCCAGTCTCCGTTCGCCGCCATCGCCGGCGCGGACGCGATGGTCGCGCCGACGAACGTCAGGAGGCCGCCGGCAGCGGTTTCCACCAGATGTTCATGCTCTCGATGTTGCCGGCGATGTTCGTGTTGTTCACCAGGGTGCCGCCGTAATCGTAGCCGCACTTGGCGAAGGTCACGTTCATGCCCGTGGAGTAGGCCCGCGCGATGGTGAACGTGGTGCGCAGGCCGCGCTCGGCCATCGCCGCCTCCATGGCCTGCAGCAGCTCCTGCGCCGCGCCCTGGCCGCGGAACTCGGGCAGGGTGGCGAAGTCGGTCATCTCGACCGCGCCGTGGGCGACGTCCATCTCGGCCGAGGCGAGGGCGCCGATCGTGCCGTCGCGCGTGAGCTTGAAGAAGACCACGTCGTTCTGCATGGCCTGCTCGAGGTAGGCGGGGTCGAAGATCGGAAACGGGTACGAGGGGAAGACCTTCTGGTAGACGTGGCTCATGGGCTCGACGTCCCCGGGGCCGGCCACGGCCACCGGATCCCAGTCGGCGGTGCGCTGGCCCGGGCCCTCACCGGCCTTGCCGCGGGCGATGGCCAGGTTCTCGGCCACCGCGTCGGGGCGACGCTCGTCGGCGCGCTGCTCGTCGAAGTAGCGGGCCACGAAGCAGGCGTCGACCCCCTCGCCGTAGTAGTCGCCGATGCGGGCCTCGATGCGCGCGCCCCATTCCTCGAACACGGGCACGCTGGGCGCGGCGCACTTGGCGACCACCTTGCCGTAGCGCCGCTTGGTGGCCAGGTTCTCGAGGTACGGCAGCAGCTGCGGCAGATCCTCGGCGACGGTGCTCAGCACGTAGACGCGGTCGTTGGAGGCGCCGTGCTGGAACACGGTACTGTCCAGGCGGTCGATGCGGTCGTACATGGTCAATCATCCTCCAGCGTCCGCGCGTGCTCGTCCGGGCGAGCCTTCGAGACCGTCACGAAGGCGATCAGGCTCGCCACCAGGCCGTAGGCGGTCGGGGCGAGGCCGACGTCGCCGAGCGCGCCGGGCACCGTCCACAGACCGCCCTCGAGGCTCAGGGTCAGGCCCCCGCCGATCACGATGGCCGCGATGGCCCCGGCCGCGCTCGCCCGCGACCAGAACAGCGCGCCGAGCGTCGGCACGAGCAGCCCCGATACCATGAACGAATATGTCGACAGGATGATGTCAAGGACCTTGGTGAACTGCGAGGCCAGCAGGAGGGCGACCGCCCCGACGATGAAGGTCACCAGCTGGCTGACCCGGAGCGCCCGCTGGTCGGACCAGTGCCGACCGAAGCGCCGCTGCAGGACGTCGCCGACGAGATTGCCCGACGAGGCCATCATGCAGCTGTCGGCCGTGGACATGATCGCCGAGAAGTAGGCGGCGGCGAGCAGGCCGGCGATGCCCACCGGCAGGGCGTTGCTGATCAGGAGCGGCAGGCCCATCTCCGGCTCCACCTCGGGGAACAGCACGCGGGCGCACATGCCGAGGAACACGCCCATGAAGGCCATGACCGGGTACTCGAGCAGGCCTGCGACGTACCAGGCGCGCCGGGCGGTGGCCACGTCGCGGCAGGCGAACAGGCGCTGGTAGAGGGTCATGCCGACGAACCAGATCGGGATGATCGTGACCGCCCAGTTGATGAGCTGGACCACGGTCACGTTGGCCAGGGAGAAGTGGCCCGGCGGCAGCGCGCGACGCAGCTCGGCGATCCCGCCCAGCTCGCCCCAGAGGACGACCGGCAGCGCCACGGCGATCAGACCGACGATCAGCACCGCCCACTGGATGGTGTCGGTGTAGATGACGGCCTTCAGCCCGCCCAGAACGGTGTAGGCCACCGTGACGACCGCGATCACCAGCAGCGAGAACTGCAGGGGGTCGAGCCCCCACGGCGCCTGCGTGATGATCGTGGCCGAGGCGAGCTTGGCGCCGGCCAGGACCTGGCCCGCGGTGAACCCGAGGTAGCCGAGGCCCGAGACCACGGCGGCGGCCAGGGCCACGGTCTCGCCGTAGCGGTGGCGCAGCACGTCGGGGTAGGTCAAGAGGTTCAGGCGCGTGTCGAGGGCCTTGACCCGGGGGATGAGCACGACCGCGGCGAGCCAGGCGCCCACCAGGCCGGTGAACAGCAGCCAGCTGCCGGCGACGCCCATGGCGAAGCCCAGGCCGCCGAGGCCGATGGAGAACCCGCCGCCGACGTCGGTGGCCACGATGGAGAAGCCGATGTGTCCGGAGCCCATCTCGCGGCCGCCCACGTAGTAGTCGTCACGGTCGCGATTGCGCAGGTAGAAGTAGATGCCCATGGCCATGACGCCGGCCATGTACAGCCCGAAGATGAGGTAGTCGACGAGATTCATTCCTCGTCGCGCCGCCCCGTGCGATCGTTGCCCATGGGGGTCAGGGCGATCGCGTCCTCGTCGTCGTGCAGGAGCTGGGCGATGCCGATGGCCTTGTCTTCGGGCGCGTCGTCCAGGTTGAGGTGCAGCTCGCAGCGCTCGCACTTGCGGTCGCAGAACGAGGCCTCGTAGGAGTCGGGCTCCTGGTAGGTGGTGATCACGCCCTCGTAGTTGCGCAGGACCACCTTGTTGGTCGACCAGCTCAGGATGTAGTTGGGCGCGACGCGGATCTTGCCGCCGCCGCCGGGCGCGTCGATCACGTACTGGGGCACGGCGAAGCCGCTGGTGTGGCCGACCAGGCCCTCCATGATCTCGATGCCCTTGCCGATGGGCGTGCGGAAGTGCGACAGGCCCTCGGAGAGGTCGCACTGGTAGAGGTAGTAGGGGCGCACCCGGTTGATCACGAGCTTGTGCACCAGCGCCTTCATGATGCGCACGCAGTCGTTCACGCCCGCCAGCAGGACCGACTGGTTGCCGAGCGGGATGCCCGCGTCGGCCAGCTTCGTCAGCGCCTCGCGCGACGAGCCGGTGATCTCGCGCGGGTGGTTGAAGTGCGTGTTGAGCCAGATCGGGTGGTGCGACCGGAGCACGCGGCAGAGATCGTCGGTGATGCGGTAGGGCAGGACCACGGGCGTCCGGGTGCCGATGCGCACGATCTCCACGTGGTCGATGGTCCCCAGCTCGCCCAGCAGCCAGTCCAGACGCTCGTCGCCGAGCAGGAACGGGTCGCCGCCCGAGACGAGGACGTCGCGCACCTGGGGCGTGCGCCGTATGTACTCGATGCCCTCGAGCATGGTCTTCTTGTCCGGCACGGCGTCGCGGTCGCCCACCTTGCGCTTGCGGGTGCAGTGGCGGCAGTACATGGCGCACGCGCCGCTGACGTAGAACAGGACCCGGTCGGGATAGCGGTGGGTGATGCACGGCGCCGGGCTGTCGGCATCCTCGGCCAGGGGATCGATCATGTCGTTGTTCTCGATCACCAGCTCGGCCGACTGCGGGAAGCTCTGCAGGAAGACCGGATCGTTCCGCCAGTTCTGCGGATCGATGAGCGAGAGGTAGTAGGGGGTGACGGCCAGAGGGAACTTGGCCAGCGTCAGCTCGAGGTCACGCCGCTCCTTGCCCCCGAACTCCACGCCCAGCAGGTCCTCGAACGTCTTGATGTCGCGGATGCAGTGACGCATCTGCCATTTCCAGTCGCGCCACTGTCGCGCGGCGGCATCCTCGCTGATCTTGCTCGCGAGCTCGAGCTGCCGGCTGCTCACGTTCTCCATCACCGTCTCCTCTGCAAGGGATCGTTCGTGTTCAAATAAATAGCGCAGAAATCATTCCTGGTGCAACATAAATCTGGTGGGAGATCGGTGGACGAATGGCGAGACATGATGCGTCTCAAGGTGTTAGACTACAGGCACATCGATCGTGCCCCGGGTCGAGCCGGGGATCGGCCGGGGTCCTGGACCGGCCGGGTTGCGGTTGTATGTTGGCATTTTTATGCCAACTTTCTCGCGGATCGCTCCTGCGCGAGGGGCCTGGTGACCGGGCCACGGCCCTCGAGACACACCCTGATGGTTGCGCCACGAATGATTCTGATTAGAATGATTGCGACCGCAATCAATGGCCCACGGAGGACGCCGTGACCCGTCACCCTCGCTGTGACCTGTGGATCCTGCGCTCGCTGCGCCGGATCATGCGGGCGGTGGACGTGCATTCGCGCCGCCTCGCCGCGGAGTACCGCATCACCGGCCCGCAGGTCCTCTGCCTGCAGACCGTCAGCGATGACGGACCGATGACGGTGACGGCGCTGGCCAAGCTGGTGCACCTGAGCAGCAGCACCGTCGTGGGCATCATCGATCGTCTGGAGCAACGAGGCTGGATCGTGCGCGAGCGCAGCCGCAAGGACCGCCGCCAGATCCTGATCCACGTGACCGAGGAAGGGCGCGAGCTGCTCGCCAACGTCCCGTCGCCGCTGCAGGAGCGGCTGGCGGACGGGCTGGCCGAGCTGCCCGAGAAGGAGCAGGTGGAGCTGGCGACCGCCATCGAGCGGATCGTCGAGCTGCTCGAGGTGCCGGACTTCGGCGCCGCGCCGCTCCTGGAGACGCGCCCCATCGAGGATTCCCTGGCCTCGCCTCCGGCGCCCGACGGAGATAAAGGAGTCGACCATGAGCCGCCGCACGAGTCTGGGCTCCCAGACGACGGCATCCAGCCCCCTGACCCTGGCCGAGGTCTTACCCGAGGCGACGTCTGACCCCCACCTCGCCAAGCTCGCCGATGTTCCGGTTCCCGATCCGCTGAAGGCGCCGGTCGAGCCCGCCGACCTGTCGCACCGCGAATTCGTCGAGGCGCCGTTCTGGCACGCCGTCCCGGCGTTCGCCGAGGTGGACGAGGCCACGTTCCTCGACCCCAAGTTCCAGAACAAGCACTCGGTGACCAGCCCCGAGGCCCTGCAGCAGCTGCTGGGCGACCTCGCCTCGCCGGAGTTCCTCGAGGACGTGGCCGCCGGGTTCGCGCAGGCGCCCATGAACGTGCGTCTGTCGCCGTACATCCTCTCGCGCATCGACTGGACGAATCCGTACGAGGACCCCATCCGGCGCCAGTTCGTGCCCGTGGCCTCGACCCGCCTGCCCGATCACCCGGGCCTGCGCTTCGACTCGCTCGGCGAGCAGGACGACTCGCCGACCAACGGCCTGGTGCACCGCTATCCCGACAAGGTCCTCTTCCTGGCGCTGGACGTCTGCCCGGTGTACTGCCGGTTCTGCACCCGCAGCTACGCCATCGGCGGCAGCACCGACACCGTGGACAAGGAGGGCTACAAGCCGAAACCCGAGCGCTGGCACAAGGGGCTGGCGTACATCGCCTCGCGCCCCGAGGTCGAGGACGTGGTGCTCTCCGGCGGCGACGCGTTCATGCTCCCGGCGCGCAAGCTGCGTGAGCTGCTGATGTCGCTGCTGGCGATCCCGCACGTGCGCCGCGTGCGCGTGGCGAGCAAGGGCCCGGCCGTGATGCCCATGAAGATCCTCGGCGACACCGACTGGACCGACGCGCTCTGCGACGCGGTCGACCACGGCCGCAAGCAGGGCCAGGAGGTCTGCCTGCACACCCATTTCAACACGCCCGAGGAGATCAGCTACATCAGCCGCGACGCCATGGACCTGCTCTTCCAGCGCGGCGTGAAGGTCCGCAACCAGTCCGTCCTCATCCGCGGCGTGAACGACGACCCCGCGCGCATGACCACGCTGGTCAAGCGCCTGTCGGCCATCAACGTGCAGCCCTACTACGTCTACCAGCACGACATGGTCAAGGGCGTCGAGGAGCTGCGCACGAGCCTCGCCGACTCCATCGAGCTCGAGCGCTGGGTGCGGGGCACGACGGCCGGGTTCAACACGCCGACCTTCGTGACCGACGCGCCGGGTGGCGGCGGCAAGCGGGATCTGCATAGTTTCGACTACTACGACGAGACGACGGGCATTAGCATTTACCGCAGTCCCAGCGTCGACCCGGACCAGTACTACGTGTACTTCGATCCCCTGGATCGTCTGCCGGCGGCCGGCCGCCGGCGGTGGGCCGATCCCGACGAGCACGCGCGCATGGTCAAGGAGGCCGTCCTGGCCGCCGGGCTGAGCGGATTCGAACCCGCCACCCCGATGTAGCCAGGACGCGGCCTGCTCGCCCGTGCGCGGCGAGGAGGCGCCATGACCGATGCCACCCGGACGAGCGG
>WJIQ01000109.1 GCA_014730255.1 bacterium | reverse complement strand
GTCCGCGTCCGCGGACACGACCGTCGACTCGCCGCAGCGCGTCGTGATCATCGACGACGACGGCGTCGAGCACGTCGTCAGCTTCGACGGCGCGATGCTGGAGGTGGTCACCGGCGACGGGGACCACGTCTCGGTCCACGCGTTCGACCTGGCGGCCCTCGAGCCGCTGATCGACGAGGCGATCACCACGGCGCTCGCCGAGGTCGACCTGGCCCTCGCGTCCATCGACAGCGCGAGCATCGACCGCGCCCTCGACGCGATCCGCGAACATCTCGATGGGGACCTGACGATCGACCTGCGGGGACTGGACGACCTGGACGCGACCGGGTGGGATCGCACCGCCCACGACGAGCTCGAGCGGGAGACCCGGGCCCTGCGCGAGGAGATGGCGCGGCTGCGGGCCGAGCTGGATCAGCTCACCGAGCGGCTGCGCGACGAGCGCTGATCGCCCGGCGGCCGGGCCGTCGTCAGCCGCGGGCCTCGCTGGAATCGTCGCTCATCGCCGACGGCCGGGCGCAGGCGAGGTCGAGGAGTTCGGCCAGGTCGTCGATCTGCCAGTCGGCCCTGGCCAGCTCGTCCTCCTCGCCGAAACCGTAGCGGCATCCGACGGTGCTCGCGCCCAGCGCTCGCCCGGCGTCGATGTCGTGGATCCGGTCGCCCACGATCACCACCGAGGAGTAGTCGCGGGCGAGGTAGCGCACCATGCCCGGCTTGTTGCGCGCCAGCCGTCGCCGCACCGCGTACTCGAGCGACAGCGCCCGGGAGAACCAGCGGTCGAGGCCGTGGACCTCGACGACCGTCTGGAAATAGGGCTCGGCGGCGTTGCTGTACAGCGCCAGCGCATATCCGCGCTCCCGGAGCGTCTCCAGGGTGGCCTCCGCGCCGGGATACAGGTGCGACTCGCCGCGGCGCAGCGCGGCGACCTCGGCGCGGGTCGACTGGACCTCGAACTCCCCGACGAAGACGTCCTGCAGCTCGCCCGGCACGGTCTCCGGGTCGAAGGCGGTGCGGAAGAACACCGGCGAGGGCAGGCCCATGGCCAGGGCGATGCGCTCGCGGTCGGGGTCGGGAGCGGCGAGCTCGAAGTGCTCGTA
This sequence comes from bacterium, assembly GCA_014730255.1. GTDB lineage: Bacteria > Krumholzibacteriota > Krumholzibacteriia > LZORAL124-64-63 > LZORAL124-64-63 > Glo-17. The sequence continues at coordinate 25,229 of WJIQ01000109.1, read as the reverse complement.
CGTGGCGATGAGCGCCTGGGCCACCGCGTCGAGCACGGCGCGGCGACCGTCGACCAGGGTCCCATCGGTGTCGAAGATGATGACGCGATCGCTGGCGGTCATGATCCGTCCCTCAGTCCCGATCGAGCAGGTCGAGGACCTCGTCGTCCTCGGGGAAGCGCCCCTCGGCCTTCTTGGAGAAGATCAGGTCCCCGTCGCGGGTGACCTCGAAGACCCCGCCACCGCTGGGGATCAGCTCGGGGTCGATCCCGTGGCGCTGCTTGATGGCGGCGGCCAGACCGGCCGCCCGGGGCTCGTAGTTTCACACGCGACAGTACTCGATGCTGACCTTCATGTCGATCCTCCCGATGCCCTGGCGCCGGATCAGAACTGGATGAGCGGTTTCGGCCAGTCGGCCAGCGTCTGCTCGAACCGGTCCGGCGTGAAGTCCTCGATGTGGACGACCGCGCCGTCCCCGCCGCCGAGCACGACGTCGAGGATGCGGTCCTGGATGCCGTTCGTGCGATCCTCGAGCAGGTTCCGCGTCGTGTACCAGTCGCCGAACAGTCGCCGCCCGATGACCGAGCGCAGGGTGATGCCGCTGACGATCATCCGATCCATGGCCTGGATGCGGAAGTTACCCTGCTTGAGTCCGAACAGGATAACGTCGCCGCCGCGCCGCGTCGACTGGATGGCGTTGTTCACGCTGCTGTTGAACCCGGCCATCTCCAGGGCGACGTCGCAGCCGATGCCCCCGAAGGCCTCGCGCACGCGGGCGACGAGGTCCTTGTCCGCGCTCCAGCCGTTGCGAGCAGTGTGCTCGACGTCGAGCGGGATCACGTCGTCGGCGCCGAGGGCGCGAGCCATCTCGATGTTCTTGGGCTGGGGCTCGATGCCGATCACGCGGGTGGCGCCGAGGGCGCGGGCGACCATGATCGCGAACAGGCCGATGGTGCCGCAGCCGAAGATCGCCACGGTCTTGCCGCGCAGATCGGCCGCGCACGCGGCGTGCACGGCGTTGCCGAACGGCTCCTGCAGGGCGGCCACCTTGAGGTCGACCTTGCGCTGGTCGGTGGGCCAGAGCGTCTGGGCCGGCAGCTTGATGTACTCGGCGAAGCACCCGTCCCGACCGATCCCGATGATGACGTCGTCGGCGCAGATGTGCGTCTGCCCGATGCGGCACTGGTAGCACATGTTGCAGATGATGTGGCTCTCGGTCGAGACGATGTCCTTGGGCCGGTACCCCCAGCGCCGGCTGGCCTCCTCGCCCACCTCGACGATCTCGCCGATCATCTCGTGTCCGATCACCCGGCTGGTTGCCTTCTGGCGCTTGAGGCTGTCGAAGATCATGCCCTTGAAGGCCACGCGGTTCCAGATGCCGCGGTCGCTGCCGCAGAAGCCGGCGTAGATCACCTTGATGACCACGTGATCACCGTCCTGCGGACCGAGGACGGGACGCGGCACGGCCTGCTTCTCGAACCCCCGGGTCCGGTCCCAGGGCATGGTGGACTTGTCGTACACGAGCGCGAGCATCTGGTCGGAATTCAACGCGGACCTCCGGGGCGGATGGGGCGGGCAGGTACGACAAAGGCCCTGCCGGGGCAGGGCCAATGTAGATCCCGGACGGCGGCCGGGCAAAGACCGGGACGCGTCAGTTCAGACGCCCGCGCCGGCCCGGCCAGGGGGCGTTCCAGGGCGTCTCCTGGTCCTCCTCCTCGGCGAGCAGGTCGTCGAGCGAGACCAGCTCCGGTCCGTCCATCTCCGTCGGCCTCGGCGCGCTGGGCGTGGCGAGCGTCCCGGCCGCCTGGAGGTCGCCGAGGAGCCGTTCGAGCCCGTTGCCGGCGTTCCCGGAGCGCGGTCCGGCCCCGGCCTCTCCGGCGGCCGCGGCCCCGGCCGTCGCAGCGCCGGTACGCACCTCCGGTTGCCGGGACGCGTCCAGGCCCTCGCGCTGCTGGTATCGCTGCAACAGCTCGTCGGCCAGGTGGAAGTACGCCCGGCTGCCGGCCGAGCGGCGGTCGTAGATCACGCTCGGCTTGCCGCGCAGGGCCATCTCGCTCAGCCGGGTCGTCCGCGGCACGATGGTCTCGAGCAGCACCGGGCCGAACTCCTCGGCGACCCGTGCGGCCACGTGGCGGCCCATGCGCGTCCGGCTGCTGTGCATGGTCAGGACGATCCCCTCGATCTCCGGGCCGTCGAGGGCCTGCGCCCCCTGCTCCTCCTTGAGCGCGTCGATGGCGCCGAAGAGCGCCCCGAGCGATTCGCGGCAGAGCTCCTCGGCCTGGGTCGGGATCAGCAGGCCGTCCGAGGCGCCGATGGCCGCCCGGGTGGCGGCGCCGAGGTGGGGCGGGCAGTCGATGAGGATCGTGTCGTAGAGGTTGCGCGCGCGGTCGATCTGCTGCGTGAAGACGTCCGGTCGCCGCTCCATGTGCTCGAGATAGCGTCGCTCGTCGTCCATGCCGCCGATGCACGAGGAGACGAAGAACAGATCCTTGAGATCGCAGGTCTGGGCGAGGTCGGTGAGATCGGTGTCGTGGTCCCAGAGGTCGAGCAGGCCGCCGCCGAGGTCGGCCATGCGGGCGCCGAGGGTCGGCGCGACGCCGCACTGGGGATCGGCGCCGACGACGAGGACCGTGTGGCCGGACAGCGCGTAGGCCGCGCCGAGGTTCACCGCGGTGGTGGTCTTGCCGACGCCGCCCTTGCGGCTGACGACGCTGATGACGCGGGCCGAGAGAGTGTTCCAGGGGGTGCGGCGCTTGGGCACGCCGGCTCCCGATTCAGGGTAGGCAGGCTCCATCGATGCCTCTCCTTGGCCGGTGGTTCGGGATGATTGACGGAATCCGTTCCGTGACGGGCGTCGAACGTCGCAGAGGTTACCGGCGGCCACGGGACGACGCCAACGAAAAACTGCGCGGGCGCCAAAAAACCTGCCCATTTTAAAGAAAACCCTGACCGGGCGGGAGCGCGATCCTGACGTCCCGCTGACATGGGGCGGTGGGGCAGGCGCGGATTTGACCGTGGCCACGCAGCGGCCATATTAGACGGCGGCGCGCCCGGCGCCTCGCCCGCGACCCCCGGCTCCGGGGAGAAAGGACCACGACGGCCCATGACCGGCAAGATCGCAGTCGGCGGCATCACGCACACCGACGACCTGGTCCTCGTGCGGGTGCTCGGCGCCCGGGCGGGCGCCCCGCTGGCGAGCCGGGCGCTCGACGTCCTGGGCCAGGCCGGCATCAACGTCGTCTGCTGCGCCGCGATCGGCGACCTGCAGGATCGCCAGAACCTCGGCGTGGCCATCGGCTCGGGCGACCTCGACCAGACCCTCGGCCTGCTGCGCGACGTGCTCGACGAGATCGGGGCCGAGCGGATCGAGGTCCGCCGGCGCTGCAGCGCGATCGCGGTCTACGGTCCGCAGTTCTCCGGCAGCCCGGCCGTCGGCGCCCGCATCTTCCAGGCGGCCGACGCCGCCGGCGTCGCCACCCACATGATCACCACGTCGTTCACCACGGTCGCCTTCCTGGTCGACACCGACGACGCCGAGGCTGCGGTCACCGCCCTGCACGAGGTGTTCGTCGCGCCCTAGTAGACGAACCCCGATCCACCGATGAATTCCCGGAGCAACGAGGTCGGCGGGACCACGCGCGCGTCGATGGGCAGCAGCGTGGCCAGCAGATCGATGAGGCTGCGCGCGGTGCCGTAGTTCGGATCGTCGATCCCGACGGCCGCCAGGCGCGGTTCGGCCCAGAGCTTCAGGACGCTCAGCTCGTAGGCCAGGCCGGAGTTGAAGAAGATGTCGGCATCGCCCTGGAAGGGGAAGATGTGCCGCTCCTCGCCGGACCGCACCTTGGGCCAGCGCGCGAGGGTCTCCGAGGCCGTGTAGCCGCGGAACTTGGCGTCGCGCACGATGCGCCGGAACAGCCGCGTGCGCGAGGTCCGGATGTAGCTCGTGTTGTCGATGTTCATGTGGCAGAGGGCCGAGACGTAGGCCTTCAGCTTGTGCCCGCTGTCCACCGATTCGGTCAGGCGTGGGTTCAGCGCGTGGATGCCCTCGACGATGAGCGGCTGGCCCGGAGCGAGCTGCGTGGGCTCGTCGCGGACGCTGCTCGTACCGGTCTGGAAGTCGTAATAGGGCAGGTGCACCGGCTCGCCCGACATGAGTCTCGGGAGGTGCTCGTTGAACAGGTCGAGCTGGATCGCCTCGAGCGACTCGTAGTCGTAGTCGCCGTCCGGACCGCGGGGCGTGTCCTCCCGGTTGACGAAGTAGTCGTCCAGGCCGAGGGCGAACGGCGTGTAGCCGAGCACGCGCAGCTGCACCGCCAGGCGCTTGGCGAAGGTCGTCTTGCCGCTGCTCGACGGGCCGGCCACCAGCACCAGCCGTCCGTCGGCGGGCAGGGCGGCCGCCCGGTCGGCCGCCTCGACGAAGACCCGCGCATGGCGGGCCTCGCAGAGCTGGACGAGGTCGGGGACCCGGCCCTCGACCACGTGCCGGTTCAGGTGCCCGATGTCCTGCAGGCCGAGATCGACCAGCCAGTTGGCGTAACCGAGCATCGTGGCGAAGAACTTGGGCTGGCTGGTGGGCTCCAGGAGCTTCTCCGGCGCCCCCGCCGGGCCGACCTGGAGCAGGAATCCCGGCTCCTGCGGCACGAGCCGGAAGGCGCGCACGTACCCGGTCGACGGTAGCTGGCGACCGTAGAAGAGGTGCTCGGTGCCACGCAGACGGTAGAGCTTGAGCGAGTCGCGCCGGAGGTACTGCGCCAGGTGTGTCTCGGCCGCGTCGCCGCGCTGGCGGGCGTCGTGGATCAGCTCGCGGATGCCGTAGACGTGGGGCGTGATGGGCAGGTCGGCGTCGACGAGGTCGCGCATGCGCTGCTCGATGGCCTCGATCTGCTCGCGCGTCAGCCCGGATTCCAGGCCCATCAGCCGGCAGAACACGCCGCGGCCGTAGCTGAACTCCATGCGGAGCTTCTTGCCGGGGTGCAGCTGCTCGCAGGCCGCGGTCAGGATGAAGGCGACGGTGCGCTGGATCGTCGGAGCGGTCTTGCGCTCGCGCAGGTGGTACAGGCGGATCACGTCCCCGGCGGTGAGCGCCTCGTAGAGATCGGCGCGGCGGCCGTTGATCGACGCCATGGCCACCGGGTCGGTCGCCGTGGGATCGGTCTGGCCACGATCGCGCAGGATGTCGATGAGCGGCTGGCCCGGCTCGATCGCCACCCGGGAACCGTCGATCTCGACCCAGGTCCCCACCTCGCTCATGAGCCGTCCTTTCGCCCGAGGGGCCGGTCGCGGTGCGTCTTGCTTCCGGCGTCGATCTTGTTATCATGCCCGCACGAGTCGACAAGATGGCCTCGTGGTCGTCCGCACGCCAGCGGCGCGGTGCGAGGGCGGGTCACAACCTTCGAGGAAGGACGGTTCAGCGATGAAGGTCGCCATCAATGGTTTTGGGCGCATCGGCCGCGCAGTCTACCGGATCCTGCACGACCACGAGAACGTCGAGGTGGTCGCGATCAACGACCTGTTCGACGACGCGTCCCTGGTCCACATGTTCAAGTACGACTCGGTGATGGGTCGGTTCGATCGTCCGGCGCGCCTGGAGGACGGCCACCTGAAGACCGACCGGTTCACGACGAAGCTGCTGGCCGAGCGCGACCCCAAGGCGCTGCCGTGGAAGGACATGGGCGTCGACTACGTCATCGAGTCGACCGGCGTCTTCCGCAAGCGCGATCAGTGCGCCATGCACCTGGAGGCCGGCGCCAAGAAGGTCATCCTGACCGTGCCCGCGAAGGACGAGATCGACGCCACGATCGTCCTGGGCGTCAACGACGGCGATCTCGAGCCGGAGCACAAGATCATCAGCAACGCCTCGTGCACCACGAACTGCCTGGCGCCGGTGGCCTACGTGCTGGACAAGGCCTTCGGCATCGAGCGCGGCCTGATGACCACCGTGCACGCCTACACCAACGATCAGCGCCTGGTCGACATGCCGCACAGCGACCTGCGCCGGGCGCGCGCCGCCGCGCTGAACATCATCCCGACGACGACCGGCGCCGCGCGGGCGGTCGGCAAGGTGCTGCCGCATCTGGAGGGCAAACTCGACGGCATGGCCATGCGGGTGCCCACGCCCACCGGCTCGGTGGTCGACCTCGTCGCCGAGGTGAAGAAGCCGGCCACGGTCGAGGCGATCAACGCGGCGATGAAGGAGTACGCCGAGGGTGAGCTGAAGGGAATCCTCGCCTACACCGAGGACCCCATCGTCTCGGTCGACATCGCCGGCGACCCGCACAGCAGCATCTTCGACGCCGGCGTCACGTCGGTCATCGGCGACAACATGGTAAAGGTGCTCAGCTGGTACGACAACGAGTGGGGCTACAGCTGCCGGGTGGCCGACCTGCTGCACCTGATGGAGAAGGTGGGCTAGGGGCGCGGCCGACCTCGCCGGCGCTGCGACGAGAGGCGAGGCCCGGGGCATCGGCTCCGGGCCTCGTCCGCACACGGGGACGACGGATCCGGAGCGGATTCGCTCAAGGTCGGGCCCGGCGGTCCGATGAGAAGACCGACGACCGGACCCACGGGCCAGCCACGGAGGCGACGCGGTGCAGACGATCCTGGTTTGTGACGACGAGGCGAACATCCGCAACATCATGGACTTCAGCCTGGAGGCGGAGGGCTTCCGGGTCGTGACGGCCACCGACGGCGACGAGGCGCTGCGCTGCGCCATCACCGAGGAGCCGGACCTGATCCTGCTGGACATCATGATGCCTGGCCGCGACGGGCTGACCGTCTGCCGCGACCTGAAGTCCGACGCGGCGACCCGCCACATCCCGGTTCTCATGCTCTCGGCGCGCGCGGCCAAGGGCGATCGCGAGCTCGGCCTCGAGGCCGGGGCGGACGACTACATGACCAAGCCCTTCAGCCCCGGGCGGATCGTCGGCAAGATCAACGAGCTCCTCGGCATCCGGCGCTGATCCGCCGTCCCGGCGACGGCCGGGCGGCGGCGACGTCGCGCGTCTTGCCCAGCCCGCCGTCACCCCGTACCATGCTTCCGACCACTGGCCCGCCGTGAACGCCCCGTGATCCGAGGTGCGCGTGCCCACCCTGCTCGTCGACGTCGCGGTCCCGGTGCCCCTGCCCGGGACCTTCACCTACCGCTGGCCCGCCGATCGGGACGATCCGCCGCCCGGCTCGGGCGATCTGGTGCGTGTGCCGTTCGGCCGTCGACGCGGACTCGTCGGCCTGGTGACCGACGTGCGCGAGCTCCCGGAGGACGTGACCGAGGTCGACGGGGCCCCGCTACGGGACGTGACCGACCGGTTGCCCGGGTCCTACCGGCTCGCTCCGGATCGCATGCGCCTGGCCGCGTGGATGGCGGGCTACTACGCGCTGCCCCTGGGCGAGGTGGTTCCGCTGTTCCACCCGCCGCGGCCGGGCACCCGGCGTCGGCGCGCCCGTGCCGAGCACCCCGCGTACCCCCTGCAGGACCCGACCTCGATCACCCTGACCGAGGCCCAGCGCGAGGTGGTCGCCCGCGCCGAGGCGCAGCTCGCCTCGGGCGGTTTCGGCTCGATCCTCCTGCACGGGGTGACCGGCAGCGGCAAGACCGAGGTCTACCTGCACGTGATCGCCCGCGCGCTGGAGCAGGGTCGCAGCGCCATCTACCTGCTGCCCGAGATCGCGCTCACGCCGCAGACCCTCGGCCGGATCACCGAACGGTTCGGCGACTCGGTCGCTGCCATCCACAGCGACCTGGCCGCCGGCGAGCGCAGCCGCGTGCACGAGGCCGCCGCGCGGGGCGAGGTCCGCGTGGTCGTGGGCCCGCGGTCGGCCCTCTTCGCGCCGGTGCGCGACCTCGGCGTCATCGTGGTCGACGAGGAGCACGAGTCCAGCTACAAGCAGGACGACAAGCCGCGCTACCACGCGCGCGACCTCGCGCTGGTCCGCGGCCGCGAGGCGGAGGCCGTCGTGCTGCTCGGGTCGGCCACGCCCGACCTGGCGAGCTGGCACCGGGCCGCCGAGGGGCGCCATCAGCTCGGCGTCCTGCCCGACCGGCTCGGCGGCGCCATGCCCGCGGTCGAGCTGATCGATCTGCGCGGCCAGGCGGCGCCGGACGGCTTCAGCGAACCGCTCCTCGAGGCCGTGGCCGAGACCGTGGCGGCCGGCCGGCAGGTGATCCTGTATCACAACCGCCGGGGCTTCGCGCGGCAGCTGCAGTGCCGCGACTGCGGCGAGATCGTCATGTGCCCGCACTGCGACATCGGCCTGACCGTGCACCTGAGGCCGCGCCGGCTGCTGTGCCATTACTGCGGTTTCGAACGCGAGGTGCTCGACGCGTGCCCGGCCTGCCGGTCGCCGGCCTTCCTGCCGGGCGGCGGCGGGACCGAGCGCACCGAGCTCGTGCTGCAGGCCAGCATCCCGGAGGCGCGCGTCCTCCGCCTGGACCACGACACCACCCGCCGGCGGGGCAGCCACGCCCGCATCCTCGGGGCGTTCGCCGCCGGCGAGGCGGACGTGCTCGTGGGCACGCAGATGGTGGCCAAGGGGCACCACTTCCCCGGCGTGGCCCTCGTGGGGGTCCTGGCCGCGGACGACGGGCTGTCCTTGCCGGACTACCGCGCCACCGAGCGAGCGTTCCAGCTGCTGACCCAGGTCGCCGGCCGGGCCGGTCGCACCGGTGCCGGGCGCGTGCTGCTGCAGACCTGGCAACCCGAGCATCCGATCATCCTCGCCGCCGTCGATCAGGATTACCGCGGCTTCGCGCACCTGGAGCTGGCGCAGCGCCGGCTGGCGGGCTACCCCCCGTTCCGCCGTCTGCTACGCCTGGGGCTGAGCGCGCCGCGGCAGGCGACGGTCGAGCGGGCGGCGTCCCAGCTCGCCGGGGCGGTCGGCCGCGAGCTCGCTGACCACTGCGAGGTGCTCGGGCCGGCGCCGGCGGTCTTCGCGCGCCTGCAGAATCGCCACCGGCAGCAGGTCTTGCTCAAGGGCGAGCTGTCGCGGGCGCAGAAGGACTGGCTCGCCCGCTGCTGCCGCGCCCTGCGGGACGCCCATCGGGGCGTGGACGTCGTGATCGACGTCGACCCCGTCGGGCTTTATTGAGGTTCATTTTGACCGTTTATCCCTCCGGTATGATTATTGATCTACCGTTCCGTGACGTCCGGCCCGTATACTCCATCCGTGCCCGGTGCCCTCATCGGGACCGGACGTCATGCATGATGCACGCACGCCAGGCTCCGATGGACGCCGTACCAGGAGGCCGCTCCCCATGTCCCAGCCCCGTACTCGATCCCGGTCCCGCACCACCGCACGTCTCTTCCGGGGCGGACTGATCGTCCTCGTTCTCGTGGCCCTCGCCGCGACCGCGAGCGCGCAGACGTACCGGCGGGGCTTCGTGCCGCCGCCGGACTACGAGGAGCAGCTCGAAGCGCGCCGGGTCGTGATCCCCCTGGACAAGGACCCGCTGCCGTCGAACTACGACTGGCGCGACCACGGCGGCGTGACCCCGGCCCGCAACCAGGGCGAGTGCGGATCGTGCTGGGCGTTCGCCGCCGCGGGGGAGATGGAGGCCAAGATCCTCATCGAGTACGGCAAGTCGCTCAACCTGTCCGAGCAGCAGATCGTCTCCTGCAACCCGTACGGGGCCGGTTGCGACGGCGGCTGGGCCGGCGCCGCCTACTACGTGTTCATGCACTACGGGGGCATCCTCGAGAACTGCATGCCCTACGCCGGCAGCGACCACATCGCCTGCCGCCAGGACGAGTACCTCAAGTTCACCGACATGGAGGGCTGGTCGTCCATCGCCAACGACATCGACCAGATCAAGACCGCCGTGCTGAACAACGGCCCGGTCTGCACCTCGGTCGACGCCAACGACGCCTGGGACGGCTACTCCGGCGGCATCATCGACGTGCCCGGCAACGGGACCAATCACCTGGTGCTCATCGTCGGCTGGGACGACCGCATGGGCACCGAGGGCGTCTGGATCGTCAAGAACTCCTGGGGCGCCGGGTGGGGCGAGGCGGGCTTCTGCTACGTCGAGTACGGGGCCTGCAACATCGGCTCGGGCGTGACCTCGCTCACCTACCAGCGTCCCGAGGCCGACGTGCAGGTCGCCACCCCGGCCGGGGGCGCCATCTACTACGGCGACGACGAGCTGACCGTCGAGTGGTCGACCGCCGACGCCACGGTCGACGCCGTGGACATCTACTTCGGCACCGCCGGCGCCTGCCAGGACATCGTGGTCGCCGAGGACCTGCCCAACACCGGCTCCTGGGTCTGGCAGATCCCCAACATGACCACCGACCGCGGCAGCCTGGTCGTCTTCCCGAGCGAGGGCACGTACCGGGGCTTCGGCTTCGCCGACGGCGAGTTCGACGTGATCGGCCACCAGACCCGCTACGTCTCGGCTGCCGGCAGCGACACGCCGCCCTACGACTCGCCCGATCGCGCGGCCCACTCGGTGGCCGCGGCCGTGCTGGCCGGCGCCGGCCGCGACACGATCATGATCGCCGGTGGCGAATACCTCGCGAGCAGCGTCACCATCGACGCGCAGACGCACCTGATCGGCGGCTGGAACGACGACTTCACCGTCCACGACCCCGTGCAGTACGAGACGCGCCTGCGGGGCGTCACCGGCACGCTTGGGTTCACCCAGGGAGCGGGCGACTACTGCGGCGTCAGCCACGTCACCTTCGCCGATTGCCAGGGCTGGAGCATGGCCGATCCGGTCGGCGGCCGGCACGGCGCGGCCATCGTGGTCGTCGGGGCCTCGCCGGTGATCGAGCACTGCATCTTCGAGGACAACCGGGCCCATCCGGGCACCGACCCCGGCTGGGGCGGCGCGGTGATGGCCCACGACGCCTCGCCGGTGATCCGCGACTGCCGCTTCGAGAACAACGTCGCCAGCCACGGCGGCGCCGTCGCGCTCTCGGACTGCATCGACGCGGTCGTCGAGGATTGCCTCTTCGTGACCAACGCGACCAGTGACAGCACCGCGAGCAACGCGGGCGCGGCGATCTATGTCGACGGCGGGTCGGCCCGGCTGGCCGACTGCGAACTGCGCGGCGGCGGCACCGGTATCGGTGGCGGCGTGGCCATCGCCGGCGGCGCCGAGGTGGTCGCCGAGCGCCTGACCGTCGCGAACAACCGCGCCGTCGTGGCCGGCGGCGGGGTCCACGTCCAGGCGGCGACGGCCACGTTCCTGGCCGGTTCGCTCACCGGCAACGAGGCCTGGATGGGGTCCGGAGGCGGCCTCTACGCCGCCGGCGGCACGCTCGAGCTGCGCAACCTGCGCATCGCCGGGAACTCCGCCAGCAATCTCGGCGGCGGCGTCTACACCCAGGGGGTGTCCGGCGGCGCCATGCGGCATTGCCTGGTGCAGTCCAACACCGCCGGCACCGTCGGCGGGGCGTTCGTCGGGGTCGGCGGGCCCTACGAGGTCACCGACAACGTGATCGTCGACAACGGCGGCGGCGGGATGATCGGCAGTGGTGCCGGTCTGGTGTCCGACCACAACCTGGCCTTCGGCAACGTCGGCGGCGACTTCCTGTCGACCCCGGGCGCCCACGACCTGGTCGCCGACCCGGTCTTCGCCGACGCCGCCGGTGGCGATCACGCTCCGGGTATGCATTCGCCGCTGGTCGATTCCGGTTCGGGCCTCGGCGGGAGCGACTGGGACGGCGGCGCCGCCGATCGCGGCCTGTATGGCGGCGAACTCGGCGAGCCGGTCGGACCGGCGCACGTCACCGGGCTCGTCGGTCAGGTGGACGGCGGTCTGGTGACGCTGGCCTGGGACGCCGTCGACGGCGCGGCGACCTACGTCGTCTATCGCGACAGCGCCGCGGTGTTCCAGCCCTCGGCGGACGTGGTCTGCGCGACCGTCGACGGCGGCACGCTCGCCTGCGAGGACACCCCGCCGGCCGGCGACTGGTACTACCTCGTCGCCGCGTGCGACGATGCCGGCCGCATGGGCGGCTACTCGGACGTCTACGAGATGAGCGGCGGCCAGGGCACGCCCGTCGGCGACGGCCCGGTGCCCGCCGCGCTGGCGATCACCCGGATCGCGCCCAACCCGTTCAACCCGCGTACGACGATCGCCTTCGACGTGCCGGCGACGCGGGTGGTCCGCCTGAAGGTCTACGACCTGCGCGGACGCCTCGTCTCCGTCCTGCACGACGGGCCGCTCGCCGCCGGGCACCACGAGGTCGTCTGGGCCGGGGCCGACCGGACCGGTCGCTCGGTGTCCACGGGGGTCTACCTGGTGCGGCTGGAGGATGGGCGGAGCACGACCACTCGCCGGGCGATCCTGGTGAAATGACCCCGGGGCGGCCAGCCAGGTCGCGACCGGACCCCACCGATGCCCCGGCCAGCGCTGGTCGGGGCATCCGTTTGATCGGCGGCCGGACGATGCCCCAGCGACCGTGAGACGGTCGCCCGGGCCGATCCCCGACGCCGGTGCAAATCCATACACGAGAGGTCGTAATTAGCGACGTCCCTTTTACTTGTGTCGACCCATCCCGGGACCTACTTTTGCCAGGAGCAAAAGGCTCCACACTTCAGCCGATACCTCATCGGCCCTCACCCAGCCACGAAGGAAGGTGACTGATGGCTGCTCCGATGGTCGAGATCCGCTGGCATGCGCGCGGTGGCCAGGGCGCCAAGACCGCGGCCATGTTCGTGGCCCAGGCCGTGCTGGCCAAGGGCAAGTACGGGCAGGGTTTCCCCGAGTACGGCCCCGAGCGTCGTGGCGCTCCCATGCGCGGCTTCACCCGCATCGCCGACGAGCCCATCCGCCGTCACTGCGGTGTCGAGAACCCCGCGATCGTGATCGTCCTCGATCCGACGCTGCTCGACTCTCCGGCCGCCGGCGTGACCGCCGGCACCGATGGCGATACCGTCTTCCTGGTCAACACCTCGCTTCCGCCGGCGGAGATCCGCGAGAAGCTCGGGGTGCCCGGGGCCAAGGTCTACACGGTCGACGCGACCCAGATCGCGCTCGACAGCTTCGGCAAGCCCATCCCGAACATGCCGATGACCGGCGCGCTGCTCGCGGCGACGCCGATCATGGAGCTGGGCGAGATGAAGGAAGCCATGCAGAAGAAGTTCAGCGAGAAGTTCTCCCAGGCCGTGGTGGACGGAAACCTCCGCGCCGTGGAGAAGGCATTCAACGAGGTGGTGTCCGAATGAGCCTCAAGCGAGCCCAGGAACTGCCCGACGCCGGCATCATCACCGAGGCCGGCAACGCGGTCGATTTCAAGACCGGCGACTGGCGCACCTACGTGCCCCAGTTCCACGAGGAGAACTGCATCCATTGCATGTTCTGCTGGATCTACTGCCCCGACTCGGCCATCGACGTCGACACCAGCGGCGACAAGCCGCAGATGAAGGGCATTCTCCTCGATCACTGCAAGGGTTGTGGCATCTGCGCCACCGAGTGCCCGCCTGCCGCCAAGGGCAAGGCCGCGCTCGTGATGGTGCGGGAAGAAAAGTAGGAGGCATCGGGGATGACCAGGACCGTCAACCAGGAGCTCACGGCGCTGAGCGGGAACGAGGCGGTGGCCTACGCCTTCAAGCAGGCTCGCCCGCACGTCGCCTCCGCGTTTCCCATCACGCCGCAGACCGAGATGATGCACAAGTTCGCCGACTTCGTCGCCAACGGGGAGTCGTCCGCCGAGATGATCCTCGTCGAGAGCGAGCATTCGGCCATGTCCGCGGCCGTCGGCTCGGCCGCCTCCGGGGCGCGCACGATCACCGCGACCAGCTCGGCCGGATTCGCGCTGATGTGGGAGATCGTCTACATCGCCGCCTCGCTGCGGCTGCCGATCCAGATGGCGCTCGTCAACCGCGCGCTGTCCGGCAACATCAACATCCACTGCGACCACTCCGACTCGATGGGTGGCCGTGATGCGGGCTGGATCCACCACTTCTGCGAGAACGCGCAGGAGGCCTACGACGCCGGCCTGATCAATTTCCGCATCGGCGAGCACATGGACGTCCGCCTGCCGGCGATGGTGAACTACGACGGTTTCATCATCAGCCACAAGGAAGACGCCCTGTACATGCTCGACGACGAGGCGGCCTACGATTTCGTCGGTCCCTACAAGCACAAGTACACCCTGCTCGATCCGGCCAACCCGGTCACCGTCGGTCCGCTCGATCTGACCGACTACTACTTCGAGCACAAGTACAGCCAGCTGGAGGCCTACCCGCGCGTCTTCGACGTGGCCCAGGAGGTCTTCGACGAGTACGCCGACCTCACCGGCCGCCGGTATGGCTTCTACGAGGAGTACAAGCTCGACGACGCCGACCTGGTGATGGTGATCCTCGGCTCGAGCGCCGGCACGGCGAAGGACGTGGTCGACGAGTACCGCGAGAAGGGCGTGAAGATCGGCCTGCTGAAGCTGCGCATGTTCCGGCCCTTCCCGGCCGACCAGCTGAAGTCGGTCCTCTCCGGTCGTCAGGCCATCGCCGTCCTGGACCGGTCGGCCAGCTTCGGCGGCTGGGGCGGTCCGGTGTTCACCGAGATCCGCAGCGCGCTGTACGGCACCGCGGACCAGGCACCCCTGCACAACTGGATCTACGGCCTCGGTGGTCGCGACTTCGAGCTCGGCCACGCGGCCGAGGTGATCGACGCGCTGCAGAAGATCGCTTCCGGTGGCGAGGTGCCCACCCTGAACCTGCTCGGCTGCCGGGCGTAGAGAGGAGGCCGGAGCATGGCACTCAGTCTCAAGGAAATGGTCAAGCACGAGGATCTCCTGACCGGCGGTCATCGTGCGTGCGCCGGCTGCACCGGCGCGAACATCCTGCGGCAGATCATGCTGACCGCGGGGCCGAACACCGTGATGGGCGGCGCGACCGGCTGCATGGAGGTGGTCACGACCATCTACCCGTACACCGCGTGGAAGAACTCGTTCATCCACAGCGCGTTCGAGAACGTCGCGGCGACGATCAGCGGCGCCGAGACCGCCTACCGGTCGCTCCAGAAGCACGGCGAGCTGCCGCAGGCGGCGGCCGACGCCGAGCGCATGAACTTCATCGCCTTCGGAGGCGACGGCGGCACCTACGACATTGGCATCCAGGCGCTCTCGGGCGCGATGGAGCGCGGGCATCGCATGGTGTACGTCTGCTACGACAACGGCGCCTACATGAACACGGGCATCCAGCGCTCGAGCGCCACGCCGTTCGGCGCCCACACCTCGACCGCGCCGGCGGGCTCGGTCAAGCAGGGCAAGGAGCAGGACCGCAAGGACCTCACCGAGATCCTCGTGGCCCACAACATCCCCTACGTGGCGCAGACCACGCCCTTCCACTGGAAGGACCTGGCCACCAAGGTGGAGAAGGCGCTCAGCTGCGGCGGCCCGGCGTTCCTGAACATCCTCATGCCCTGCACCGTGGGCTGGGGCTTCCCGATGGAACGTGGCATGCAGATCGCGAAGGAGGCGGTGGAGACCAACTTCTGGCCGCTCTTCGAGGTCGAGGACGGGGTCTACAAGATCAACAAGAAGCCCAAGGAGCGGAAGCCGATCGCCGACTGGATGAAGGAGCAGGCGCGGTTCCGCCACGTGTTCAAGCCGGGCAACGAGTCCATGCTCGAGCACGCCCAGCAGTGGGTCGACCAGCAGTGGGACCTGCTGCTCAAGCGGGAGACCATGACCAACATGTAGATCGCGACCGGGCGGTCGCCGACCGTCCGGAGCGGCGAAGACACGGGGAGGGCGAGCCATGGGGCTCGCCCTTCGCCGTCCCGGTCCGGTCCGGGCCGGACCACGGCGTGGTCCCGGCAAGAGAGAGGGGGCCCGAGCGTCCGCATTTCTCGGGCCCCCGGGGCGCCGGTCCTCGCGGACCGGGCGCCGCACCGTGCGCTGGCCGGCTAGAGCTCGCCGAGGCCCGGCTTGAGCTCCTTGCGGCCCATCTTCACGTGGCAGGTCGTGCAGTCGGTCGTCATCTCCTTGGGCGCCACCTGGTGGGTCACCGGGTAGGCGTAGGCCGTCTCGACGAAGCCGTACTCCCCGCTGTAGGGCACGTCGACGCTGGCCATGCCCACGCGGATCGCGCTGTCCCAGTCGAAGTCGCCCCAGTAGGCACCGGTGCCGGCCTTCCCGAGCAGCTTCGGAACGACCATGTTGTCGGTCTTGCTGTCGTACGGGGTCCTGCCGCGGTGGATCTTGAACGGGTAGAGCCTGGAGCCGGGGTCGTCCGCGCTGCCGTTGGGCTTCTGGAGCCAGACCTCGGACGAGGGGTCGATGGTGTCCTCGATCGCCACGTAGCTCATGGTGCCGTCGTACCAGTAGAATTCGGGCTGGAGGTCCCGCTCCCAGCGGAAGGCCCCCTTCTTGCCGTTGTAGCTCTGCTTGCCGTCCGGGCCCGTGACGACGATCGGCTTGCCGTTGGCGTCGCGCTTGCCGGCCTGCGACCAGTCCCACCAGGTCTTGGTCGCCTGACCGCGGGCATAAACGGGGATGTGGCAGGCCTGGCAGCTGACCTTCGCCGTGTGGCCGTTCAGCAGCTTCCGGGCGTGCGGCTCCTCGCCGTGGCAGGCCGAGCAGGCCATCTGCGACTCGACGCCGGCCTCGGCGAACATCTCGTCCTTGGCCGATGCGGGCAGCGTGTACTGGCGACCGGCCATCTGGTGGTCGACGGTCGTGTGGCAATCCTGGCAGGTCAGGCCGGCGCCGTCCTCGCTCATGTGCACGTCGAGGTCGCGGCTGGCGGTGAGCATCGTCGAGTCGAGGTCGCCGTGCTTGACCGCGTCGCCGCCGCCGCCGAAGAAGTGGCAGACGCCGCAGTTGTTCAGGCTCGGTGGGCCTACCGACTGGGCGACCTCGGCCCACGCGGGCGGCTCGTAGAGCTTGCCGCCGAACATGGTCGGCTCCGAGGCGGGGTAGCCCGCCCCCTTGGGGAACTTCTCGTAGGTGCCGGTCTGCTCGTGGCAGATCAGGCAGTCGACCTTCTCCTCGGCGGTGAAGTCGAAGCTCGCGTCCTTCCAGCCGTAGCCGACGTGGCAGGAGGTGCAGCGGGGCCAGTTGCTGTTCACGTTGATGCAGAAGTTGTTGACCGTGTGGGCGGCCTTGCCGATCAATCCGGTCTCGTCGCCGGGCTGCCGCCACGTCCAGTGCAGGGTGGCGTGGACCTCGGCGGCCTCGCCGTCGTGGCACTCGAGGCAGGCGCGGGTGACCTCCTCGCCGCTCTGGAAGTCCTGGTCCAGCACGTCGAACTCGGAGTGGTCGATCTGGGCGGTGGCCGGCACGGCGAGCAGCACGCAGAGGGCCGCCACGCTGGCGTTGATGCGGACGTTCATGTGTTCCTCCGGGATTGCGGACTCGGGGTGGACGCTCCCTTCGTGCAACTGTGATGCCAGGGCGGACGATGCTCCAGGACCCCGCGAACCGCGCCGCTGGGCGGTTCTGGAGCCACGGACCGCGTGGAGGTGCGCGGTGCGGCTAGGCAGGTGGATAGACAGGTGGTCGATCTCGACGCTTGTCGCACCGGCATCGATCCGGCATGGTCTGGTCCGGTCCCCGGGGCCGGGGTCGCCGGCCTCGAGGGGCGATGCGCGACCACCGAAAGGCATGACGTTGGCGGGAGGATGCCAGTCGACGGGCGGCTCCACGTCCGTGGGCGCCCCTCGGCGCTCCGCGGGCGCACCGCGTCGGGCCGGGGGTAGGCTGCCGGCGCTGGATCTGCTGCGCGGGCTGATGCTCATCGTCATGACCATCGACCATCTCGATCACGCCGGGCCCATCTACCACTTCACCTACGAGCCGCTGGGCTACGCCAGCGCGGCCGAGGGGTTCGTCCTGATCTCCGGGGTCGTGGCCGGCATCGTCTACACGCGGCATGCCGAGCGTGGCGAGCTCGGCAAGCGGCTGCGCCGGCGGCTGGCCACTCTCTGGGCCCACCACGCCGTCGTGGTGGGCGGTCTGTTCGCGTACCGGTGGATCTGGCCCGATCAGCGGCCGGCCGGTGGGATCGAGGCCGCGCTGGCGGCGGCCGTCGGCGGCCTGATCCTGGTGAACCAGCAGCCGCCGCTGGACATCTTGCCCATCTACCTGGTCATGGTGGCCTTCCTCCCGGTGGTGCTCGGGGCGCTGCGCGCCGGACGCGCGCCATGGCTCCTGGTCGCGAGCGCGGGGGCGTGGATCGTGGCGCAGGCGCCGTACGTCCGGGAGATCGCGCTGCCGACGCTGGTGATCCCGGTGGCCGGATGGCGCATCGTCGGCCATCCGAACCAGTTCGACCTGCTGGCCTGGCAGCTGTTGTTCGTCGCCGGCGTCTGGGCGGGCTGGCGCTGGCATCGAGGTCTGCCGCTGCCGCTGCGGCCGGCCAGCGGGCGCTGGTGGGCGAGCGCGGCCGCCGTGGCGGTGGTGCTGATGCTGGTCCGTCACGGCGTGGGCCTGCCGGAGCTCCCGCTGGAGCGGCCGATCGTCGGGCGGGCCAACCTCGGCCCCCTGCGCCTGGTGAACATCGCCCTCCTGGTCTGGCTCCTCGCGCAGGTCGTGGGGCGCCGGCCCGGCCTGCTGCGGTCGCCGTGGGTCGAGCTGCTCGGCCGGCACGCGCTCGTGGTCTTCGTCTGGCACGTCGGCCTGCAGCTCTTCCTGAGACCCTGGTATCTGGAGGCCGCCGGGCGGTGGGGGATCGGGGCGCGGGCCGTGATCCTGGTGGTCGCGCTCGCGAGTCTGACCGTGCCGGCGTGGGCTCGCGAGCATCTGCGCGGGCGGCGTCGCCAGCGCGCGAACCCCGCTTGACGTGGCGGCTTACCTTGGACTAACCTTCACGCGCGCAGAGATCCGCCACCCCGGGAGAGGCGTCGGTCCGCCTGACGCCGGTCCATTTCGCAAGGAGAGTATCCATGAAGAAGCTCGCGCTCTTCGCGCTCGCGCTGCCCCTGGCGCTGCTGATTCACGCCTGCACGGACGCCGGCGACCCCTATATCCCCGACCAGGGCGACGTGACGGCCGACGTCCAGATCATGCTCACCGACCTGGTCGGCGACTGGGACAATCTCCACGTCAACGGGGATCTGACCGGTGACACGCCCGTGGCGATGACCCAGGACGGCATCATGTGGTCGGCGACCGTCAGTGACGTGGCCCCCGGCGACTACACGTACGGCATCTACTACGACGATGGGGCCAAGGCGCTGCAGCCCGTCCTGACCGATCAGTCCGTCACCGTGACCGACGGCGGCGGCGTCGAGGGCACCACCGAGGTCACCGTCGAACCCGCCGCCGGCACCGGCTTCAACCTCGTGGTGATCAACAACAACCCCGCCTACGAGAACATCAAGATCAAGGGCGAGATGAACGAGTGGGCCAACGAGATCACCGGCTCCTCGTCGGACGGCATGTACTGGTATCTGCACGTGGATGCCGGGCTGGCCGAGGGCGACTACGAGTGGGGCGTCATCGAGGACGACGGCTCGGAGTTCGGCATCTGGCTGCTGCCGCCCGGCCCGAACCTGAGCTTCTCGGTCGATGCCGAGGGCGTGGTCACCGGCACGACCGAGTTCGTGATCCCGTCCCCGCAGCCGGTCGTCAACCTGACCTTCGTCTGCGACATGAACGATTACAACGAGGACTTCGACGTGGTGCAGGTCCGCGGCAGCTTCAACGGCTGGTCCGACAACCCGACCGCGATGGAGGACCAGGGCGACGGCACCTACGCCGTGACCGTGGAGGTCGAGCAGAACGAGGAGGTCATCTTCAAGTTCCTGCACGACGGCGCCACGTATGAGGACGTGCCGTCCGATTGCGGCGTCGACGATGGCTTCGGCGGGTTCAACCGCTCGTTCACCGTCGGTACCGAGGACGTCACCTTCACCGCTCCTTGGGGCGGCTGCCCGGCCAAGTAGCCGCGGTCCGATCATCGAGGGGGCAGCTCCCGCCGGGGGCTGTCCCTTCCCTTATATTGGGTGATGCCGTAGGATGGCCGGTCCCGACACGGCCGCCTTGCCATCGCCCGCCACCCATCCGGAGGTCCTCCCATGCGCAGGCTCTGCTTGCTCTTGCTGACGGTCGCCCTGGCCCTGCCCGCGGTCGCCCAGGACGACGTCACGCTGCGGATCCACTACCACCGTTTCGACGACGCCTATTCGGGGTGGGGGATCCATCTGTGGAACGCCGTCCAGGAGGACGGCGGCACGTTCGTGATCGACGGCGTCGAGTACGACTGGAACAACCCGTTGCCCTGGACGGCGACCGACGACTGGGGCGTCTACTGGGACATCCCGATCTCCGCGCCCGAGAACGAGCTGGGCTTCATCATCCACAACGGTGGGATCAAGGACCCCGGACCCGATCAGTTCTGGGGCGACTACGACACCCACCCCGAGATCTGGATCCTCTCGGGCTTCACCCAGATCTTCACCGAGGAGCCGAATCCCGACGTGCGCATGATGTCCGCGACCAGCGACGGCGACGATCAGATCAGGCTGAGGCTCGCCCGTGATGCCGACCAGATCGACGCCTTCCGCGTCATGCAGGGCGACCAGGAGGTCACGGTCGAGAGCCGCACCGTGACCGAGCCGCGCGTCGTGCTGCTGGACCTGGCCGAGCCGGTGGACATCACCGCGCCGTACACGGTCACCGACGACGTCGGCGGCAACACCGTGACCGTCCGCCACGAGTTCGACGATGCGGCCTACGCCTACGACGGCGACGATCTCGGCTTCACCTACACGCCCGGTTCGACGACGTTCAAGCTCTGGAGCCCGGTGGCCTCGGCCGCCTCGGTGCACATCTTCGACAGCCCGTATCCGGTCGACGGCGAGACTCCCGAGATCTATCCGCTGAACCCGGTGCCCGGCTCGCCCGGCGTGCGCGCGGTGACCGTCCCCGGCGACCACGAGGACCGGTATTACCTGTACGAGATGACGGTCTACGGCGAGACCTACCTGACGCCCGACCTGTACTCGGTCGCCCTGTCGAGCAACAGCCAGCGCAGCCAGATCATCGACCTCGACGAGACCGACCCCGAGGGCTGGGACCAGGACGAGTGGCCCAGCTTCCCGGTCCAGGACAGCGTGGTCTACGAGATCCACATCCGGGACGTGACCACCAGCGAGTTCTGGAACGGGTCGGCCCAGAACAAGCACAAGTTCCTCGGCGTGGTCGAGCCAGGCACCAGCTATCAGGGCGAGCCCACCGGCTTCGACCACATGCTCGACCTGGGCATCAACACGGTGCAGATCCTGCCCATGTACGACTTCACGTCCGTCGACGAGAACGACCCCGACAGCCGCAACTGGGGCTACGATCCCTACGCCTACAACGCGCCCGAGGGCAGCTACTCCACGAACCCCGACGACGGCAAGGTGCGCATCCGCGAGATGAAGGCCATGATCAAGGCCTTCCACGACGCGGGCATCAAGGTCGTCATGGACGTGGTCTACAACCACACCCACAACGTGGGGCCGCAGGGGTCGCTCTACGACGCGATGGTGCCCAAGTACTACTACCGTCTCGAGGAGGACGGCAGCTACTCCAACGGCTCGGGCGTGGGCAACGAGGTCGCCACCGAGAAGCTCATGGCCCGCCAGTTCATCCTGCAGAGCTGCAAGTACTGGGTCGAGGAGTTCCGGGTCGACGGCTTCCGCTTCGACCTCATGGGCCTGATCGACACCGACCTCATGGAGGAGATCACCGACGAGGTCAAGGCCATCAACCCGCACGCCATCATCTACGGCGAGCCGTGGGGCGGCTACGGCGGCGAGATCCTCACCGGCAAGGGTGATCAGCGCGGCCTCGGCTTCGGCTGCTTCAACGACAACATCCGCAACGCGATCCGCGGCTCGACCGACGGGACCGACCCCGGCTACGCCATGAACGACGTGGTCGAGCGGGGCAACGTGATCGACGGCATCGAGGGCGCGATCAATGACTTCACCGACGGGCCGTCGGAGACCATCAACTACATCTCCGCGCACGACAACTACACCTGGTGGGACAAGCTCGACCATCGCTGGAACCCCACCAACCCGCCGCCGGGCCACGACGAGGAGACGCTGATCCGGATGAACAGGTTCGGCATCAGCATGGTCCTCACCGCCCAGGGCATCCCCTTCCTGCACGCCGGCAGCGAGTTCCTGCGCACCAAGCGCACGGGCGATCCGGACCAGGACGAGGAGACGATCCGCAACAGCTACAACGCCGACGACGAGGTCAACAAGCTCGACTGGGCGCGCCGCGTGGAGTACGACGACGTGGTCGAGTACTACAAGGGACTGATCGCCCTGCGCCTGGCACGGCCCGAGCTGCGGCTGCAGACCAAGGCCGAGATCGAGTCGTCGCTGCACGTCCTCGAGGACACCGGCGACGGGATCGCCTACACCATCGACGACCAGACGCCCGAGGACGGCTGGGGCGACCTGATGATCGTCCACAACCCCGGGCCCGAGGCGCTCTCGATCGCGCTACCGGCCGGCCAGTGGGCGCAGGTGGTCGACGCGACGACCGCCGGCACCGACGTGCTGACCACCTACGTCAGCCCGGCGTTCTCGCCGGCCCTCATCGACGTCGCGCCGCGCAGCACGGCCGTCCTCTACCAGCAGGCCGAGCCGCCGCTGCAGCTGAACCTCTTCCAGAACGTCGTGCTCGACCGGCACCTCCTGCTGGCGGTGAACGCGCGCGAGGCGACGCCCGAGGTCGAGGTCACGGTCAACGGCGAGTCGGTCGCGCTCGAGGAGCAGGCGACCGGCAGCTGGTTCGGCGCCCACGTCATGTCCGAATCGGGCGAGCTGGTGATCACCGTGGCCGCGGCCGACGCCATGCTCACACGCACGGTGAGCGTGTGGTCGCTCGACGGCGGCGCCGAGGCGCGCTCGCACGACGGCCGCCTGGTGCTCGAGGTGCCCGCCGGCGCGCGGCCGGGCGGCTGGCTGATGGTCGCCGACCGGACCGGGCGGCCCGAGCTGGGCCAGGATACCTGGCTGCTCGGCGCGCCGGGAGCGCGGCTGCTGCGTCCGGCGACCCTCCGCATCGAGCCGACCGGTGACGATCAGGTGATCCAGCAGCGCGCGGGCGACCGCTGGCGGACGCTCGCGACCACCGTCGGCGACGACGGCCGCCTCGAGGCCGAGGTCACCGATCTGGGCCTGGTGCGCCTGGCGCCCGGCGAACAGCTGCCGCGGGCCACGCGCCTGCTGGGCAACGCGCCCAACCCGTTCAACCCGACGACGGAGATCCGCTTCGACCTCGCCGCGAGCGACGCGTCGGCGCCGGTGCGGCTGCGCGTGTACGACGTGCGCGGCCAGCTCGTGCGCACGCTCGTCGATGCGCCGCGGCCGGCGGGCGTGAACACCGTGGTCTGGGACGGCCGCAACGACGCCGGGCGCCCGGTCGCCTCGGGCGTTTACGTCTACCGGCTCGAAACCGCACGGCAGGCGCTCTCCGGGCGCATGCTGATGCTGAAGTGAGGAGGCTGTCATGACGAACCCGCGCAGCTTCTGGCTGCTCGCCCTGGCCGTGCCGGCGATCCTCGCGATCCTCGTGCTCGGCGGCTGCAGCAGCGACGACGATGACGACGGGCCGACCACGCCGCCCGCGGACACCGATCAGGAGGTCCTCGACGACGCCTGGGCCGGCTTCGAGGGGGGCGACCTGGCCACGGCCGAGGCGAAGTTCCGCGAGCTGCTCGACCGCGGCACCATGGTCGCGGTGGCCCGCGACGGCCTCGGCTGGACCTTCGCGGTCCAGAACGCGGCCGACTCGTCCCGCGTCCAGTTCGCCGCGGCCCTGGACGCCGGGGCCGACACCCTCGCCATCGCCGACCAGGCGCACGCCGGCCTGGCCTTCGCGTCGGCCGCCGCGCTGGAGTTCCAGGACTGCCTCGACGCGGCGGCCCTGGTCTCCACGGGCTGGGTGTTCGCGCACGACGACCGGTTCGACCACGATCAGGTCGTCCTGCTCACCGCCGGCGCGCACTACGCGCTGGGCGACTTCGCGGCCAGCCTGGCCGCCGTCCAGCAGCTCGACCCCGATTTCACCGCCGACGTCGGCACGGTCGAGGGCCGGGCCGCCCTGGCCGCCCGGATCGAGCAGCTGCAGGCCTGATCACCATCACTCCGCCGGCGGAGGCCCCGGGGCCTCCGCCGGTCGTCCCGCCCGCCACGTGCACGGAGGCCGATCCATGTCCCGCATCGTTCGACTGCTGCTGCTGCTCGCGCTTCTTCCCGTGATCCTCCTCGGCTGCTCCGGTGACGACGATCCCCAGGTCCCGGACGACCCCTCCGGTCCGTCCGACGCCGAGGTCCTCGCCGCCGGCTGGCAGGCCTACGCCGAGGCCGATCTGGCCGCCGCCGAGGACGAGTTCCGCGAGCTGCTCGCCCGCATGGCGCTGCCGGCCGAGGCCCACGACGGACTGGGCTGGGTCTTCGCGGCCCAGAACGCGGCCGACTCGTCGGTGGTCCACTTCGAGGCGGCGCTGGCCGCCGGGGCGGACACGCTCGCCATCGAGGACCAGACCCACGCCGGGCTGGCGTTCGCATCGGCCGCCGTACTCGATTTCCAGGCCTGCCTGGACGCGGCTGCCGAGGTGGACGAGGACTGGGTCTTCGCGCACGACGACCGCTTCGATCACACGCAGGTCGTCCTGCTCGAGGCCACCGCGCACTACGCGCTGGGCGACTTCGCGGCCAGCCTCGCGGCCCTGCAGGAGGTCGACCCCGAGTTCGACGCCGACGTCGGCACGCCCGACGGACGCGCCGGCCTCGCCGCCCGTATCGAGGAGCTCCAGGTCGACCCCTCGGCCCCGCCCACCGGGCCCGAGCCGCCGTCGCTCGGCGAGACCCACTGGTGGAACGATCAGGTCTTCTACGAGGTCTTCGTGCGCAGCTTCTACGACTCGGACGGCGACGGGATCGGCGATCTGCAGGGCCTGATCCAGAAGCTCGACTACCTCAACGACGGCGACCCGGCGACGGACACCGACCTGGGCGTGACCGCCCTGTGGCTGATGCCGGTCATGGAGTCGCCGAGCTATCACGGCTACGACGCCACCGACTACCGGACCATCGAGAGCGACTACGGCACCAATGCCGACTTCCTGCAGCTGATGGACGAGGCCCACGCGCGCGGCATGAAGGTGATCGTCGACTACGTCATGAACCACTGCAGCACGCAGCACCCGTGGTTCGTCGCCTCGGCGAACAACGAGGCGCCGTACTCGACGTGGTTCTCCTGGCGCGCCAACGATCCGGGCTGGCAGCAGCCCTGGGGCGGTGGCCAGGTCTGGCACTGGTCGGGCGTGCGCGACCTGTACTACTACGGCGT
>WJIQ01000011.1 GCA_014730255.1 bacterium | reverse complement strand
TGCGGCTGCGACCATGCCGCGTGATCTCCGCGGTCACGGTGGCGCCCTCGACGTTCGGACTTCCGACCTGGACGTCCTCGCCGTCGGCCAGCATCAGGACCTCGTCGATGGTGACGCTGGCGCCCTCGTCGCCCTCCATGAACGGCACCTGCAGGGTGTGGCCGGGCTCGACCCGGAACTGCTGACCCTTGATCTTGACAACGGCGTACATGATCTCGTCTCTCGTCTTCGTTGCTTTCAGGCGAAAGCTGCAAAACCGGCGCGACCCGTCGTCTCGACCCGAGACGCCCGGCGTCGGCCTTGAACCACAAGCGGTTATAAATAACGTGGTTTTGGCGGAGAGTCAAGGAGGAATGGCCGCCGCCGAGCTGCGGAACCCCCTGCCCGGCCCGGCGGTTGACACGTTGCCGGAACTTCGATACCAATGCACGGTTACGTCGTTGCGAAACACCTCAACCCAGGAGAGCTCATGAGCGAGACGGCCCCCAAGGTCATCATCGCGGGCAGCGGCCCGGCCGGCTACACGGCGGCCATCTACCTCAGCCGCGCCAACATCCCCAACGTCATGTACGAGGGTCTGCAGCCCGGCGGTCAGCTCACCATCACCACCGACGTGGAGAACTTCCCCGGTTTCCCCGAGGGCGTCCTCGGTCCGGATCTGATGGTCAAGCTCAAGGCCCAGGCCGAGCGGTTCGGCACGGTGATGAAGTCCGGCAACGTCGATCGCATCGACTGCCAGGGGCCGCCGTTCCGGGTGGTCGCCGGCGACGAGGAGCACGAGGTCCCGGCGGTCATCATCGCCACCGGCTCGACCGCTCGCTACCTGCACCTGCCCGGCGAGGAGTCGTTCCACGGCAAGGGACTGTCCGCCTGCGCGACCTGCGACGGGTTCTTCTACAAGGATCAGGAGGTGGTCGTCGTCGGCGGCGGCGACACCGCGCTCGAGGAGGCGACGTACCTCAGCGGCATCTGCAAGAAGGTCACCATGGTGCACCGGCGCGACGAACTGCGCGGGTCGAAGATCATGCAGCAGCGCGCCTTCGACAAGGACAACATCGAGATCGCGTGGTCGCGCGTGGTCAAGGAGTACCTCGCCGACGACGACGGCATGATGCGCGGCGTCCTGCTCGAGAGCACCAAGGGCGAGCCGGACCTCGAGGTGCCCTGTCTCGGCTGCTTCATCGCCATCGGCCACGATCCCAACACCGGGTTCCTCGAGGGCCAGCTCGAGCTCGATGCGAACGGCTACATCCTGACCGCGGCCGACCGCACCATGACCTCGGTCGAGGGCGTGTTCGCAGCCGGCGACGTGCAGGACCCCGTCTGGCGGCAGGGCGTGACCGCCGCCGGCACCGGCTGCATGGCCGCCATCGAGTGCGAGCGCTGGCTGGCCGAGAAGGGCCTCTAGACCGCCATCGCGGGCCCGCCTGGAGATGGGCGGGCCCATCCCACCGTCCAGGAGGTCGGTCATGCCCCGAAGCATCCTCCCCGCGGCGATCGCGCTCGTCGCCGTCCTGGTCGCCAGCGCCGCCGCCCAGGACGAGCCGCGCCGCGCCACCGACCTGCCCCCGGATGGCCGCTACACGGTCGTCGAGGCACACGACGACGCCACCTACCTCGAGATCCGCCTCGACCGGGTCACCGGCCAGACCTGGCGCTACGACCGCCAGGACCGCATCTGGCAGACCGTCCCCTGCGAGGCGATCACCCCGGAGGCGACCGATCGCGAGCCGCGCTACCAGATCGTCAGCAACCGCCGGTCGCTCTGGCTGATCGACTGCTGGGGCGGACGCACCTGGCGCTGGGAGCGACGGCCCCGTCCGGATCTCGAGCGTTTCCGGTGGGCGGTCACCGCCCCGGACGGGGACGTCGAGGGCTGGCACCTGATCCCATGAACGAGTCGACGGTCCGGCCAGGCACGCCGGGCGCCTGGATCCTCGCGGTGCGACCGAAGACGCTGCCGGCCGCCGCCGCACCGGTGATCCTGGGCGTGGCCGTCGCCGCGCTCGAGACGTCCGTACGCTGGGATCTCGCCCTCGCCTGCCTCGCCGTCGCCCTCGTCCTGCAGATCGCCGCCAACCTGGCCAACGACTACTTCGACGCCCGCAGCGGCGTCGACCAGCCGGGGCGCCTCGGACCGCTGCGGGTGACCCACGCGGGCCTCCTGTCCCCGGACGCGGTGCTGGCCGGCCTGAGCCTCTGCCTGTCGGTGGGCACGCTGATCGGCATGTGGGTCGCCACCGTAGTGGGATGGTGGCTGCTGGGCCTCGGCGCGGCGTGCCTCGCCGGTGCGGTCGCCTACACGGCCGGCCCCCTGCCACTGGCCCGTCTGGGCCTCGGCGAGGCGGCCGCCCTCGTGTTCTTCGGTCCGGTCGCCACGACCGGCACGTTCGCGGTGCTGGCGGGCTGGCCGACCGGCGTCGCGTGGCTCGCCGGCCTGATCCCGGGCCTGCACGCCGCCGCGATCATGGCGACCAACAACCTGCGCGACCTGCACAGCGATGCCGGCGCCGGCAAGCACACGCTGGCCGTGCGGCTGGGCGAGCGCGGGGCGCGGCGCCTGCCGCTGGCGCTGGTGCTGGTGGGTAACCTGCTCGCCGGACCGGTGGCCTGGCTGGCCGACCGGCCGCTGGCCGCGGCCGCCCTGGCGCTGGTTCCTCTCAGCTGGCCCCTGCTGCGGTCCTACCTGCGCACGCCCATCTCGCCGACGCTCAACGAGGTGCTGGCCCGGACCGGACGCTGGGAACTCGCGACGAGCCTGGTCGTCGCCGTCGCGCTCCACGCCGGCGCCCTGATGTGATCCGGGCTAGACCTCTTCGCGCATCAGCCGCAGGAACTCCGCACGGGTCTTGCTGTGCTTCTCGAACGCGCCGAGCATCTCGCTGGTCACCGCCAACGAGTTCTGCTTCTGGATCCCGCGCATCATCATGCAAAGGTGCTGCGCCTTGAGCACGACCGCCACGCCGAGCGCGTCGAGGTTGCGCATCAGGCACTCGGCGATCTGGATCGTCATGCGCTCCTGGACCTGCAGCCGGCGCGCGAAGACGTCGACCACCCGGGCGATCTTGCTCAGGCCCACGATGTGGTTGTTGGGGATGTACGCCACCGACGCCTTGCCGAAGAAGGGAAGCATGTGGTGCTCGCAGAGGCTGTAGAAGTCGATGTCCTTGACGACGATCATCTCCTTGCCCTCGGCCTCGAACAGCGCCTTCTGCACCATCTCGTCGGGGTCGGTGACGTAGCCGGAGCACAGCTCCTGATAGGCGCGGGCGACGCGCTCGGGCGTCTCGAGCAGCCCCTCGCGATCGGGGTCCTCGCCGATGGTCTCCAGGATCTGTCGGATCTGTTGCTCCATGTCGATTCCTCACAGGTCGTGATGGCGTGACCTGGCCACGATAGACCGCCGGTCATGCGTGTCAAGTCGCCGTGATCTCCCGCGCGAGTTCGGCCAGGATGCGGGGATAGAGTTCGCATTCGGCGGCGAACACCCGGCCCGCGAGGGTGTCGACGTCGTCGTCCGGTCGCACCGGCACACGCTGCTGGGCGATGATCGCCCCGTGGTCGTACCGGTCGTCGACGTGATGGACGGTGCATCCGCTCTCGCGGTCGCCCGCGGCGAGGACGGCCCGGTGGACGCGGTCGCCGTACATCCCCTGCCCTCCGTGGCGGGGCAGTAGCGCGGGATGGATGTTCACGACCGGGCCGGTGAACCACGCCGGTCGGATGAAGTAGCAGAGGTACCCCGCCAGCGCGATGATCTCCGGGTCCCGCGGCTCGAGCCAGTCGGCGATGGCCTGATTGTGGGCCGCCGGGTCGGGGTGGTCGCGCCGCCGGATCACGGTCACCGGCAGGCCCGCCTCGTGCGCGACGGTCACGCCACGCACGTCGCCGCGGCTGCTCACCACGCCGACGAATTCCACGGGGAGCTCGCCGCGCGCCTGGTGACGCAGGAAGTTCTCGAGGGTCCGCCCGCTGCCCGAGAGCAGCACCGCCACCCGTGCTCGCCTGGTCATGGTTCCTCCTCGAGCGGCGCGCCGAGGGCGCGCAACACCTTGCGGTGGGCGGCGAAGGCGATCCGCCCCGGCAATGCGTCCAGGGCGAAGAACCCCGCCTCCGCCGCGTCGTCCCCGGCCCGCAGCTCGCCCCCGCACTCCACGGCCTCGTAGAAGACGACCGTCACCGGCCGGTCCGGGGGCAGGATGCCGGTGTGCACGGCGAACAGGCCGGTCAGCCGGACCTGCAGGCCGGTCTCCTCGCGGGCCTCGCGGACGGCGGTCGTGGCGATGTCCTCGTCCCACTCCTGGAATCCCGTCGGCAGGGTCCACTGCCCGGCCCGGGGCTCGAACCGGCGACGCACGAGGCAGACCGTCGCGCCGCGGCGCAGGATCACGCCCGCCCCGGGTGCGGGGTTGAGGTACTGGATGAACCCGCAGCTCGGGCACGTGGGCCGCGGGCGGCCGCCCGATGCCACGACGGCCATCTCCGCCCGGCAGCGGGGGCAGAAGACGAAGGCGTGGGCGATGTTCGCCAGCGAGATCATGCCGCCTCCCGGCGGTCTCGCCGCGCGAGGGCGGCGCTGACCACCAGCCAGAGGGCCAGGAAGGCGAGCACCGGCCACCGCCCCAGCTCTGCGTAGAGCGTCCCGCGCGGACGCGGATCGATGGAGGCCCCGACGATGCCCCGGAGGTTCATGTCCAGGCGATCGAGCACCCGCCCCTGCGCGTCGCAGATCATGCTGATGCCGTTGTTTGCGCAGCGAACCAGGGGAACACCGCACTCGATGGCCCGGATGCGGGCCAGCGCCGCGTGCTGGCGCGGTCCGGCGGTGTACCCGAACCAGCCGTCGTTGGTGATGTTCACCAGGACGTTGGCGCCGCGGCGGACCGCGCCGCGGGCGAGGTGGCTGAACGCGCCCTCGAAGCAGATCAGGACGGCCGGGGAGACCTCGCCGGCGTCCGTCGGCAGTGACATGGGGCCCGGGGGCGCGCCCGGGGTCCACTCCGCCTGGCCGACGTCGATGCGACCGAGCCACGGCAGGTAGCGCTGGAACGGCATCGACTCGCCGATGGGCACCAGGTGGTGCTTGCCATACGTCTCGAGCAGTTCGCCCTCCGGCGAGACGAGGCCGGCGGCGTTGAACTTCAGCAGGCGCCGCTCGTTCTCGGCGGCGGGGTCGGGCTCGAACCGGCCATCGGGGAATCCGGTGAGGATGGCGACCCGGTTCTCGCTCGCGACCGCGCGCAGCCAGCGCATCAGCTCACGATCGAAGCGCACGTAGGCCGGGACCGCCGTCTCGGCCCACACCACCAGCTCGGCACCATCACCGGCCGCCCGGGCGGTGAGGTCGGTGTACGGGATCCGCGTCGAGTCGATCTTGGCGTCGTCCCACTTGTCCTCCTGGGCGACGTCGGCCTGGACGCAGGCCACCGGCAACGGCGAGGTGCGGTGACCGTCCGGCAGGCTGGCGCCGCGCGGGGCGCTACCGATCCACAGCAGCACCCAGGCGAGCACCGTCGCGACCAGCAGGGCCCGCCAGCCGGTCCGGTCGGCCGGCACGCCGGCGATCCGCCGGCCGATGGCCACCAGCGCCGCGGCGGTTACGGCGGTCGCCGCCCCCAGGCCGGTCTCCCCGGCGGCGGCGAAGAGCGGCGCGACCGGCGTGTCCAGCCAGGCCGTGCCGACCAGGCACCACGGGAACGCCAGTTCGCCGCGGGAACGGACGAGCTCCACCGCGACCCAGAGCACCGGCAGCCAGGCCAGCAGCAGGCGCGGCCCGAGCCGTCGGCGCAGGAAGCCGAACGCCACCCCGAGCAGCCAGTAGTGCGCCGCCACGAAGAGGATCGCCGCGGCGGCCTGCACCGGGATCAGCGCTCGCGTGGGGATGCTCTTGGCCGGGTCGAGGAAGAACAGCCAGCTCATGAGGCTGGCCGCATGCCCGACGCCGAACACGAAGGTCAGCCAGCCGGGGCGTGGGTGACCACCGAGCAGGTGGAAGAGCAGCGCCAGGGCGGCCGGCGCGAGCAACGAGGTGCCGCGCATCGGTGGCAGCGCGGTGGTCAGCATCACGCCGGCGGCCAGGCTCAGCAGGGTCGGCGCGCCGGGTCGCCGGCGCACGGCCGGCGGCAGGGCCTGGACGGTCTCGTTCATGCCGCGCAACATAGCCTCCCGCCCTCGCGGTGTCGAGAGGCCAGCCCCCGGGCGCCGGTCAGCTCGACGCGCCGAGTTCCTCGTCGGCGGTCGCGTCGTCGGAGGTGATCAGGTCCCGCATGCCGTACCGGGCGATTTTCTTGTACAGGCCCTGCCGGCTGAGCCCGAGCGTGCGGGCGGCGACGGACTTGCGACCCGCGCTCGCGGCGATCGCCTTGCGGATCAGGTGCCGTTCGAGGACCTCGTTCGCCTCGGCCAGACGCCGAAGCGTCCCCAGGTCGTCATCGGCCGGGCGGGGACCGGCATTCTCCTGGATCTCCCAGCTGAGATGACGCCGGCGGATCACCGGCTCGTCCGGATGCAGGGCCACGAGGCGGGCCGCCTCGTTCTCCAGCTCGCGCACGTTGCCGGGCCAGCGCCAGCCGTGAAGCGCAGCGATGGCATCCTCGGTGATCCGCCAGGCCGGCCGGTCCGGAGCGGCACGCCGCAGGAAGGCCGACAGGAGCGGCAGGATGTCCTCGGGCCTCGCTCGCAGCGGCGGGATCTCGAGCTGGACCACCTTGAGGCGGTAGTAGAGGTCGAGGCGGAACCGCCCCGCCTCGATCTCCCGCGCGAGGTTCTTGTGCGTGGCCGCCACGAACCGGATGTCCACCGCCCGGCTGTCGAGCTCGCCGACGCGCCGCACGCGGCGCTCCTGCATCACGCGCAGGAGCTTGATCTGAAGCGGCAGCGGCATGTCGCCGATCTCGTCCATGAAGAAGGTCCCGCCGTGGGCGGACTCGAGCAGACCGGGCTTCTCGCGGGCGGCCCCGGTGAAGGCGCCGGCGCGGTGCCCGAACAGCTCGGACTCGAACAGCGAGTCGGGCAGCGCCGCGCAGTTGAGCCCCACGAACGGCCCGGGCGCCCGACCGCTTCCCTCGTGGAGGGCCCGCGCGACGATCTCCTTGCCCGTTCCCGTCTCGCCGATCAACAGGACGTTGACCCCGCTCGCGGCCACCGACCCGACCCGCGCGGCCAGCCGCCGCAGCTCCTCGCTGCGACCGACCGCGCCGGGAAGGCCGGCCAGCGAGCGCGGCCTCGGCAACGGCAGCCCTCCTGCGCGTCGCGCCGACCTCGCCGGCGGCAGCTGCGCGTCGTCGAACAGGCGGCCCTGCCAGCTGGGGCTCGTGGTCGGCTGGACGTCGAGCCAGGTCCCGGGCCACGGTTCGGCCTGATGCAGGACCGAGGCGAGCCGCGCGGCCGTCGACTCGGCCCACAGCCGCCGGGCATCCGCCCATGGGTCGCGTGCGGTGCCGGCGACCACCACGGCGCCGATGGCGCGCGAGCCGGCGATCACCGGCTGGGCCAGGCAGAGCGGCGGTCGCCGGCTCCGGCTCTCGTCGTGCTGCTCGGCGGGCCGCGACCGTTGCAGCGCCTGGAGCACCAGGCCGAGGGGCAACGGAGC
Organism: bacterium; assembly: GCA_014730255.1. Lineage (GTDB taxonomy): Bacteria > Krumholzibacteriota > Krumholzibacteriia > LZORAL124-64-63 > LZORAL124-64-63 > Glo-17. The sequence continues at coordinate 3,807 of WJIQ01000011.1, read as the reverse complement.
GGGCGCGCCGGTCGAATGCCAGCCGCAGAGCAGCTGCAGCGGGGCGTCCGGGGCGACGCCCTCGCGGCGGACGACCCAGGCCACGGCAGGGCTGCCGTCGCGCGGCAGCTCACGGAGTTCCTCGTACCAGATGTCCGGTCCAGGCATGCGGGGCTCCTCGGTTGCGAACCGTCGATGGTGACGAACGGGAGGGACGGGTCCATGGGACGCAGGAATCGGACCGTGGCGGGCCGAACGCGGCTGTTTCGCGGCAAGTGACGCGAGACGAGAAGGTTGGGCAGCAGCCACGGCGCGCCGCGAGGTGTCGCACGCGACGGCGATCCGGACCGCGAGGCGGGCATGCGCGGGCGCGCGCCCCGACGGAGCGCCGATCCGGGGTGTCGCACCCGTAAGGTGGCCAGAGACAGGTGAGACAGGTGGGTCCGTCGCCCGGGCGATCAGAGACGCACGTCGACGCGCCGGTCGCCGCGCGCGACCTCGCCGATCAGGCGGGCCCCGGTCACCAGCGGGGCGAGGTCGACGGTCGGCGGGGTGATCACCGCCAGGCCGATCCCCATGTTGAACACCCGGTACATCTCGGCCGGCTCGACCTCGCCGTGCTCGGCGATGAGCGCGAACAGGCGCGGCACCGGCCAGGCGGCGGTGTCGATCACCGCGCACAGTCCGTCCGGCACGATGCGCGGAACGTTGTCGAAGAAACCGCCGCCGGTCACGTGCACCAGGCCGTGGATCGCCTGGCGACCGTGCGCCTCCCAGATCCGGCGCACGTCCTCGAGGTAGCTGCGGTGCACCGCGAGCAGGGCGTCGCCGAGGCTGGTCCCGAGCCCCTCGGGCCGATCGTCCAGGCCGAGGCCGGCGGTCTCCAGCAAGACCTTGCGCGCCAGCGAGTAGCCGTTGGTGTGCAGGCCGGTGCTCGGCAGGCCCCAGACGCGATCCCCCGCCCCGATGGCCGAGCCGTCGATCACGTGCTCGGGCGCGACCCGACCGACGATCGTGCCGGCCAGGTCGAACTCGCCCTCGCGGTAGACGCCCGGCATCTCGGCCGTCTCTCCGCCGAGCAGCGCGCAGCCGTTCTCGCGGCAGGCCTGGGCGAAGCCGGCCAGCACCCCGGGCAGCACGTCCTCGGACAGCGTGCCGGTCGCGAAGTAGTCGAGGAAGAAGAGCGGCTCGGCGCCCTGGACGAGGATGTCGTCGACGCAGTGGTTGACGAGGTCCTGCCCCACCGTGTCGAAGCGGCCGCAGGCGACGGCGAGCATGACCTTCGTGCCCACGCCGTCGACCGAGGCCACGAGATACGGCTCGCCCGGCGCCGGCTGATAGAGCCCGCCGAACGCCCCGACGTCGCTCTTGACCCGCGCGTCCCAGGTGCTGCGGACGGCATCCTTGGCCCGCGCGAGCGCGCGCGTGGCCGCGTCGATGTTCACACCGCTGTCGGCGTACTTCATGGATCCTCGCGTCGGTCGGGGTCGTCGGCCAGGGGCGACGTGTCGCGATCAGCTGGCGCCGGTATGGACCGTCTCCTCGGAGGACGCGGTCGGGGGCATCACCAGCGGCGTCGGCTGCAGGCGCATGTCGCGCAGCGAATCGAACTCGCCACGATGATAGAGCTGCAGCATGCAGTCCACAACCTCGGTGTGGAACTGCGTGCCCTTGAAGCGCACCAGCTCCTCCATGGCCTGCTCGACCGTCAGGGCCTTGCGGTAGGGACGGTCGCTGGTCATCGCGTCGAAGGCGTCGCAGACGTTGAGGATGTGGCAGCCGAGGCTGATCTCGCCGTTGGCCAGTCCGTTGGGATAGCCACGGCCGTCGGGGCGCTCGTGATGGTGCCGCACGAGGTCGGTGGCCTCGGAGAGGAAGCGGATCTGCTCGACGATGTCCGCGCCGATGGTCGGATGGGTCTTCATGACCTCGAACTCGGCGTCGGTCAGGCGGCCGGGCTTGCAGATGATCTCGTTGGTGATGGCGATCTTGCCGATGTCGTGCAGCAGGCCGCCGTACTCGAGGGTCTCCAGCTCCGGTTCGGTCATGCCCAGGGACTTGCCGATCTCCACGGCGTACTTCGCCACGCGGTAGCTGTGCCCGTGCGTGTACGGCTCGTCGGCCTCCAGCGCGGTCGTCAGCGCGGCGATGCTGTTGATGTGCGCCTCCTTGTTCCGCTGGTAGAGCCGATCGCTCTGATACAGCGCGAGCATGGGGAACAGCACCAGCAGCAGCGTCCACGCGCCGGCCTGCATGTAGAGCAGCACGACCAGGCCGGCGAACGGCAGGTCGAGCAGGCTGCGTAGCCGCGACCACGAGAATCCCCGCTGATACACGCGCTCGATGGGCACCTGGGCGTCCAGGCTGATGATGGTCACGAGCATGACGTGATTGACCAGCGAGTGCACGAGCATCGCCACGGCGAGCGGGGCGAAGAAGGCCGGCCCGGCGAACGCGTCCGACCACGGCAACGCCTCGTAGGTCAGGCCGGCCGCCCCGGCGGCGGTGCCCAGCATGGCCGAGTTGAAGAGCGCCTTGCGTGGGGTCGTGTGCCGGAAGACGAAGCCCCGGACCAGCGCGGAGATGGCCTCCATGACCAGCGCGGGCGCTGCCCCGAAGAGCGCGATGGACGAGAGCACGATGCTCTTCGACGACATCACGCGCCCGCCGCTGACCTGCGACTCCCCGAGCCGGGAGTCGGCCAGGAGCAGGAACACGAAGAACGCCACCATCGCCAGCCAGGGCAGCGAGGCCGTGTCGTGCTGGCGGACGACATAGGCCATGAACCCATAGCCCACCAGGATGAACGCCCAGTAGACGACGTGGAACAGCCAGCGCTTGCGTCGATCGCGTTGCGTGTCCAAGCCGCGCCTCTCTATCGCGTCGGAGTCGTGCCCGGGATGCGCGCGTCGGCGACGCGGCCAGCGGGTCCTGGGCATGATCGGCGGGCGAGACCGTTGACTTGAGCAAAAGAAGACTAGCGGGAGTCGGTCGCCAATGCAAGTCCGTGGTCGTGCGGTCGCCGACGTCGCGGCGGCGCGCGTCGATGCAGGTGGATCAGCGGTGCGAGTGAGGCGACGAACGGGCGGGGGAATCGAGGAACCGGCACGCGAAAAGGGGTCTACCACTCGAACTTCGAGAACAGGCTCAGCAGCCAATCGATCATGGTGACACCTCCAATCCGTACCGGATCTTGCAACGATGCTGGACTTGCTGTTGCAGTGAGGCGCTCCGCTCTGCTGCTCCGCTTCGTGGCGTTCCTTTTCGGTGCCGGTTCCGATCTCCTCCTGGCGCTCGCCCGCCGGGCGGCGTCCGTCCGGGTCGCCGTCGTGGGGGGCCGGCCTAGGCCTCGGCCTCGTCCACGACGTTGAAGAGCATCATCTCGAGCCGTCGGTTCAGGGCGTCGAGCACCGCGTAGACGACCGCCTGGTAGAGGTTGTTCTCGGGCTTGCAGGTGCCGTACAGCTGCTCGCCGCGGCGTCCCTGCACCAGCTCGACCGCCACCAGGACGATGTCGTCCCGCCCGAGGCGTTCGTGCCTCAGGTCGATCAGTTCGAGGCCGAGGGGCTCGTTCACGAGCTCCTCGATCGCGTTCAGCGTGGCCAGCGCCACCAGCTGCAGGTCGCCGCCGTGGCGGTTCGATCCCTCGGCGAAGCCCGAGGCCTCCAGGCCGGCCGCCTGCAGGTCGACCTCGGCCCGCAGGAAGTCGCCATTGCTCATCAGGCCCACCCCGTTGCAGAGCAAGCGGGGCGCGAGTTCCTCGGCGAGCAGAACCGCATCGCGGGCCGGACCGTCGTCGTCGCTCCCGCCCAGCTCCCGGTCGTCCGC
>WJIQ01000108.1 GCA_014730255.1 bacterium | reverse complement strand
GCCACGTAGACGCCGCTGCCCAGGCGGCGGCCACCCTGGTCGGTGCCGTCCCAGGCGACGGTGTGCTCGCCGGCGGGCAGGTCGCCGGCGACCAGCGTACGCACCAGGCGCCCCTGCAGGTCGTAGACCGCGACCTCGACCGACCCCGTGCGCGGGTTCACCAGGCGCAGGGTCGTCTGCGGGTTGAACGGGTTCGGATACGCCTGCAGGCGCACGGCGACCTCCGGCGTCTCGGCACCGGTCACGTCGTCCGCGATCAGGGCCGTGACCTGGAAATCGTCCACCCAGAAGCCGTCGTAGGCCACGCTGTAGTCGCTGGAGAGGCGGAAGCGCAGGCGAACGTCCGATTCGCCGATGTGGTCGGAGAGGTCGACCTCGCACGCGACCCACGTGGCCTGGCTGCCGTCGAACACGGGCACGCCCGCGGGCTCCTGCACGCCGCTGCCGGTGGCGGGCTCGGTGTAGCCCGGCACCTCGATCGGCGTCCAGCTGGCGCCGCCGTTGGTGGAGATCTCGAAGAACACCGCGTCGTAGGTGCTCTCGATGTTCCACCGCGCCATGAACGTCACCGTGGGATCGATGACGTCGACGAGGTCGAGCGCCTGATCCGCCTCGGCGATCAGGTCGGCGTTGTGCGGATAGCTGCCCTCGCTGTCGGTCAGCGCGTGGTCGCTCTGGAACCCGGGACCGGAGACGAACCAGTCGCCGCTGAACGGGTCGATGCCCGACTCGAAGCCGACGGCGATGGGGTTGATGGTGATCGCCCCGCCCAGCTCGAAGTTCACCTCGACGGGCGTCTCGCCCACGGTGACCTGCACGGACTCCTGGAAGTGGTCCTCGGCGATGGCGGTCACCGTGTAGTCGCCGTAGAAGATCTCGATCGCGTAGGCCCCGCCGCTGGCGGCATCGGCCGTGGCGGTGGCGACCAGCTCGTTCTGCGGCCAGCTGTACAGCTCGACCGTCGCGTCGAGACCCTCGCCCGCCAGGTCGGTCACCGTGCCGTGGATCTCGCCGGTGCCCACGGGCTGGAGCGCCACGTCGAGCTCGGTGCCCTCGCCCCAGGTGTGATCGACGCCGGTGATCGTCTGCGTGGCGTAGCCGGTGGCCTCGAAGACCACGTCGTAGGTGCCGCTGGCGGCGTACTTGTAGTAATCGCCGTTCTCGGGATCGGTGTGCGTGGGCTTCTCGTTGCCCACCAGGGAGATCCGTGCATCGAGCGGCAGGCCCGTCTCCGCGTCGGTCACCACGCCGTGGATCGTCCCGATGAGCGTGGTGCGCATGTAGGCGAGCATCGACTCGCGGTTGTCGTCCCAGAAGCCCGGCAGCGAGCTGTTCGACGGCCACTTGACGTTGGAAACCTCGCAGGTGGTGTCGATGCAGTCGGTCTGGTCGTAGCTCCAGTCCTGGACCGAGCCATCGACGCGGTACCACTGCGCGCCGTTGGTGATGCCCTGGTCCCAGTTGCCGTTGTACATCGGCAGGTTGAGCTCGGAGTAGTCCAGGCACATCTCGATGCAGGCGTCGTTGTCGGGCGCGAGGGTGTAGGTGTAGTCCCAGACGTAGTTCATCACCAGCGCGCCGCCGTGGTAGTTCAGGCTCACCACGAAGTGGTTGTCGAGGGCGTGGGCGATGTACGCCAGGTTCTCACGCTCGGTGATCGGGTGGGTGCCCGAGGGCTCGGGAAAGTTGCGGTTCAGGTCGACGCCGTTGGCGTTGTAGCGCTGGCCGGCCGCCGTCCCGTCGGGATTGTGCCCCGGCATCAGGTGCAGCTCGTAGGTGTCGACGATCTCGGTCACGTCCTCGTAGCCCGGCTCCTGGTAGTGCTCGAGCAGGTAGTAGGCGAGGTTCACGGTCAGCACCAGGCCCACGATCTCGTCGCCGTGCATGGTCGAGGAGTAGCGGATCTCCGGCTCGACCTCGTTCTGGTCGACGTTGTCGCTGATCACCAGGCCGTGCAGCGTGCGGCCCTGCACCGACTGTCCCCAGGTGAAGTAGGACGCCAGGCCCGGGTGATCGGCGGCCAGCTGCTGCAGCATCTGGCCCAGCTGGTCGTTGGTCGGCACGTAGTTCAACGGATCGGTGCGCACCCCGACGGCCTTGCCGGCGTACATGTCCGCCCACAGGCGCTCGGCGGCCTCGCGGTTCTCGCGGAAGACGTCGCGCAGGCGCTCGGGCCGCAGGCCGGCGCGCTCGAGCGCGGTCAGCTCGGCCTCGGTCACGCGGGTCTCGACCACCAGGCCCGGGCGCTTGGGGTCGCGGTGCGCCGGCCGGACGTCCTCGCGAGAGAACGCAGCCAGGGGCACGGTCTGCAACAGCCGCTCGAGCGCAGCCGCGTCGGCCACCTCGAACCGCACCGGCAGATCGGTCCACTCGCGGACCTCCCAGGCGGGCAGCCCGTCGCGGTCGAGGGGGATGGGCTGGTCGGCGGCCAGCGCGAAGACGGGCACGGCGAGGGCGGCCAGGGTCGCCACGACGAGAACACGAGCCAGGGACCTGAGCATGACGCGTCACTCCT
>WJIQ01000010.1 GCA_014730255.1 bacterium | reverse complement strand
GCCGAGACCGGCGACTCGGTCAACCTGGTGTACTTCATGAACACCGCGACCATCGACGCCGACGGCACGGTCACGCTCAGCGGCTACCTCGCCGACGACCACGTCGAGGAGGCCGCGGCCGCCAACCAGGCGTTCGTCCACTTCGTGCACGACTGGTTCGGCCCCATGGACGACATCTTCATCCTCGGCGAGGGTACGACGTTCACCGCGACCATCGGCGCGGGCGGGATCACCGGACAGTTCCGGGGCGTGGCGCGCTCGGCGTCGACGATGATCTTCGAGGACCTGCTGGTCGAGGCGTGGTTCGGGGGCAAGCGGGTCGCTCCGGAAGACTGAGGGCCGACCTCGGAGCCCGGATGGCCGGGATCGCCTCGCCGGTCCGGATCAACCGATCCGACGGGCGTACCCCTGCAGGCCGGTCAGCGTGGCCAGCACGAGCCGGTCGCGGTCGGCCAGGTCCTGCAGACGGTAGACCGACCGGTTGATCCGCTGATCCGGTTCCGGCACCCACCACTGCTCGACGACGCGGTAGCGGTGACCGATCACCGGCTGGTCGCAAGCCTCGCCCCACGACGCCTCGCCCGCGGGCCCGGACTCGAAGCAGTAGGTCTGGCCGAGCCGGTCGACGCGGTCCTCGGGCAGCGTCTGGAAATCGGGATGCAATGTGGACGTGTGCACGAGCGCGGTCTCGAACACGCTGGGCTCTGCGGACACCGGCGACCGGTTCGCCGGTTCGGCGCCGAGGTCGGCCGCCTCGAGATAGGCCCGGACGTCCTCGCTGACCGGACGGTCGGGCTCGGCGGAGACCAGGGCGACGACGACGCGGTCGACGAGCCGCTCGAACATGTCCGAGTGGTAGCCCTTCGGGTGCTGGTTGACGTAGCGCGGAAGGCCGTCGGCGAAGAGCGGCGTCAGCACGATCCACGGCACGCCGCCGGCGAGGTCGTGCGTGGCGCCGGAGACGAAGAACGGCTCCCGGGCGGGGATGCGCAGGTATTCCGGCGCGCCATCGAGGCGATCCTGCTCGCGATCCCGGATCCCGCGGCGGGACTGGTAGAAACCGGGGCGGAAACAGCAGTCGACGCGCATCGCGACCTCCGGGCACGAATTGATACCCCGAGATCATGACGCTTTCGAGGCCCGTTGCCAACCCCCGATCGCCCGGATGCGATCGGGACCGCGCCGCTACCCCTCGTACCCCAGCCGCCGATTCAGCTCCTCGATCATCACCTTCGCCGCCTCGGGGATCACCGTGCCCGGTCCGAAGATCGCCGCCGCGCCGTGCTCGCGCAGGAAGTCGTAATCCTGGTGCGGGATCACGCCGCCCACGATCACCATGATGTCCTCGCGCCCGAGCTTGCGCAGCTCCTCCACGAGCTGCGGCAGGAGCGTCTTGTGACCGGCGGCGAGCGACGACATGCCCACGATGTGCACGTCGTTCTCGACCGCCTGGCGGGCGGTCTCCTCCGGGGTCTGGAACAGGGGGCCGACGTCGACGTCGAAGCCCAGGTCGGCGTAGGCCGTGGCGACCACCTTGGCGCCGCGGTCGTGCCCGTCCTGGCCCATCTTGGCGATCATGATGCGCGGCCGGCGCCCCTCGCGCTCCTCGAACTGGGCGATCATCCGCTGGACCTCGCTCACGGCGTTGTCCTCCCCGAACTCGGCGCTGTAGACGCCGCTGATGGTCTTGACCTCGGCCTTGTGACGGCCGACCACCTTCTCGCAGGCCTCGCTGATCTCGCCAAGGGTGGCGCGCACCCTGGCCGCCTCGACCGCGAGCGCGAGCAGGTTCCCCTCGCCGGTCTCGGCGCAGCGGGTGATCGCCGCGAGTGCCGACTCCACCGCGGCGGTGTCGCGCTCGGCGCGCAGGGCCTGCAGCCGTTCGACCTGCTGGCGCAGGACCTCGGCGTTGTCCACCTCGAGGATCTCCAGCGGATCCTCGCGATCGAGGCGGTACCGGTTCACGCCGACGATGGTCTCCTGGCCGCTGTCGATCAGCGCCTGCCGGCGTGCAGCCGCCTCCTCGATCCGCAGCTTGGGCAGGCCGCCGGCGATGGCCCGGGCCATGCCGCCCATCTCCTCGACCTCCTCGATGTGCGCCCACGCCTTGTGCATGATCGCATCGGTGAGGCTCTCGAGGTAGTAGCTGCCGCCCCAGGGATCGACCACCCGGCAGATCTTCGTCTCGTCCTGCAGGTAGAGCTGCGTGTTGCGGGCGATGCGCGCCGAGAAGTCGGTGGGCAGGGCGATGGCCTCGTCCAGGGCGTTGGTGTGCAGGGACTGCGTGTGGCCGAGCGCGGCGGCCATGGCCTCGACGCAGGTGCGCACCACGTTGTTGAACGGATCCTGCTCGGCCAGCGACCAGCCCGAGGTCTGGCTGTGCGTGCGCAGCGCCAGCGACTTGGGCTTCTGCGGGTCGAACCGCTTGATGATCTTGGCCCAGAGCACGCGGCCGGCACGCAGCTTGGCCATCTCCATGAAGTAGTTCATGCCCTCGGCCCAGAAGAACGACAGGCGCGGGGCGAAGGCATCGATGTCCAGGCCGGCGTCCACGCCCGTGCGCACGTACTCCAGGCCGTCGGCCAGGGTGTAGGCCAGCTCGAGGTCGGCCGTCGCGCCGGCCTCCTGCATGTGGTAGCCGCTGATGGAGATGGAGTTGAACCGCGGCATGTTCTGCGAGGTGTACTCGAAGATGTCGCCGATGATCCGCATCGAGAAGTCCGGCGGGTAGATGTACGTGTTGCGGACCATGTACTCCTTGAGGATGTCGTTCTGGATCGTGCCGGTGAGCTGCTCCAGGCTCGCGCCCTGCTCCATCGCGGCCACGATGTAGAACGCCATCACCGGCAGCACCGCGCCGTTCATGGTCATCGACACCGACATCTGGTCGAGCGGGATGCCCTCGAAGAGGGTCTTCATGTCCAGGACCGAGTCGATGGCCACGCCCGCCTTGCCGACGTCGCCGACGACCCGCTGATGATCGCTATCGTAGCCGCGGTGGGTCGCCAGGTCGAAGGCCACCGAGAGGCCCTTCTGGCCGGCGGCGAGGTTGCGGCGGTAGAAGGCGTTCGACTCCTCGGCCGTCGAGAACCCGGCGTACTGGCGCACGGTCCACGGACGCAGCGCGTACATCGTGGCGTAGGGGCCGCGCAGGAAGGGCGGCAGGCCGGCGACGTAATCGACGTGCTCGAGCCGTTCGTAGGTCGCGGCGTCGAACAGCGGACCGACCTCGATCTGCTCGTTGGTGCGCCAGGTGACCTCGGGGTCGAGGCCGGCGGCGCGGACGCGCTCGCTCCACACGGTGCGATCGCCGGTGGCCTTCAGATCCAGGTCGATCGTCGTGTAGTCGGGAATCCGGCTCACAGCGTCACCTCCTTGCTCGCGGCGAGATCGCGGAGCACGGCGTGGCAGTCGCTCCGGATCGAGATGAACGTGTCGACCCCCGCGTCGGTCAGCGCCGGCTCGAGGTCGCCCGGCGCGCCGGCCAGGATCACCGTCGCCACGCCGGCGGCCTTCAGCGCGCGCGCCGCGTCGACGGCCTGCTCGGCGTAGGTCTGGTCGGTGCCGACGATGACCGCGGTGTGCGCCCCGCTCAGCGTCGCCGCCTCGGCCGCCTCCTCCGCGCTGGCGAAGTAGCGGTCGGACTCGACGGCGAAGCCGCCGACCTGAAAGAAGCCGCGCGTGAAGTCCAGACGCGGCATGTAGCGCGCCACGTTGCCCAGGTTCGCGCAGAAGACGGTCGTGGCCTTCGCATCGCCGTGCGCGCGGACCGCCGCGCGCAGCTGTTCGAACATCTCGCCCGCCCGCCAGGGCCGGATGGGCTCGACCGTGAGCTGCGGGTCGGCATCGTGGCGGAAGGTGCGGCTCAGCTCGCCCACGGTCGCGCCGGCGGCCGCCGCCTCGACGATGGTCTCGAAGACGTCCGGCCCCTGACCGCCGAGCATGGAGTCGAGCTTCTGCATGACCGTCAGGTTGGCGCCCTGATCGTCGCTCGCGCGGAGCTTCTGCATGACCTCGGCGCGGCGCGCGTGCAGCGCCTCGTGGTCGACCTCGCGTCCGAAGAGCGGCTTCTCGGTCGGGTTGGGATAGAGGTTCGTGCCCACGAGCACGTCCTTGCGGCGCGCCAGGTCCTTGCGGCGCTGCTCGGCCGACGTCAGGATCATGGCCTGCACGTTGGCCCCGGCGAGCGCCTCGACGATGCCGCCGACCCGCTCGATGGCCTGGAACACCTCCCACGCCGCCTCGGCCACCTCGTGGGTGAGCGACTCGACGAACCAGCTGCCGCCGGCCGGGTCGACCACCAGGTCGAGGTGGCTCTCCTCGCGCAGCATGTGGTGGGTGTTGCGGGCGATGCGCCGGCTGAACTGGTCGGGCAGACCCAGCGGCTCGTCGAACGGCGCGACGTGCAGGCTGTCGACGCCGCCGAAGATGGCGGCCATGGCCTCGGTGGTCGTGCGCAGCATGTTCACGTGCGGGTCGAGCACCGTCTTGGTGAAACGGCTGGTGCGCGCATGGATGGTCATGCGCTGGGCCTGGTCGTCGCCGCCGGCGGCGGCCACGATACGCGACCACAACAGGCGCGCCGCGCGCAGCCGCGCGATCTCCATGAAGAAGTGCGTGCCCACCGAGAAGCCGAACCGGATGCGGGGCGCGACGGTGGCGACGTCCAGGCCGCGCTGCTCGAGCTGCCGCAGGTGATGCACCGCGACGGCCAGCGTGATACCCAGCTCCTCGACCGCGCTCGCGCCGCCGTCGTGGTAGACGTGGCCGGCGGCCGAGACGGTCATCAGCCCGGGCGCGTGATCCACCGCCCAGCCGGTGAGGATGGCGAGCTCGTCGTAGGCCTGCGCCAGCGAGAGCGGCAGCTGGCCGTGCTCGGCCAGTCCGGCGATGGGGTCCAGGCCGACGCTGCCGCGCAGACTGGCCGGATCGACCCCCTGCTCGCGGGCCAGCGCCACCAGCACCGCGGCGTAGGTGAGCGCCGCCGAGCCCGACTCCACGTGCACGGGCACGGTCGCGAGGTCGACCCCGTCGAGCGCGCGCCGCATGCCGGCCATGGAGGCGATCGACGTCCCGTCGCGGCCCACCTGCCCGGGTCGGGCCTGGTCGGGATCGAGACCCGCCTGGCCGGCGCGATCGATGACCACGACGGCGGCGGTCTGACCGCGCTCGAGG
>WJIQ01000009.1 GCA_014730255.1 bacterium | reverse complement strand
TCGAGCATGGTCACCACGGGACCGCCCCGGAGCACCAGATCGGCCGGTCCGGACGTGTCGGCGGCGTCGAGGGCCTCGGGGCCGGGAACGGCGAGCAGGGCGGCGAGCAGCAGGGTCGCGAGCATCGGGGTCCTCCGGGTCGCGCGCCGGGTGCGGAACTCCGGGCGCCGTTTGATCTTTCCAGACGGGCGGGCGATAGATTATCACGACCGCGCCCGGTGCGAAACGTCCCGTCCGAACCCGAGGAGATCCGATGCCCCGCTGGACCGGCCTGCCCGCGATCATGATCGTCGCCGTCGTCGTCGCCGTCACCGCCGCCGTGCCGGCGTCCGCCGCGACCGATCAGGAGCTGATCGAGCGGCTGGGACGCCAGCTCGCCGACGATGACCTCCAGGCGGCGCTGCGGACCGCTCGCGAGCTCGTGCAGGTGCGCGGCGACCTGACCGGCGCCTGGTACAACCTCGCCGGCCTCGAGGCCCAGGTGGGCGACCTCGCGCGCGGCGAGGAGGCGTTCGCCCGCGCGGTGCAGCTGGGGTACGACGACTTCCGGCACGCCGACGACGACCCCGAGCTGGCGCCATTGCGGGAGACCGCGACCTACCGGGAGCTGCGGTCGGCATGGCGGGACGGACTGGCCGCGCGCGCCGAGGACCGCGCCCTCATGCTCGAGGCCGGCCGCTGGAGCGCGACGATGCGGCTACGAGACCGCCAGGGCGGGCTGACCCCGCCGGAGGCCGAGTGGCGGCTTCGCGTGGACGCCGACGGTCTCGACGCCGAGATCCTGCTCGACGGCGATCGCCTGCCCCCCACCCCACCCTGGCAGTCCGGAGGCAGCGGCGTGCTGCTCACGGTGGGCCTGCCGGCCAGTCCCGGCGAGGCGCGGCTGCACCACGACTTCGGGTTCGGCTGGCAGCAGCGGTTGCCGGTCGGGGCCCGGCGCCTGGGCCATCGCTGGCAGCCGCTGGCCGAGCTGAGCCCGAAGATGCGCGTCGACCATGGCCGCGGCCGCCTCCGCCTGACCCTGCGTCTGCCCTGGGAGGCGTGCGGGACGCTGCATCCCCTGGCCGACGACACCCTGCTCGTCAACGTCGCCCATGTCCTCGGACATGCCGACCAGCCCGGCGTCGCGGCACTGATCGACGATCCCGGCCTCGGCCGCGCCGACCGCGAATGGCGCCGTGGCGTGCCGCTCGTCGTGCGCTGGCGAGACGACGGACCGGCGGTCGCCGCGCGGGTCGACGATCTCGTCGTGCGCGACGGGTCGGCCGAGGTGACGGTGGCCGCGACGCTCTCGACCCCCGGTGCGGACGCCGAACTCCACCTCGTGCTGCGCGGACCCGACGGCGAGATCGTCCATGACGCCGACCGGCCGCTCGACGGACGTCGGATGACGACGACGGTCCCGGCCCCCCCGCTGGCCGGACCTGCGCGGCTGGGGATCAGCCTCGGCGTGGGCGGCCAGCGCGGCCTCGCGTCCTGGGAGCGGACGCTGGTGGTGCTGCCGGATGGCTGGAAGCGGTCGGTGGACGAGCGCATCGACGCCGCACCGGCGAGGGAACGGCCCTCGCTCCGCCATCGCGAGGCGGCCATCGTCGGCGAGCTCGCCGGGCGCCACCCGCGAAGATCGGTCGCGGCCCTGGGCACGACGGTGGCCGAGCTGGAGGCGATGCTCGCCTCGGTCGACAGGCGCGGCACCAGCGTGCCCGCCGGCGGAACGTACCTGGCGATCGTGCCCGGCGAGGACATTGCACCGCCCCTGGCGTGCAGCCTGTCGCTACCGGATGGCTGGCAGCACGGCGACGCGAGCCGGGTGGTCGTGTTGCTGGCCCGGGCGCCGGGGGCAGCCGAGCGAGCCGTGAGCCGGGCGCCGCGCCTGCTGGCCGAGCTGGCCGAGGGTGCAGCGCCGGCGCCCGTGGTGCTCGTGGTGCCCCATCTGCCGCCCGACCATGATCCCGAGCTCGCCCGGTCGACGGCTGGCCGCCTGCTCGACTGGACGCGGGAGTTCCTCGGTTCGCGTCGCATCCACCTGGCGGGCGTCGACCTGCTGGCGGCCACCGCCCTGGAGCTGGCCACCGACCGGCCCGACGAGCTGGCGGGCGTGCTGGCGATCACGGGCATGAACTTCCGCCCGTACCCGGACCTCGACCGCGACGCGATCGTCACCCGGCTGTCCGGTTTGCCTGCCGAGCTCCCCGTCGGCTGGATCTGGTTCCCCGACGAGATCGGCCCGGGCGATCAGGGAAGGCTGATGCGCTCCGTGCTCGCCGACCGGGGTCACGAGCTCTCCCCACGGGTGGCCGTTCCCGGTGGCCTGGGATTCGATCAGGCCTGGACCCGTGCGCTGGCCTGGGCGAGCGACGGTTCGCGCGACTGATCTGTCCGGATGCCATCGGATTCTTCTCGACGTCCGATCGGACAGGATCGACGCACGCGCCGCGACAACTCGTTATCAAAACGTCCATTGACCCGCCTTGCGCTTCCCTGCGCCGACGCAAGGGATCCACGCATCGTCCCGGGAAACAAATTTTTTGTTTGAACACCTCGTCGCATCGGAGTAGAGTCCGCGACGCATTCGAAGATTCTACATCCGACGTCTCAAAAACTATTCGTCGCGCGGCATATATCAGATCAAACT